>CANPXR010000078.1 GCA_947586655.1 uncultured Bacilli bacterium | reverse complement strand
ACTTTTTTGGGGTAAGGGGAAGTCTGCCCTTTTTTAACTATTTTTATAAAATAAATTTTATTTTTCTTTTCAGACTATCACCTACTTATTTTAATTTTTGAACAGGTGGAGCAATATAAATTCCTTCTTGTTTTACACTTTTGACAATAACAGATCCAGCTCCAATTACTACGTTACTGCAAACGCTTTTTAATTGGGTAATTTGAGTTCCCGTACCTATTTCGACATTATCGTTTATATGAACATTGCCAGATATATTAGCATTAGGGTGAATACTAATAAAATTACCAAGTTCAGAATTATGAGCAATCGTACAATTAAAATTAATAATTGTAAAATTACCAACTTTTACATCTATTGTCAATAAAGAATTAGCACATATAATATTACCCATTCCAAGTTCAACATCTCCCATTGTAACTGTTGGATCTATTAAATTAGGAAACTCTAGATTTGAATTTTCTCTTAATTTTTCATAAATCTTTTTTCTTATATAAACATTTGCTATTGCTATTACAACGTAAGTTTTACTATCAATATTTAATAAATCATCAATATTATATATAACACTAGAATGACGAACATTTTGTCCTTTTGATATATTATCATCTACATATCCTAAAATTTTCCATTCTTTTAATCGTTTTGAATTATTGATTCTTTCAATTAACCATTCTGTTTCTCTACCTAGACCCCCGGCACCAATTATTACTATATCTTTCATAACTATCTCCTAAAAGGTTCCATAGTAGCGGAACCATTTTGATTTATTCCTTCCCTTTTTAAAACTGTTTTAACTGTTAAAAAAATAATTTTTAAGTCAAGCATAAAACTTATATTATTAACATACTCCAAATCTTTTTTAAACTTTTCTTCCCAACTAAGAAGATTTCTTCCGTTTACTTGAGCCCAACCAGTTAATCCTGACCTAACATCGTGCCTATGATGTTCTTCTTTTGTATAATACTGCAAATACTCAACTAATAAAGGTCTAGGTCCAATAAATGACATATCACCTTTTAAGATATTAAATAATTCTGGTAATTCATCTAAAGAAGTTTTTCTAAGCAACTTACCAAATTTAGTTAGTCTTTTTTCATCAGGTAATAAATTACCTTTTTTATCTTTTTTATCTGTCATTGTTCTAAATTTATATAAATTAAATATTTTTTCATCTTTACCTGGTCTTTTTTGTTTAAATATTACTGGTTTACCTAAAAATATAAAAACTAATATTGATATAATAACAAATACTGGAGATGCTATTATAAGACCTAATAAAGAAAGTATAATATCTAATAGTCTTTTTATATATTTTTTATACATAAGTATAACCCCCTTATTTTATTTGAAACAATTTTTTACTATTTCTATTATTACTTCTTGCTCTTCTTTCGTCATTTTATTATCACTTGGTAAACATAAACCTCTTTCAAATATATCTTCATTAATAGCATTATTTTCTACTTTTACAAACGCGTTATTTTTAAATATTGGTTGCATGTGCATTGGTTTCCAAATAGGTCTTCCTTCCGCATTATACTTTAACAAAGTTTCTAGAATTTCGGTTGGACAAGATTTTCCTGGTTCACTAACATATGTAGCTTCGGTATTACTTCTTTGTTGCTTACACATAGCGTCTTTATTTATTAACATACAACTTAACCAGTAATTAGGTTTACTTTTTTTATCATCAAAAGGATTCATTGTTATAGGTAAATCTTTAAAACCTTCTTTATACCTTTCGTATATTTCTTTTTTTTGTGCTATATGTTCTTCTAAATGAGGATATTGTCCCCTTATAACCCCTGCTACCACATTACTCATACGGTAATTATAACCTAATTCTTCATGTTGATACCATGGTGCATTTTCCCTTGATTGCGTTGACCATTTTTTAACTTTATTAACTGCTTCTAAATCATCAGTTAAAAGCATACCCCCAGAAGAACCGGTAATTATTTTATTTCCGTTAAATGAAATACAATTATACTTTCCAAAAGTACCAGTCATAATATTATTATATGTTGCTCCTAGGCTTTCGGCAGCATCTTCTATTAAAATTGCATTATATTTATCGCAAACAGCTTTTATTTCATTTATTTTAGCAGGCACTCCGTATAAATGTGCAACAACCACAAATTTAGTATCCGGATATAACTCAAAAGCCTTTTCTAAAGCTTTTGGATCCATGTTCCACGTATCATATTCACTATCTATAAATACTGGAACCCCACCTTCATAAACAACTGGATTAACGGTTGCTGCAAAAGTCATATCACTACAAAATACTTTATCTCCTCTTTTAACACCTGCTAATTTTATTGCAAGGTGAAGTGCCGCCGTACCAGTTGATAAAGCAACCGCATATTTACAACCTATTTTTTCACAAGTGGTTTTTTCTATGCTATTTATATTCTCACCAATGCAGCTCATCCAGTTAGTATCATAAGCTTCTTTTACATACTTCATTTCTTCCCCATCATGCATTGTTGGAGAAGAAAGCCAAACTTTTTTTTCAAAAGGTTTAATATTAGAAGTCACTTTAAAACACATCCCTTAAAATTCAATTTAACGTAATAATTATACTATTTTTCATCATATTTCTCAATATAAATATTGCAATTTCTAATATTTAACAAAAAACAGAACTTACGTT
>CANPXR010000077.1 GCA_947586655.1 uncultured Bacilli bacterium | reverse complement strand
CTAAGGAGGCAAGCTAAATACATTCTATCATAATATATTTATATATACAAGTAATAGAATGTATTTAATTACTATTTTTTAAGTATTCTTGTGGTGTTAATAATGGTTAATAATGTTACACCTGTATCTGCAAAAACAGCTTGCCACATTGATGCTATGCCAAGTGAACTTAATAATAATACTAATACTTTAACACCTATTGCAAATATTAAATTTTGTTTTATTATTTTGTTTGTATATTTAGAAATTTTAATTGCTTTTACTATTTTTTCTAATTCATCAGTCATTATAACAACGTCTGATGCTTCTATGGCTGATGCGCTTCCTAAAGAACCCATTGATATACCGATATTTGCTAATGCAAGTGATGGTGCATCATTTATTCCATCACCTACAAAGGCCACAATTCCTTTATTTTCATTAATTTTTTCTTCTAATAAGTTATATTTATCATCTGGCAATAATTCATAATTAACATTATCTATTCCAACTTTTTTAGCTATATCAAGTGCAATATCTTTGTTATCACCTGTAAACATATATGGTATTATTCCTAATTTTTTTAAACTGCTAATAGTTTTTTTAGCATCTTTTTTAACACCATCAATTAATTCTAGTTTAGCAACTACCTTTTCATCTACGCTTAAATATATTGCATTAGACTTCTCTTTTGATTTACAAAAACTACTAGATCCTACTTTTATTTTCCTATTTTTTATTTCACAAGATACACCTTTACCAGATATTTCTTTATAGTTTTTAATATCATTAGTCTTTGGCTTAATGTTAAATACTTCAACTATTCCTTTTGCTATCGGATGATTAGATAACATTTCAGCTTTAACATACATTTTAATTACATCATCTTTTTTATAATTATTATCTAATAGGGTTAATTCATAACTACTAAACTTACCAGTTGTAATGGTACCAGTTTTATCAAATACGATTCGTTTAATTTTACCAAGCAAATCTAAATAGTCACTTCCCTTTACTAAAACGCCTTCTTTAGATGATCTTCCAATACCAGTAAAATAACTAAGTGGAACCGATATCGCAATTGCGCATGGACATGATATTACCAAAAATACTAATGCTCTATATATTGCATCTTCTAATTTAACATTAAATAATAATGGTAAAATAATTACAACTAATATTGCTAAGATAAGCACGATTGGGGTATATACTTTAGCGGCCTTTGATACAAAGTTTTCGGTCTTAGCTTTTCTATCAGATGCTTCTTCTACCAAATTAAGTATTTTACTTACCGTACTATCTTCATAATTATTAGTTACCTTAAGTTCTATTAATCCTCTTTCGTTTACACTACCTGATAAAACATTATCATTAACGCTTACATCTCTTAATTTAGATTCACCAGTTAAGGCTGAAGTATTAAGTTTTGCATCACCTTTTATAACAATACCATCTAAAGGGACTTTTTCACCTTGTTTTATTACTATTACATCACCTATTTTAACCATTAAAGGATCTGTTTTAACAACTTCTTTATTCGTTTTTAAATTAGCATATTCAGGCTTTATATCCATTAAATCACTTATTGATTTACGAGAATTATTAACCGCTAATTCCTCTAGTATTTTTCCTATTTCATATAAAACTATTACCATTAAACCCTCATGGATATTGTTTGTTAAATAAGCTCCTACGCAAGATATGGTAACTAATAAATTTTCATTAATTGTCTTAGATTTAAATAATAACTTTACTGAATTAGTAATAGTTCTTAAAAGTAAAATTAAATAACCAGTAATAATTAATATCTTTGATATATTATCCTTAAATAAAAACATTCCAAGTAGTGATATTAAAAGACCAACAATTAATCTTACGGTGTGAAAAACAAGTGATTTTTTATTATTTACGTTATCATTTAAATTTAAAACGTCTACGCTTGGCTCAACACTTTTAACTATTTGTGATACGTATTTTTTAGCATCCCTAATATCCGTATCAATGGTTAAGGTAAGCTTAGGAAAGTTTACGTTTGCGTAACTTATGTTTTTATCACTCTTTAATTTATCTTCAATTCTAGCCGCACAATTAGGACAATCCAAATTACTTAACTTATATTTATATTTCATTTATGTGTTCACATCCCATCTTAAATATTTTTTCAACGTGATCGTCCGCTAAAAAATAATATGTTAAATTTTTATCTTTTCTATACTTAACTAGCTTAGAATCCTTTAAAATCCTAAGTTGGTGAGAAACAGCAGACTGACTTACATTTATTTTTTCTGATATGTCATTTACGCATAATTCATTATTGAGTAATACGTTTATTATCTTAACCCTGGTTGAATCACCAAAAATTTTAAATAATTCTGATAAATCTATTACTTTATCTTCATTTAACAAATTCATTTTTTATCCTCCATATATGAATATATGTTCATATATTAATATTATATGTTAACGAGTAATTAATGTCAATAAAAAATAGCTTCTTTAAAAGCTATTTTATAACATTACCCTTCTATGTTATCATTTTTATCGAATTTAACATCTAAAAACTTACGACTTGCTAAATAATCACACATATGTACAAACCTTTGGTATCTCGTTTGTGGCTTTGGTAAAACCACGCTACTATAACTATTTGTATTCCATGGACCCATATGACTTTCTATTACGCTACGTATAAATTTAATTTCATTTTCCTTTAAAGAAAGGCTATCTTTATTATCCAATATGTAATTACTTACTAATAGAGGGTGATCAAAATTAGTATATTCGCTTTTCTTAAGACCAGATTTTAAACCATCGTGCATTATTAAAGCTATTATCATAAGGTCTTTTTCATTATTGGTATATGCTCCAGATACACTTTCATCATTAAATAATTCTTTGGCGATTCTAACGGCAACTTTAGTATGTCTTAACAGACCTTTATTACCAAGTGCAAACGAAGGGTGATATTTACCGGTTGATGATGCAGGAACTGAAAAAAAATAATCTGGTAATAGGCTTATTAAAATTTTTATGTTATCCTTATATCTTTCGTTTTTAATGTATTCAATTTCTTCTTCAAACATTTTTATTTTCGTATCATCAATTGTTTTTTGCATTATTAACTAACATTCCTTTCTATCGTCCTTTCAGTCCTCTGAAAGGCACAAATTGAATTGAAAAAATTTCATTA
>CANPXR010000076.1 GCA_947586655.1 uncultured Bacilli bacterium | reverse complement strand
CTAATAGCGGCATCAGTTTGAAGTACCTTTACGATGTATGACTCATTATATAATCCATTACCATTAGAAGTACTTGTTTCAATTAACCTATCCTTACCTGATAAAATACCCTTAGTTACCGTACCAGCATAAGTAGATCCCATTGGAGACCCAACCGTAAATACGGTGTTACCAATCTTCATGTTTTGACTAGTACCTATGCTTGCAACTTGAATCACATCTTTTACGTCCATCCTAAGAACTGCTAAATCAGTATAAGAATCCGTCCCTAAAATAGTTAAACTAACCACTTTATTATTGGATAACGTTCCTTGAACGTTAGTACCATTAGATACAACGTGTGAATTAGTTAAAACATAACCATATTTATCATCCTTATCATATAAAAATCCGGTTCCAGTACTAATGGTATCATTGTTATCATTTAAAACTTCTATGCACAAAACGGAATCATAAACCTTTGATATTGCATCTTCCATAGCTTCTTCCGTAACCTTAGTTTCTGATATGATTCTATTTTTAGTTACAACAATTGGATTATTAATGCTATAAATATACATTAATCCTGCTCCCAAACAAAACAAGGCTATAAGTAGTAAAATACGCCTTAAAGTACTATTTTTTTTAGGTTTTTTATTATTGACGTATTTTTCGTTTGAAACCTCTATTTTCTCCATAAAACATCACCTTTTCCTTTTATATATCTGAAATATTTTCCCAATTTGGTGGAAATCCCATTTGATCTAAAATCTTAGCTTGAGGTATTACGTTTACCCTTCCATCAAGAAGGTTCAATTCATAGCTTACCTCATTAACAAAATCTAAGAAATCATTTCCGTTTAAAACCTGCTTTAACATTATTACGATAGCAAAAATATCATTCTTACCATATTCATATTCATCATTCATCATTGGAATATCTAGTAACCTATGGTACCTAGTATCTGGTATTTCCTTTTGTGTTCTATGATCATAAACAATGTCTTCATGTGCACACAAATTACGATAATTTGATAAAAGTCCTATGTATATACCTAACGTTTCAACATCTAAATTATAGTATTGTGCAATTGATAATTTATCCTCTGGTTTTAGTATAGAATATAATTCATTAATCATACCAAAAGATAATAATTTAACCAATATCCATAATGGTACGTATCCATAATTACTTAAATAGTGAAGGGTTGCACTATGCTGCCTTCCATTTAATCTAATCTGCCTTTTTATCTTATTTAACACGTCACTCACTTGCCTAATTTTTTTTGTATCCTGTGAAAAATTAGATGGTTTTAAATAATCCTTTTCTCTTACACCATATTTTTTAGACAAATTATAAGATATTATGGATTTCAAATTGTTTTCGACGATAAGCAAATTCTTAAACAAGATATTTCTAAAACTTCTATCGAATTGAAATACAGCGTACAATTCCTCAAAAGTAGTACCATTAATAAACTTATCTTCCTTATGATTTTTTAAAAAGATATGTCTATATCCATTTATAAAAAAATAATTTTCCGTTAATAGCAACCTTTCTGCTTTATCAATATCGTTAATAACCAACCCACGGTTTTTCAATATTTCTATTTGCTCATCTAGGCTTTTAAAAACTTTTACTTTCACCTAGCATCACCTATTTTAAATTATAACACATAATTAAAAAAATGTTCATTAAATAATACCTTTTAATTCGCCTTTTTAAAGATAATTTTATAGATTTCAAACAAAAGGAAGATAAAAATTATCTTCCTTTATAATGCTTATAAAATGCGTTACTACTAATCTCTTTCCCTAAATGATTTTAATAATTCCCCGGTCTTAGCATCTACGTAAAACTCGTACTCATAACGATCATAATTAAAATCAATGTCATATACGTTTTTCCCAAACTTGTAATCTAACTCGGTGCTTACATCATAAACGCTATCTCTACTAATGTTAAGACTTTTTAAGGCTATTTCTAAGGCTTCATCACTAGAAATATAATTACTTGTTTTATCACCCGTAGTAGTACTATTAGGATTAGGTATAAACTCTTCCTTATCATCTAAATGGTCAAACTTTAAGTACACTAAAACGCCAATAAAAGCAAATAATAGCAAAAGGATTATAACTGATAAAATAATAATTATTATGTTTTTATTATTTTTCATTACTAACACCACTTCCTTAATACATAATACGTTTACAATTGAATTATACCATATAAAATGATAATGTAAAGAGTTATATTTATATACTTAATAAGAAAAAAGTCCGAAGATATCGGACTTTTAAAACATTGAAATAAATATTAACGTTTACTAAATTGTGGCGCACGACGTGCTTTTTTAAGACCATATTTTTTACGTTCTTTAATTCTAGAATCCCTAGTTATAAAACCTTCTGCTTTTAAAATTTTTCTAAATGATGAATCAGATGCTGGATCAGTGTTTTCATCATATTGTAATAATGCTCTTGTAATACCTAAACGAATAGCCCCAGTCTGTCCTGAAAAGCCTCCGCCTCTTACCGTTACATCAATGTCAAATTTATCGCGGGTTTTAGTTACGTCTAATGGTTGAGTTAAATCCATAACTAGCGTCTTAAAAGGAAGATATTCGTTTACATCCCTACCATTAATGGTAATTTTTCCTTTACCTGAAGTCATTCTAACACGTGCTACTGAACGTTTACGACGACCTGTTCCAACGAATGTTTTAGCCATTTAATTTCCTCCTTAAATTTCCACTATTTCTGGTTTTTGAGCTTGATGTTTATGTTCAGCTCCCTCATAAACGAATAATTTCTTATACATTTGACGTCCTAGTCTTCCCTTTGGAAGCATTCCTTTAACTGCTCTTTCAACCATTTCAACTGGGTAATTCTCACGCATTTCCTTAGCGGTTCTTTGTCTTAAACCACCAGTATAACCACTATGATTATAATAAATCTTTTGGTCTAACTTATTTCCTGTTAACGTTACTTCTTTCGCGTTAATAATGATAATGTTATCTCCGCAATCAACGTGAGGGGTGTACGTTGCCTTATGTTTTCCTCTTAACATAACAGCAGCCTTAGAAGCCACCCTTCCTAATGATTTACCTTTAGCATCAATAACATACCACTTACGCTCAATGTTTTTTGCATTAGCCATAAATGTTGTCATAAATAATTTCCTTTCCTTAATAAGCTTGTTTTCCCAGGACAAACTTACGTGGGTTGTAAAATGTACCAATTTAAATTTTACTTTAAACCAGTACATTTGTCAACTAAATTTTAATTTTTTTGTGTT
>CANPXR010000075.1 GCA_947586655.1 uncultured Bacilli bacterium | reverse complement strand
CTTTTCTATTATTTTTTATTATTTTTAAACTAAACTAAATTTTTTTACTCTGACTAATAATTTCACTTTCATCTACGTAAGACACATTAATATCCTTTTGTGTTGGATATAAATCATTTTTATTTTTAAATATAACATAAATAAATAGTATTATTAATGAAACTAGTGATACTATAAGTCCTTCCTTTAGTTTTTTAGGATAAAATAATAATTTTAACCTATGAGTTCCAGGTGGAACATCAAACCCTAAATACGCGTTTGCAATCATATAAGTGTGAACTTTCTTACCATCAACGTATACGTTCCATCCCTCATCATATGCAACGGTGGTAAGCGCAGTTTGATTTTTACGAGCGGTTATCGTTCCAATTATTAATGAATCATTATATTTTTCTGTTATGAATGATCCGGCTTTTAGATAATTATAAAACTTCTTAAAAATCTCATCGTTAATCACATAGGCGTAAAATATCAAATCTCCACCATCATTATCACTAAAATTTATTTTTACATCTACCGTTTTAGCAGCCTTCTTACCAACGTTTACCACATAATACTCATCAGAGGTTATTCCATAATAAGCGCCATCTATTTCGAAACTATTAACCTTACTACCACCAACATATAAATATAAATTTTCTTCAGTAGGATTTTCTACCGACAAGATAAGATTATTTTTATTTTCTAAAACGTAATTAAATTCACCGTTTGAATTATTATAAAAATAATTATTAGTAATTGTCCCACCACTTACCTTTTTTACTTTTAGTGGGATAAATAAATTATCATATCCAGTTGATAATAACACAAAGTTTTTTTGGTTCAAAAAAGGATCATATTGAGTAAAATTTAAGTTTTTAGCGTCCTCTTTTACCATGTACATAATGGACGTAGGATACTTGTATTCATTTAGATTATAACCTTCATTTGAATATATAAGATCATAATAATCATCATCAATATAATCCCCCATTACGTACCTTACATTAAACATTGTGTTATATACTGGTGATGAACAATACTTATAATAATAACTATTTATATTATTACCTGCTATTCCAAACATTCTTTGAAACTTAGACACGTTTTCATATGCCATGGACGAAAACGTAGAAATACCCCTATAATCATACCAAGCACCATCATTAAGGGTTAAATAGTCCGTTTTTTCGATTCGATATAAATCATTATCAACTTCGTTTGCAAAACGGATTAAGTCTTGATATGATGATTTATCACTCATAAACACCTTAATATCATGATCGATGTTCCAATTAGAATCTATCCCATATACGCATTCAAAGCTTACGGTACATATCATTAAGGTTTTAAGAAGCCATTTTGGCATTTTTTTTACGAACGTTAAAAGGTAAATAACATAATAACAAGTAAGTAATATTAAGCACATTATTATTTTATTATCATTTAGATTTTTAAATGACAGCTTTGATGCTAACATAACAAATACAAAAATTACCATGAAACAAACGCTTACGTTAAGCCTATTTGTTTTTTTTATGTTTATAAATGAATAATAAGCTATAACTATTAAGACAAATACATACAAAAATGAATAACGCCAAGGTAAATCGTTTGGAACGTGGAAAGCGTGCCAAATAAAATCAATTACGTTAACGTTAAAAGAAAAATAAAATAATAAAATAGCTATAATTGATAATACTTTAAACCTTATGTTTACTTTCTTGTTAACAAATAAAAGCAAAATCAAACAAATCGTAATTAAGCCCGCGTACACGTTTGGAAGCGGTAATGCGTCACTTGCAAAAACAGTTCTATTAGTTGCGGTAATGTGATTAAACAAATAATTTAATAAACTAAAACTAGTTTGTACGTTAGGAAAACTATCTTTAGTTGCGGAAATACTTTTTAATGAATAAAATAAAGGTAGTAATGCGAATGCAACTAAACCTGCCGCTAAAAGAGAAAATAAGAAGAACATAAAAAACTTTGAGATTATGTTTTTTAATTTAAAATCAGCGCGATAAATAAAGTATCCTAGGAAATAAAATACTGAAAAAATACATATCATGTACCCAATAAAATAATTAGCAAATAGCATGATAGCTAAAAAGATAGTATAAAAAAGTGGCTTTTTTTCATCAATTATTTTATTTATACCATGCGCTATAAGGGGTAAAAAAACCATTCCATCAAGCCACATAATGTTCCAATAATAAGCACAAAAATAGCCAGAAAAAGCATATAAAAGACCAAATACACAAAGCATAAATCCATCTTTTTTAAAGGTCTTTTTTAAATAATACGCCATGGTGTATGAGGCAAAAACCGCCTTCAAACCAATTATTATAGAAAATGACATAACAATGTTTTCCTTCTTAAAAAAGAACATTATTAAGTTAAATGGGCTTGATAAATAATTTAAAAAATTACGATAAAACGGAATGCCACCTCCGGTATTAAACGAATACAAAAGATTTTCACCTTGTTTAATACGATCATATAACTCGTTTAAAAGTGGTCCATACTGATGATAAAAGTCCACGTCTAACATGGAGTTATTACCAAAAGGAGCGATTCGTTTTAAAGTATAAATAACAGATACAACAATAAGTGAAATAAAAAAAGTAAACACTAACCATTTATTTTCTTTATAAAATTTAGTAAGTTTATTTTTCAACGTTATCACCATAAAAATAATAACATAAAAAAGTAAATGGAACAATAATCTTTTTTTACTCTAACACGTTTTTAACGTCATTAACTTTCTTTTTAGAAAAAACAACTAATTTTTCATTAACGTCTACGGTTGCAAGTAAAATATCATCCAAGTTTTCATATCCCTTAATTTTAAGATTTTTCATAAGCCAAGCGTCATCCTTATTAATATTTTTAAGATTTTTCTTTATTAATTTTCCGTCTATTATAACGTTAGCACATAAACCTTTTTTTGTTGGTTTTAAATTCATATCTTTATTAGTAACCGGTAAATTCTCTTCTTTTGGTAAAAAACTTACCTTTCCATCTGCTTCCATAATAGCATACTTTATCTCACTAATATCAAAATAGCCAGCACTCCTTGCGGTTTCTAAAAAATCGTTCATGTCAAACTTAATTCTCTTTAAATTTTCTAAGATAAATGAACCATCCTGTATAATTAACGTTGGTGTTCCCATAAAAAACCTTCTTAAAATAATACTTTTCATCGTTAAAATAGAAACTATCGTTGCAATAAAACCAAAAATAACAACCGAAACAAAACCATTTAAAACTTGAGAATCTAAATTCATTGTCATCTCAGCCGCAAAATTTCCTATTGATATACTAATTACATAGTCAAATAAACTAAGCTCTGAAACTTGCTTTTTACCAATCATTTTAGTAATCAGAAAAAGTGATACCAAGGAAAAAATGGCTCGTGATGCAACTATTCCTATTTCATGCCAATTAGTATTTAACATATCATGTAACATATAAAATCACCCATTTATATGTTAGAC
>CANPXR010000074.1 GCA_947586655.1 uncultured Bacilli bacterium | reverse complement strand
TTTTAATTTTTTTGTGTTATTCTAAGCTTAATCTTAGTTGTCTTTGAAGAATACTTAACCTTTGCATCAGAGCCACTTACTTCAATAGGTATTTCATGTTCTCCAACTCCTAATCCCTTTAGGTCAACATATGCTTTAATCGTCGTTGGATCAAGTGCTGATAAAACGCTTTGAACACCCTTTACACTAACGGTAACTTTAGTACTATCAGCGCTAGTAGCTTGAACAATTAAACCATCCGCAAGATTTTCATACTCTAAATAAACGTCATCTATTTCTTTAGTAGTTTCATCTCCAATTGAAATGCTTACGTTTATAGACGTTTCACTTATAGCCCTTACTCCGTTTGGTTTAGTAATTGTTATTGAGTACTTTTTATCTTCCTTTAGTTCCCCTACGTCAACATAAACAGGTATGTAAGAAATCTTCTCTAGCTTAGAAGCATCACCATAAATCGTAACCTTAGTTAAATCAGTTTTTATGTTACTAATAGCCTTTCCAAAGACAATCTTATCATAATTTTTTGGTATTACCTTTATTGGCACCTCTTTTTGAGGAGAAGCAATCGTAATTTTTGCATTTATCTTAGATGGAACAATTTCTACGTCTACTTTTTTACCATTACTATCATATGCAACTAATTTAACATCTTTTAACTCTTGTTCTCCAACCGAAGGATCTACTAGGTTTTTTAAATCTATTAAAGCCTTAACTGAGGCAACTTCCTTTAAGGTTGCTTCATTTGCTTTAACATATACTTTCTCAGTACTTAAAGAAACATCTTCAACCATTAGTTTTGAATCAATCTTATCTTTGTTAATTACCTCATAATTAATTTCCTTTTCTTCAGAAACCTTCTCGTATATAACTATTGTTGCAACCGAAGGATCAAGTTTGTACTCAACTGAACTTAAAGCCTTTTTGTATTTTAAGTTAACCTTATGAACACCTGGTTGTAATCCGGTTAAATCTACCGTTATATCATTGGTAGGTAACTGTTTTGCTAAATAAACGTCAGACTTTCTACCAATTAAAGTTATGTCAACCGTTTCAGGAAGTCCTTCAACAACGTATGCTTCTTCATTATAAGTTGCTGATATTGGCTGATCATACAAAACCTCAGCAGAAGTTTCAATTAATGACGTTGACTTCGTATCAGCAATAAAGAAAACCCCAAGAGCTACTAACAATGATACTATTATAAGTCCTGGTTTTCTTGTTATTATCTTTTCAAAACTTCTACCATTTACCTTAAATTTATTTGATATTCCAACAAAAAACCTTGTTATTGGAAGAATTATTTTTTTATCAATAAATCGTTCAATGTATCTTAAAAGGTTAGTAATCGTTTTAAATAGCTTATTCATCTTCTTCCACCTCCTCTACTTCATAATCAAATTCGGCGGTTTTCTTTGGTTTTAGCTCTTCTAAAATCATCATTTTAGCTTCTTCTAAAGATAAGTTATAATTTAAATCACCATTTAATGCGATTGATATCCTACCCGTTTCCTCTGATACAATTATTGCTATCGCATCAGTTTCCTCACTAATTCCTATCGCAGCCCTATGTCTGGTACCTAATCTTTTACTAAACTTCATTTCTACGGTTGTTGGAAATACTGCTCCCGCAGAGGTTATTTTATCACCTTGAATAATTACACCACCATCGTGTAACGGATTATCAGGGAAGAATATTGCCACCAATAACTCATTAGATATTTCCGCGTATAATTTTTTAGACCTTTCAATGTACTCCGCTAAAGAATTATCCCTTTCGATAACTATTAAAGCACCTATCCTATGCTTTTTTAAATACTCTAGCGCAAGTCCTATTTCATAAACTATTCTTTCTCTTTCTGAAATCGTTAAAACTTTGTGTCTTCCAAGTAATTGAGACCTTCCTAGTTGTTCTAGTACGGACCTTATTTCAGGTTGAAAGATAATAACTAAAGCAAGAGGTCCCCACATAACAACGTATTCAAGTAAAAGTCCTATCGCCGTTAGATCAAATAAATCACTGAGTAATTTAATTACCACTATTATTATTATTCCCTTAAATAGCATGGTAAATTTAACGTTATTTTTAATACTTTTTAAAATAAAATAAACTCCTGCCCAAACTATGCATATATCTATTATATCCTTTATAATCGTTAAAACATTATCCACTGTCATACTTACTACCTCCTTAAGTATAAAGTTATTATATCTACTATTTAGTTATCTATAATTGAATTATTATGACTAGTTTATTATATCATAATTAATTACTATTTTTAAATAAATTATTTTAAAAATAAACCCCTTTGTTTTATAAGGGATCTAAAACATATTATTAATATTTTCATCGTTATTCATGTATGAAGATTCACTATTTTGATTAGGGTTGATGTTTTGTGAAGGATTTTGGGTTTGAATCGTCTGCTGATAAAAAGAATTTTCTTTGTTTACGAAGGAAATACCATTATTAGCAGTCGTAGCACTAGCGGGCTCATCTTGAGTCTTATTTTCTTTTACTTGTTCTTTAACATCATTATTTATCCCCTCGGTTTTTGAGTTGTCTTCCATTCTATTTTTCTTTAGGTACCGATCTCCAAAAAAGCCAATCATTACACATATAAAAAATACAATAATTGCAATTAATAACATTGGATTATCTAAAAAAACATCAATAATTGATTCCATCGTATCGCCGCCTTTTTTACTCTGTATTAATATTATCAGAAAACATTAAAAAAAACAAGATTACTCTCGTTTTAAATTTAATGATATTACTGTTTTAAGCTTAATTAACTCGCCATCTTCATAAATTTCGCTTACCCTATAACTTATTTTATCCTTTTTAACAGAGCCATTAAATCTCTTATCAAACGCTTCTTTTATTAAAGATTCATCAATCGTAACATCAAAGTTATCATAGTATAATTGAACTTGTTGTTTTATGTCATCCCAAGAAAACATTTCGTTTTGAGAGTAAACAGTTGCTTCAACAAAAAACACTCCATTGACATCATATTTAGTATGGATTTCGATATCATTTTGAATTCCATTGTAGTCTAAATAAGTTTTATTTATTACAAAATCTCTTGTACTACCCTCATTTATATTTTCAAATTTATCACAAACATACTTATCACAGTATGATGATAACTCATTAGCTATTTTTTTATAAGAGCTACTAAATGGTTTATTTATAATTACCATACCAACCGTATTAAATAATACATATGTAAAAAAGATGGTGCACATTATGATTAATGATTTTTTTTCATCATATAAATTTGGATTCTTAAACAAGATAACGTTAAATATTATTCCAACAATTAAAAGGATTATGTTAATTACCAAAAAAGAATTAACTAAAATTGGTAAATAACCTACTTTAGAAAAATAAATCTTAAATAGCAAAAGTGATATTAAAACACATACATTTATAATAAATAACACCATACAATTCTTTTTTAATTCTATCCTCTTATTCAATTTAATCCCTCCACGTACTCATTATACCACTTTATATAAAAGTTATCTATTGAAGAATTAAAATAATTATGTTATCATATTACTAGCGCCAAAGGGAG
>CANPXR010000073.1 GCA_947586655.1 uncultured Bacilli bacterium | reverse complement strand
TATTGTAAATGAATTGCTTATAAATAAATTCTAAAACTAATTGCACAACAATTGTGCACTTCATTTTTTAAATTACAAAATTAACGAAATGAATAAAAAATTAATTTAGGTATTGATTTTTATTAATCTTTTTGATATTATTATTATGCATTTGATTAATGCATATGTATTTGGGGCTTTAGCTCAGCTGGCTAGAGCGCCTCGCTTGCACCGAGGAGGTCAAGGGTTCGAATCCCTTAAGCTCCACCATTTGAAAAGAAACTCGGACCTTTATGGTTCGGGTTTTAAAATGTTTTAATGTATACTATAATTTCTATAGTTAAAATTCATATGTTATCAATTTAGAAAACTTACTTGCATATTGGTAACCAATATGAGTGTGTAATGTTTTTATATTATGTTGTTTTAGAAATAGGTTCATACGATACGTACTCACCATTTTTATCTTTAATCCAATAACCAAATTTACCTACTATTCTAATTGGTTTTTCTAGTGGCTTAAAATCTAAATTTTTTGTGTTTGAAGCTTTTGCTTCTTCAGATAAAGATGTAGTTATATGAGGTACTTTTAGTACATTCGGATTTTGCTCATCGTAGTTTATATAATATGGCATTAACTCATCAGGTAATGATATTTGAAATCCACTATTCATACCATCGTTTCCATATCCTACAAGAAAAACTTCAAAGCTTTTACCAACTATTTCATTAAATACTTCTTCTTCATTTGGATGATATTTAAAAGTACAATGGATTTCATCATTAACTTTAGCCAATTTTTCTGTTTCCAATGAATGTATTAATTCTACTGCATCTGTTTCAAAAAAAATCCCTTCATAACTTAACATACATATTCCTCCTTTTAGTCAATTAATTTTGAATCTTGATACAAAATTATATTTTTTATATTATTATGAATTGTTTTTAGAACTTCGTTATCATCATCTATAAAAATTAATTGTTCTCCTGACTTTAGAGATTTTATATAATTTAGTTTTAATTTCTTTGATGAAAAATATGGGTTACTTTCCTTTGAAATTATAATTCTTTTATCTTTATCAAAAAAAGGTGCATGTTTATCTAGCCAATTATTTTTTTACCTATCTGACTATTAAGCTTACATACTGATAAAATAAACAATTCAACATTCCCCAATTTGAATAACTCATTTAAAGTTTTAATATTTGTAATTAATGGCCTTTTATTAGAAAAATCAAGAAGTTTTCAAAAATTGTAAGAAGAAATAACTAATCCATATCAACATAGATTCTTGTTTTTTGATAATTTTTTTATTAGTTCATAAAAAGTACATATCGCTTCTCATTTCCTTTTAATTGTACCATTAAATATGGAATAATTAAATATGAGTAATTGATTTTTTTAAATAAAATGTTTGTACTATAATTAGTTTATGATTTATTACTAACTATTTCTTTTGCTCAAAAAGTTATTGTACGACTTCCTTTAGGGTACCATTTAATAAGAAACTCGGACCTTTTATGGTTCGGGTTTTAAAATATTTAATTTTTAGATAATATTTTTCAATAATAAGTTGTATCATTTTAAAAAAATTAGTATACTATTTATAGTAGGAGTTGAGTAGCATGGTAACAGCAGATTTTTCTAAGTGGATAATGTTATTAGTTTTAATAGGAGTAATTATTTTTGTAATCAAAGCTGGTATGAAAATAGTTAATATACTAATTATGGTATTACTTTTAGGCTTTTGTTGGTACACGTTCTTTACGGAAGAAGGGGCAGCGAGACTTAGTATAGTCTTTACTGGTCATCCTATTATTGCTTATACAACAAATTTAGATAAGCAAGAAAGTATGTCAAATAATGAGGTTACGTATTATACTTCATCTAAAGAAGTAATGGTGGATGGACAAAAGCAAGAGTATATTAAATGTTATACTAAATGGATAATTAGAATTCCAAGTGTAAGAGAATAACCATTTATGGTTATTTTTAATTTAAAATTATTGATATTTAAATATAAATGTAGTAAAATATTATTGCATTTGGACGCTTAGCTCAGTTGGTTAGAGCACCTGCCTTACAAGCAGGGGGTCATAGGTTCGAGTCCTATAGCGTCCACCATTTTTAAAAAAAGTATTTTCAAAATACATTATATGTGTTATAATAAACTAGTAATTCAAATGGACCGTTAGCTCAGTTGGTAGAGCAACTGACTCTTAATCAGTGGGTCTAGGGTTCGAATCCCTAACGGTCCACCATGTTGATAGTAAACTCGAAATTTCGGGTAATAATATAAAAACGGCTTGTCAAAAAGTCGTTTTTTTGGTACATTGAGTGTGATAAGTAAACTCACATAAAATAATAAATATTAAGTACTTTAATGCTTTATTTTCTTTGGTTTTTAATCTACTTAAAGTAAGCCTTATACTTATATTACTAATAAATCCTTAAATAGAAAGGAACGAATATGAAAATATATTTAGTAAGACATGGAGAAGTTCCTCATAATGTTTTAAAACAATATAATACAATTGATGAAGATTTAAATGATTTAGGAATTAGACAAGCAAAAGAATTAGGAGATAAAATAAAAAATCAAAAATTTGATATAATAATATCATCTCCACTAATTAGAGCTAAACATACCGCATATATAATAAATGTTAATAATGCAAAAATAATTTTTGATGACAGAATTAAAGAAAGAGACTGTGGTAATTTAAGTGGAAAACTTTATGAAGTTACTAATAGAGAAGAATATTGGAACTATAATACAACTATACAATATGGAACCTCAGAAAATATAAAAGTGTTTTTTAAAAGAGTGAAAGATTTTTTAGACGATTTAAAAAATGAAGAATATAAAAACGTACTTATAGTTGCCCATAGTGGTGTATCTAAAGCATTTAGTGCGTATTTTGAAGGAATTAAAGATGGAAAATTTTTAAATAGGGGTCTTAAAAACTGTGAAATAAAGATATATGAATTATAATTTTACATAAGTTTGGTTAATGTATGTATTAAAACTTAAAATTTATATCTTAATAAATGGGAAATAAACATTAAAATATATTTACACTATATAGGATTATATATTTGTAACATTTACCATATTGTGATATTATTTTAATAGTATAGTAGGAGGTTATTATGGCTTATATAGATTTAGTTGTGCTAATAGTTTTATTAGTGTTTGTGATTATTTATTCAAAAAGGTTTCAAACTTATATTTTTGGTTTTGGTATGATAGACATACTATTTAGAATATTAAATATAATAAATGGATACATACCAGTTAAAGAAATTAAAACATTTATAGATACTTATATTCCATCATCAGTACCATCCGTAATAAGTAGGTATACTAATGGTATGTTTGAGACTGTATTAATATTTGCATACGTTGTGATAATGACAATATTTTTATATTACGTTGTAAGAATATTTGTAAAAAGAAAGAAGTTTTAAGATTAACTAAAAGACAATATAAATACTTTATGCTTATAAGTAATGTGGGTTAAAAAGATTAACAATATTGTATGATAAAGGTGTTTAATAAGAAGGATTTTATAAAGTGAATAAAATATTTATCAGTATAATTGGAAGCGCATGGAAAATTTATTCTTTCTAAATGAGAAATTTAATAGAAATGTAATTAACTAATTTGATATAAATATTTTCTTGTTTGAGTAAATCTTCATAAGAATAAATTTTAAAAATTAATGTGAAGGATTGTATGACTACAAGGG
>CANPXR010000072.1 GCA_947586655.1 uncultured Bacilli bacterium | reverse complement strand
GTAAACGCCCCTGCTGGAAGGATGGACATGATTGAGTATAAAAACAACAGGATAATAATAGACTATGCTCATACTCCTGACGCCGTGCAAAACGTAATAAGTACGGTAAAAGAAGTATGTGATGGTAACGTTTACACGGTCTTTGGGTGCACCGGTGATCGTGATAGGACAAAAAGACCAATAATGACTAAAATAGTAACAGACTTAAGCAATAAGACGATTATTACTTGTGATGATGTTCATAATGAGGATCCTAAAAGAATCGTAGATGATATGTTAAATGGACTAGTTAATACTAACTATGAAGTAGAGCTAGATAGAAAAAAAGCCATTATAAAAGGAATAAAATTATTAGATACAAATGATGTTTTACTTATATTAGGCAAGGGACATGAAGAAGTAATGATATTAAAGGATAATAAGACGATTCCATTTAACGATAAAAGTACCGTTTTAGAATATTTGCAAACTAAAAACGTTGTTAAAATTGAAAAGATTGATGATTAATAGTAACTATGAATGGTGAATATTCGTATTAGTTGACAAATAATTTTAAAAGTGTTAGGATACATAGCCATATGAGGGGGTTTTTATGTGTTTAATCAAATTATAGGCGTTATGCAATATGAATATCATGACGCTGATGACTTTAAAACAAGCAAAGCACCAATTAAGGTTAGGGAGCCCATCGTACAAAATGAGTATGACTTTATTAGTAAAACCGAAGAAGAAGAGTTAGTAAATGAGATTACTAATTTCATTTTTAATTCAAATTATTTTACGTTTATGCAAAAAACCGTTTTAATGGCTAGACTTGGATTCATTAATAACCGTGTTCTTACGTTTAAAGAGGTTGCCACAGCTTTTGGATGTTCTGAAAATAATATATATAATAAGTACCTTAATTCTATTAAAAAACTAAGAAAAGCTGTTTTATCAGGTAAAATAGATTTAAGTAACATACATCATCAAATGGATTTTTTTAATTATTTTAGCACCATAAAAGAAGTTGTTATGTATCATATGAATGAGTTAAGCGAAGATGAAATACAGTTAATAAAGATGGTGTGGAAAGATGATTTCTCATCGATGATTAATTTTAGTGATATTGCTATGGATGATAAGCAAGTAGTTACGTACTATGAAGCAATTGGAAAATTATACAATAAAATTACAAGTGAAGACTCAGTAAAAATAATTAGCAAACTTGGTCTTAGAGATTGCCATGTCTTAAGAAAGTAAAAGGCATGGCTTTTATGATATAATTTAACTAGGTGATCTTATGGATAAAATTAAAGAAAAATTAAAACTTTTAACCAGTAGTCCGGGTTGTTATTTAATGAAAAATGATAATGATGTGGTAATATACGTAGGTAAGGCTAAGAATTTAAAAAGAAGGGTATCGTCATATTTTAATAAAGAGCATGTAGGTAAGACTAAGGCTTTGGTTGATAACATTAAAGATTTTGAATACATTGTAACTGAAACTGAGGTAGAATCTTTATTACTTGAGATTAACTTGATAAAAAAATATTCTCCGAAGTATAACATAATGTTAAAGGATAATAAGTCATATCCTTACATAGAAATAACCAACGAAAAATATCCTAGGCTTATTATTTCTAGACCTAGAAAAGTAAAGGGCCACAAAGGAAAATTATTTGGGCCTTATCCTAACGTTTATGCCGCTAGAAAAACGGTTGAATTATTAAACCGAATTTATCCGTTTAGAAAGTGTCACACGATGGATAAAAAAGTGTGTTTGTATTATCATATCGGTCAATGCCTTGGATACTGTAACAAAAAAGTAGATGATAACGTAGTTAGTAAAATGATTAATGAGGTAACGAGTTTCTTAAAGGGAAATTATGATGAGGTAAGGAAAAAAATAGTTGATTTAATGGCCGAGGCATCGGATAGCTTAAACTTTGAAAGAGCGATTGAATATAAAGATATGCTTGAATATATTGATAAAGTATTAGAAAAGCAGAAAATTAGTTTAAATGATAACGTAACAAGGGACGTAATTAATTATTACGTTAAAAATGACTACGTGTCTTTTCAGGTGTTACATTTAAGAGACGGTAGAATAAACATGCGTGATGGTGAGGTTTTTCCATTAATTGATGAGGTAAGTGAAACCCTATCTTATTTTGTAACTAGTTTTTATGATAAAAATGAGATTCCAAAAGAAGTATTAGTAGGTAATGATTTTGACGTAGAACTTTTAACTAAGGCTTTAAAAACCAGGGTTTTAATCCCACAAAGGGGATTAAAGAAAAAGCTTATCGATATGGCGTATGATAACGCTAGGGTTGTTTTAGATGAAAGGCTTGAACTTATCATAAGAGATGAAAAAAGAACCTTTGAGGCAAACGAAGAATTAGCAAGGATAATTAACGTTTCTAACTTAAAAAGAATAGAGGCGTTTGATAACGCCCACTTATTTGGTACTTTTACCGTTAGTGGGATGGTTGTTTTTACTAATGGTAGACCCGATAAGAAGGAATACCGTAAGTATAAAATAAACTCAGGCTCTAAAGATGATTACCATACGATGCAAGAGGTTATTTATAGAAGATATTACAAGGTACTTCATGATAAACTCCAAAGGCCAGATTTAATACTAGTAGACGGAGGAATAATTCAAGTTAACGCTGCCAAAGAGGTACTTGATAGTCTTTACTTAGATATACCAGTATTAGGTCTTAAAAAAAATGATAAGCATACCACGACGGCTCTTATAAGCCAAGATAAGGAATATAAAATAGATAAGACGTCTGATGTATTTCATCTTTTAACAAGAATACAAGATGAAGTACACCGGTATACCATTACTTATCATAAAGACATCAGAAGTAAAGGAAGTTTATCAAGTATTTTAGATAATGTTTCGGGTATAGGGGTAAAAAGAAAAAAAGAATTATTAAGAAAATATAAGACGATTACCAAACTTAAAAGTTTAACAAAAGAGGAGCTACAAGAGGATTTACCTGTTAAAGTAGCCGAGGAACTTTACGAGTTTTTAAAAGATTATAAAAAGGATTAGATAAAAAATTATCTAATTTTTTTATTTTCGAGTGTTTTTTTTATTTACGTCTAATAATTAAAGTGAAAGGAGAAAAAAATGAAGAAAATTGTATTTTTACTGATAATTGTTTTACTTTTTAGTGGGTGTAGCAACAAAAAATATCATAAAGATGTAGTTAAAACACCGTATGAAGAAAAAAAAGATTATTACGTTAGCGTTGTCCCAATAGTTAATCATGATGATTATAATTATGATATTATTAAAGATTCTTATAAACCAGAAACATCAGAAAAAACCATGGTAAAGATTGAACAAAAAGAGGATATCATGGAAAATGAAGCTATCTTATCCTATGATACGCTTTTAGCTGATAATAATGTTAACGAAGAAGAACAAGATTTAACTAGTGGTGATAATGAAACAGAAAATAATGATATAATCCCAAATCCTAATGAAATTAAAGAAGAAGATAAAAATAACGTTACTAAAGATGAAGTAGCAAAAGACGATCTAGTAGTAATTGAAGAAAAAGATAATTTAAAAGAAGTAAATGATAAACAATATTATAGTCCAAGCGGAAAGCTCCTAGGTACACAAAAGGTGAAGGTAATAGATGTTAGTTATTATCAAGGTGTTATTGACTGGGATAAGTTTGTAAGCGATAGTGATTGTTATGGGGTAATACTAAGACTTGGTTATTATCAGAGTTTAGATAAAATGTTTGAAAGGAACATAAACGAAATAAAAAGATTAAATATTCCGTATGGAATATATTTGTTTAGTTATGCGACTACCTTAAGTGGTGCTTTAAAAGAAGCAAACTTTACCATCAATATGATTGATAAGTACGATCTAAAACCAACCTTAGGAATATATTATGACGTTGAAAGTTGGAGTACTAAAAATAGTAGTTCTTCTAGGATAACAAAAGAGGCGTATGATGAAATAGTTAAGTTATACGTAAGTAACGTAAGTAATCACGTGGATGATAATTATAAAGTAAAAGTTTATTCTAATAGATGGTACGCCATGAACAAGCTTGGTGATGTAGCTAAGTCATACGTTGACTGGGTGGCAGAATATAATAGTACTTGTAAATATGATGGTGTTTATTCAATGTGGCAGTATACATCTAAGGGTAGGGTACCAGGTATAAATGGTAACGTTGATATT
>CANPXR010000071.1 GCA_947586655.1 uncultured Bacilli bacterium | reverse complement strand
TGGTTCTCATTTATTTCAAGAACTAACTTAGCATCAATGTGCTCATCAGTAGGCATAGCATTAATTACCTTTTGCATCTCGACGGTAATATTTCCTTCACTGGTTAAACAAATTGGATGTTTTTTTAATTTGTTTGTGTACCTTATACTTGATACTTCCTCACCTAATTCTTTTTTCATAAAATCAAACATTTCCTTAGAAGATTCATTTTTTTGTTTTAATAAATTTTTTTCTTCTTCACTTGATAAATCAAAATCATTAGATGATACGTTAACAAACTTTTTATCATCATATTTATCTAACATTTTAAGGACGAATTCATCAACGTAATCAGTAAGATATAAAACTTCTTTTTTATTATCTTTCAAACTTTCTACTTGTGGCAACATATCTATTTTATCAATCGTCTCACCACATGCATAATAAATGGTATTCTCATTTTCATTCATCCTTGATACGTATTCTTTTAACGTTGACATCTTCTTTTGCTTTGATGAATAGAAAATAACTAGATCTTTTAAATCATCTTTTTTAGCTCCATAATTATCATATACACCATATTTTATATTTACCCCAAAAGTTTTAAAGAAGCTTTCATATTTTTCTCTGTCATTTTCAAGCATGCTTTTTAATTCTTTTAGTATTTTCTTTTCGATTGTTTTAGCAATTACGTTTAGTTGTTTATTATGTTGTAAAATTTCCCTTGAAATATTTAAAGATAAATCAGGTGAATCGACCACACCCTTTACGAAGTTTAAATAATCTGGAAGTAAGTCTTCACATTTATCCATTATGAGAACACCATTAGAATATAACTCTAAGCCTTTTTTATATTCCTTGGTGTAAAAATCATAAGGAGGGTTTGCTGGAATGAACATTAATGCATCATAACTTACTAGTCCTTCAGCTTTCGTATGAATAACCTTAAGTGGTTTGGTATAATCAAAAAATTTATCTTGATAGAACTGATTATATTCATCTTCCTTTATCTTATTTTTACTCTTCTTCCATAACGGGACCATACTATTTATTGGATTAGTTTCACTTTTTTTCTTAGTTTCATCACTTATGCTATTCATTCTAATTGGATATACTACGTAGTCGGAATATTTTTTTATTAAACTTTGAACCCTAAACTCTTCTAAAAATTCATCGTATTTTTGATCATCATCATTTTCCTTAATGTGCAACGTTATCTTAGTTCCACAATCATCTTTTTGGCAAGGTGTTATCTCATATCCATCAGTACCAGCTGATACCCATTTATACGCGTCTTCATAGCCAGCTTTTTTACTTTCCACAACGACTTTATCCGCAACCATAAAACTAGAATAAAAACCAACTCCAAATTGACCAATTATGTTTACTTTATCTTTGTTTTCCAAAGCCTCCTTAAAAGCTAATGAACCACTTTTAGCAATGGTACCTAAATTATTTGCAAGTTCATCTTTATCCATTCCGATACCATTATCCTCAATTATAAGTAATCTTTTTTCTTTATCAATATCTATGCTAATACCAAGTTTATTTTTATTAATCTTAATTTTTCTATTAGTTAATGCCTCATATGATAACTTATCTAACGCATCATTAGCA
Organism: uncultured Bacilli bacterium; assembly: GCA_947586655.1. Lineage (GTDB taxonomy): Bacteria > Bacillota_I > Bacilli_A > RF39 > UBA660 > Aphodocola. The sequence goes on along the minus strand of CANPXR010000071.1, from coordinate 2,614 downwards.
TTTGAAATAAGTTCCCTTAAAAATATCCCTTTATTTGTATAAATTGAGTTAATCATTAAATCTAATAGTTTTTTTGACTCCGCCTTGAATTGTCTTTTAGACATTCTAATCATCTCCTTAATTTTTTCCTTTTTCTAAATAGATTATAGTACCATTAATTAGCAGTGTCAAGTAGTTAGTGCTAATTATTTAGTTAAAAAAATTAGGAACATGATAGTTCCTAATTTTAATATAAACCATGTAATTTAGAAATATCGTCACTACTTAATTGGTTAACTTTCCACATACCATTTTCCTTAGTAAGTGATAACTCTATTGTTTGTGTAGTAGTATCGGTTACTTCTTGCATTTTTTCTATTTTATAATTCATGTATTTTTCCTCTGAGAAGTTGCCTTCATCATCATTAAACTTTTCAGGATCAGATTTAAGTTCTTCTTCAGCTTTTAAAATAGCACTTCTATAATCAAGAACCGTTAATTCTACCGTAGCCGTTGCTTCATCATTTTCTTCTTTTATATCTTTTATAACATATGCTAACTGATCATATTGTTTTTCCATAAGATCTTGGTACTTTTCTTTTGAATCATCGGTTAAATCTTCATTTTCAATAGTATCTTTCAACTGTGTTATTACATCATCATCTTTGGCACGATACTTTTCAAAGAAAGTTTCAACAGCTTCTTCTGGCTTATTATCATTCAAACTACAACTGCATCCTGTAAAAAGCAATACCGCACATAAAACAAGCAAAACTTTTTTCATTAATATTCCTCCTTCTGGTATTAATCTGGCAAGGAATAGTTTTTTTATACTATTTTTTTAAAACTTTGATAAGAGATTTTAATTTTTGGATAACGTTAAAATTAGCTGCCTCAATTTGATTTACAAGCTCTAAGTATGCCCTTTGCTCATCATCATTTTCTTTATCAAAACACTCAAAATAAATGTATTTAATTTCAAAACCTTTTTTCTTTTCATAAATATCACTAAGATATTTTAATAAAGACTCTATTATCTTACTTTCTTTTCTGGTATGACCTAAGGTTTTTTTACCAACTGATATAACGTTGTAATCTATTTTTGATTCTTCAAGGTCAAAAAACGATGAGATAACGTCATCTGCTTCATCAAGCAGTAAATTACTCTTACCTATTAATTTTCCATCAGAACTAAAGTCAAATGCCATTGCTTTTTGATCACAGAATAAAATGCATGCATAGTCTTGAGTTCTTACTATCCCCCTATAGAAAACTTCGGTCTTATTCTTAATTTTTTCTAAAAAATCCTTACTTACTAATATATTGTTATTACAAAAATCGAGTAAACAATCACTTGAAACCCTAAAAGTAGGAATTAGCTTAATGTGTTTTATGTCGTCATTTTTATTCCACTCGTAAAACTCATAAGCAACTTCCTTAAAATTAACTAAAATATCATACGTATTTTTCATTTTTTACCTCCTTTTAGTAAAATAGCAAAATTAAGTAATACAAATCCTACTATTAAATAATAAAATTCTGGCAATCTTATTACATAATAAATATATTCTTTAAAATTATACCCAAAGCTAAACAAATTTATGTATAAAATTAAAGTCGAAAAACCAGTTATCATTAGTCCAAATCCAAATAAAAATAAAAAAATTTTTAAAAACACAATTACCACCTAATAAATATTATTTATTTTAATTTAATTTTAGTATATAATGTAATATAAAGTAAGGAGCGATAAAATGAACGTAATAAAAGTAATACAATATGTTTTTTTAGGAATGATTCAAGGTTTTACTGAACCAATACCAATTTCATCTAGTGGGCATCTTTTAATTCTTAAACAATTATTTAATTTTGATACGCTAAAGGATATTAACTTTGAAATAATCGTAAACTTTGGTTCTTTTTTAGGGATTATATTTCTGTATAGAAATGAAATTATGAAAATAATTACTGATTTTTTTAAATTCATCAAAACCAAAAAAGAAACGTATAAAGAAAATTATAAATACGCTTGGTTAATTGTAATAGGTACGATTCCCGCTGGAATATTTGGCATAATATTAAAAGATAAAATAGATGCTATATCAAATAACGTGAAGTTAGTAGGTATTGCTCTTCTTATAACAGCGTGCGCCCTTTTCTTAATAAAGGATACTAAGGGTAAAAAAACCAAAAAAGATATAACCTATTTTGATGCACTAGTAGTAGGATTATTTCAAGTAATAGCTTTATTTCCTGGCATATCAAGAAGTGGTTCTACCGTAGTGGGTGCCATGCTAGAAGACTTTGATAGGAAAACCGCGGTAAATTATTCTTTTATGCTATATTTACCAATTAGTGTGGCAACCATGATACTTGGAGTTAAGGATTTTATTAATACTCCAAATATATCCGGATTATTAATCCCATATCTACTTGCAATGATAGCTAGTGCTATTGTAACCTACTTTAGTGCTAAGTGGTTTATAAACATAATGAAAAAAGGAAAACTAGGATACTTTTCGCTATACTGCCTAATCATAGGAATACTCGTAATATTATTTTTATAAACGGATTAACATTTAAACATAAGCAAAAAAGAGAAAAATATTTTTTCTCTTTTATTAACTTTATTTTT
>CANPXR010000070.1 GCA_947586655.1 uncultured Bacilli bacterium | reverse complement strand
CGTGCAGAAGGCCGCAAGGAAGGGCGTGCAGAAGGGGTTCAAGAAGGTAAAAAAGAAATTTTAAAGAGCTTAGTTAAGAGCGGTATGAAAATTGAGGAAATAAGTAAAATAACTAAAATACCAATAGAATACATAAAGAATATATAGTTTTTATGTATTCTTTTTTAAAATCTATTGTATAATGTTATTATAGTAAAATTGGAGGAGTTATTATGCAATACATAGTTATAGGATTACTTATTTTAATAATTATTTTAGTTATTTTTTCAGTATCAAAAAACATAAACGAAGGTAACATAACCGAAAGGTTAGGTAAATTAGAAACCAGTATGATAAAAGAATTAGGGGAATTTAAAAATGATGTAAGTACCTCATTAAATAATAATTTTGATAGGCAAAATGACAAGGTTGAAAAAAAACTAGATTTAATAAATAATAGAGTTAGTGAAAGATTAGATGAAAATTTTGAAAAAACTAATAAAACCTTTACGTCTATAATAGAAAGATTATCTAAGATAGATGAGGCCCAAAAGAAAATTGATAGTTTATCCACTGACATTGTTTCTCTTCAGTCAATTCTTACGGATAAAAAAACTAGAGGAATATTTGGAGAAATAAATTTAAAACACATCATGGTTAGTGTTTTTGGTGAAAATAATGATAATTTATATAAAATGCAATATATGTTTAATACTGGAGTTATTGCGGATTGCGTTTTATTTGCACCTTTACCACTTGGAACGATAGCCATAGACTCTAAGTTTCCTTTGGAAAATTATCGTTTAATGATTGATAAAAAATTAGGAATAATCCAAAGACAAAACGCCGAAAAGCAATTTAAACTAGACGTAAAAAAACATATTGATGCAATTGCGAGTAAGTATATCATTAAGGGTGTAACTAGTGATCAGGCAATTATGTTTTTACCAGCGGAGGCTTTATTCGCAGAACTTAATGCCTATCATGAAGACATAATTGATTATGCTTATAAAAAAAGAGTATGGATAGCTTCACCAACTACTCTTATGAGTACTTTAACAACCATTGAATTAGTTATTAAAAACATAGAAAAAGATAAATATACAAGTATTATCCATGAGGAATTAAGTAAGTTAGCAACGGATTTTGATAGGTATAAACAAAGATGGGATAAACTATCAAGAAGTATAGAGGCTGTAAGTCGCGATGCAAATGATATTCACATAACAACGGATAAAATTTCTAAAAGATTTGAAGCAATAAATAACGTCGATGCACTTAAATTAGAGAATAAGAATAACGAGGAGTAAAAATATTTCATTATTAATAAAAAAATAAAGAAGCTAAAATGCTTCTTTAAATTTTTATAATGATTTCAGTAACACATAGTTATTCATCAAATAATTAGTGTGCGTAAATAAACATAGTAGAAAAGTTAACTTTATAAAATATTAGCATTTTTTGATAGCTCAATAATTAACTTCATATCATCGTCGTTTGCTTTTATGTTTTTATGTTTTTGACCACACTTTTCACATTGATATATTATTTTAAAAGTATCTTTAAATTTTTCTATGCCGATTGGTTTTAACATACCCTTGCAGTTATTTTTGCGGTCTCCTGGGTTTATGTCAACGTGTTTAGAGTATAGACAATAAGGACAGTGGTCCCTCGCGGTATAACCTAGTTTATCAACTTTTTTATTACAGTTTTCACAAGTAAACATCTCGTCTATCATATTGAATTTTTTCACGCTTAATCACCATATAAATTATATCATACTTGTTTAAAATATTACTTAAATATGTTATAATTGTTAGTGAAAAAAGGTGAATAATATGTTAATAACGGATGAAAAATGGTCAATAAAAAAATTAATTGAAAACCACGTGATGGTAAAGAATATAAATTTTCTAATGATTATGTTATGATATAGATATATTAGAATAACTAAGAAGTATAAAAATAGGAAGGTTAAAAAATGCAATATAAAGTAACCATAGAAAATTTTGATGGACCATTAGATTTGTTGTTACATTTAATTAAAGAAAATGATTTAGATATATATGACATTAAAATTGAAGAAGTAACTAAGCAATATTTAGATTATATAAAAGCAATGCAAGATCTTAATTTATCCGTTGCAAGTGAATATTTAGTTATGGCCTCAGAACTTTTAGAAATCAAGTCTAAGATGCTTTTGCCAAAAAGAAAGAGTCTTGAAGAAGACGAATACGAAGAAGATCCAAGAGAAGTTCTTATTGAAAGACTCTTAGCGTATAAAAAATATAAAGAAATTACGAGTGAATTTAAAGAGTTAGAGTTAACTAGAAAGTTAGTGCTTACTAAGGAACCTGAAAATCTAAGTTATTATGTAAAAGAAGAAAAAAATAGTGGTGATATTGATTTATCTAACTTATTGGAAGCATTTAATAATCTTATGAAAAGAAAAGAATTTGATAAACCAATTGCTACTAAAATAACGAAAAAAGAGTTATCAATAACTGAAAAAGTTTCAAGAATAAGAAACATATTAAAAGAAAAAAGAAAAATTAACTTTGAGGAATTATTCGAAGTTTCAACAAAGGAAGAAATAATTATAAGTTTTTTATCTATTTTAGAGATGGTAAAAAAAGATGAGATAACGTTATCTCAAGATGATAATTTTAAACAAATAACTATTTCACTAAAAGAAGGAGAATGAAATGAAAATAGGAGTACTAGAAGGGCTTCTTTTTGTAACCGGGGAAGATGGACTTTCGTTAGATGATATACAAAATTTTTTAGATGTTTCAAAAGATATTGCGTTAGAATTAATAGATGGTTACAAAGCCATGCTAGAAGATGAAAAAAGGGGATTAAAGTTAGTATGTTTAGGGAACAGGTATAAACTTACAACTAAAGAGGAACATAAGAAATATTATGAATTATTAGCTGATAAAATGATTTCCTCAAACCTTTCCCAATCAGCACTAGAGACCCTCGCAATATTGGCTTATAATCAACCTTTAAGCGTTGGACAAATTGATGAAATAAGAGGTGTGTCTAGTCGTGATATGGTAAGAAAGTTATTATTCAGAGGACTTATAGATATAGCAGGTAGAAGTGATTTGCCAGGTAAACCAATGCTTTATAAAACAACGGATAAATTCTTAGATTATTTTAATTTATCATCACTTTCAGATCTTCCGGAGCTTAAAGTTCCAGAGGAAATATCAGATGAGGAAAGAGAATTATTTATTTCTAGATACAGTGAAAAAAAATAAATGTATTAAAAAAGAAGTAATTTATATGAATTTTTATTTCATAGTATTACTTCTTTTATTATGTTTCATATAAAATTGATATAATATTCTTGGCGTGTAGTCTTCATTTAGTTTATTTATTTCATTGTCTATTTTTTGAGCCAACGTTTCATCATTTATTTTTGAGGAAATACTTCTGATACACTCCCAGTATTCTTCTTTTTTGCCAACCAAATAAGCTTCTTTTATGGTTAAATCCATCGCACTAAATTGTTTTAGAAATTCTACGTCCGAATCACTATATTGTCTGGCGGTATTTTTTGTCCCCATCTTTAACTTATCATTAATTATAGCAACAAGTATATCCCTAAACTTAGTATAAAAATATATTTTATTATTTATTTCTTTTTTTCTATTATATTCTTCCATCTTATGGGTTGAACCAGAAAAAATAACATTAAGGAATTCTACCATGTCTAAGTACTTTTCATATTTATTCATCTATTTCAGTTCCCCTTTAATTAGGCTCATATTCTATCACATAATCACTATTATTGCAAATAGTACCTAGTATAGCATTAAAATAATATTTGAATTACATGTTTTTTTGAATTGTTATGATTTTGTACAAAAGCATTGTATAAAGAACATTTGCTTGGTATATTCGCCTTAAGGAATACTTAGTTAGTTTAGGTACCATTCTCCTTTACTTTTTTAAAGTTGAAGGAGGTGAAGTTATTGGAAAACAAGAAAAACATCTTTGTACTATCATAATACTCCTTATTATTGTGATTTTAATCATACTAATAAAAATAGTACCAACTGTATAAGTCGGTACTAACCTAAAATTTTGGAATAGTACCTAACTCATCAAAATTAGGCATTCCTTTTTTATTATATGCAAGGCATCCTTAACATATTCGTAGTAACATAAAAACGACTTTTTTGCAAGCCGTTTTTCTATTTTTACTCGAAAGTCCGAGTTTGGTATCAATCTGGTACCGGTAGTCGGGGTCGAACCGACATGGTATTACTACCACTGGATTTTGAGTCCAGCGCGTCTACCAATT
>CANPXR010000069.1 GCA_947586655.1 uncultured Bacilli bacterium | reverse complement strand
CCTTGTGCTAATTTAGTTATTGGTATATTAGTCCACCTTGATATAACTTCCGCGATTGATTCTTCGGTAACCCGATCAGACAATATCTTGCTTTCATTAGAGTTCTTTAAATTATCTAATCTCTTTTCAAGTTCAGGGATAGTTCCATGCCTTAAAACTGCCGCTTTCTCTAAGTCATAATTATTTTCGGCCATCTCAAGTTTAAACCTTGAGTCTTCCAATTCTTCTTTAGTTTTTTTAATATCAGCTTGAACCTTTTTTTCTTTTTCCCAGTCTTCCCTTAGCTTCGTCTCCTCACTTTTCATTTCTTTTATCTTTAAATCGAGTTCTTTTACTCTTTCTTTACTAACGTCATCTTTATCCTTTTTTATGGCTTCTTTTTCTATTTGAAGTTTCATTATCCTTCTTGTTAATGAATCTATATTTTCTGGTACACTATCCATTTGAACACGAATTGTTGCGCAGGCTTCATCAATCAAATCAATTGCTTTATCTGGCAAAAACCTATCCGTTATGTATCTATTTGATAAAGTGGCAGCGGAAACTAAAGCATTATCAGATATTGAAACGCCATGATGCACTTCAAACCTAGGTTTTAACCCCCTAAGTATCGTAATGGTATCAGATACGGTTGGTTCTTTTACCATAACCTTTTGGAACCTACGCTCTAGGGCACCATCATCTTCAATGTATTTACGGTACTCATTTAAGGTTGTGGCACCAATACAATGTATTTCTCCTCTTGCAAGCATTGGTTTAAGCATGTTACCAGCGTCCATTGCGCCTTCTAGTTTTCCAGCCCCCACAATCATATGGATCTCATCAATAAACATAATTATGTTCCCTTGGGACTTCTTAACCTCATTAAGTACGTTTTTTAGCCTTTCCTCAAACTCACCACGGTACTTAGCACCCGCGATTAATGACGCCATGTCAAGCTCCCAAATTGTTTTATCTTTTAAACTGCTTGGTACGTCTGCTTTTACAATACGAGAAGCAAGTCCTTCTATTATAGCCGTTTTACCAACACCTGGTTCACCAATTAAAACCGGATTATTTTTGGTTTTACGTGATAATATACGAGTAATAGAGCGTATTTCTTCATCCCTACCAATTACTGGATCTACCTTGCCATCCTTAACGTACTGAGTAATATCCCTGCCATATTTTTCTAAGACGTTTTCTTCTTTTTCTTCATTCATGTTAAACATAAATATCACCCCTTATAAATATATTATGCACCTTTTTATTTGCACTATTAACATTATAAAACAATAATTAGCACTTGTCAATATAGAGTGCTAATTATTTTCGATAACATATTATAAGTAATTTTTAGAATTCATTTTATTAACCTGGTTAATTTTCCCTTTTTAACAAATAATTAGCAAACATAATAAATAATTCCTTATTTTTAACATCCATGGACTTTATTATGTTTATACCATTATTAGTGTACTTTTCAGCTAATTTTTCAGCGTTTTTTCTAGCTCCTAACTCTTCAAAAAGATTAGCTATTATGTTACTTTCTTCTTCGGTAATATTAGGATTACCATAGTATTTTTTTATTGTTTTTAAGTCATTATCAGTTGCATGGTCAATAGCATATTTATAAATAATAGTTTGTTTTCCTTCCTTTACATCATTTAGGGTTTTACCCATTTCTTTTGTGTTGGAATATAATCCTAGCAAATCATCTTTAATTTGGAATGCGATGCCCAAATTTATACCCATTTGTATTAATTTATCCTTATCCTCTTGTTTTGCTTTTGCGCTTGCAGCCCCTATTAATATCGGACCTATTATCGTGTACCAAGCGGTTTTGTTAACGTATATATCGTATATTATTTTTTCGTCCATTTTTTTATGATAATCTAATGATTTAAGTGGTAGTTCTACGTCTACGATTTCACCATTTACAGTATTATGAAGTGTTTTAGAGTATATCTTTATGATCTCGTCTTTTAATTCTTTGCTAACATTAGCATTATTTATTATCCTATAAGAGATAAAAAAGCCTAAGTCTCCTATACATATACCTTTTGAAATACCAACGTGCCCCTTATACTTAAAGTTTATGGTATCCATTCCCCTTCTTTTATCAGCCTCATCAATAATATCATCATGAATTAGTATTGCGGTTTGAAATATTTCAATCGCCGCCGCTAAATCAACGTATGAATCATCATCTTTTCCAAATAACATGGCACCTAACTTAATTAAGTATCCTCTTACTCTTTTTCCACCTTGTGATAGTCTTTTTAATTCTTCTAACGAATCTTTTATAAACTCATTATCATCATATTTCTTTATTTCTTTATCAAGAATTTCATTTATTTTTTCTTCCATTTTTTTTCTACTTTCAGCCATTAAAGCAGTATTCATAAAATCACTCCAGTTCTATATATAAAGATTATACCATTTTATTTTTTAATTTTAATATAATTGTTCTAAAAATACGACATAATTTTTCTTTTTATCATTTATGTGATATAATTTATAAAGAATAATAAGGTAGTGATTTAATGAAGGAAAGTAAAACTGAATTTCTTTTTGAAAGTGATGCTGAAAAAGTTGTGTTAAAAAATGCATTAGAGCCAAAAAGAAAAACCCATAAAAAAATAATAATAAATACAATTGTAATTTGCTTTTTATTAGTGGGTACGACAGTCTCTTTAAATTACTACGAAATAAACGAAATAAATAACATCAAAGCATCGTTAGTACGAATTAGTGAAGTAAATGAAAAATTAAACGCTTCAAGTGATAATCTTAAAGTATTAAATAATAATTATAATGATAAGTATTCCATAATAGTTAATAAAGCTAACCCAATTAGTAGTGACCTAATGGATGATTATAAATTAGTAATCGTTAAAAATAACTTGTATAATAATATAAAATTAGAGGAAGAAACCTATATGAATTATTTAAAATTAAGGAAAAATTTAAAGCAGCGTGGTTACTACATAAACATAAAAACTGGTTTTATTAATTTTAATGAATCTAAACTTAAAGGTGGAACTTCTGAGCATAATACTGGGCTTTGCTTTGACTTTATTATTTCAAGTAATAAAAATTCATACGAAGATGATTATCAAAAAAAGGCGCACACCTACTTAGAAAACATTGCTTATCTTTATGGATTTATAATTAGATATCCAAAGGGGAAAGAAAAGGTTACCGGATATGATTACGAACCAAATCACTTAAGGTACGTAGGAGTAGACCTTGCAAAATACCTAAAGAAAAATAATTTAGCACTTGAAGAGTTATACAAATAAAAAGACCTTATGAAGAAAGCCACTTTTGGGCATTTAATAAGGTCTTTTTTTACAATTCGTCTATGTTCCATCTTACCGGTAATAGCTCACCCACGGTTTTAGTTTCACCAGTTGATAATAGTATTTTTGTATTAACGTTATCCTCATCAAGTTGTCTTATAAATTCTAAACATCTACCACATGAAACAACAACGCTACTTTCGCTTGAAGAAACTATTTTTGAGATTTTTGATTCTCCTGCCTTTAGCATGTCTGCAATGGCACTATGTTCAGCGCAAAAACCTATCCCACATTTCGCGTTTATTGATACTCCAGTATAGACGTTACCATTACTTGTTAATAACGCACAGGCAACGTGTCCACACCTAACGTACTTGCTAACCACCGTATCACCTGCTAATTTTTTTGCAACTTCCTTAAGAACATCAAATTCTTTATCCAACGTTATCACCCTTTTATTCTAAAGTAATTATAACATGCATGTTTATTTTTTCAAATAATTTATTTATACGTGTAAACTAACATAATTCTTCTAATAAAGTTTTAAATATTTCTAAATGTCTTTTTTCATCTAATATTATTCTAGAAATCAGTTCCTTTATGTACCTGTCATTAATTAATTTTTTATGATGCTCGTAGTTATTTATAGCGATAATTTCTGATTCAATATCCACCTTTAATAATTTCTTTAAATCAGTTGTATAATCTATACTTGATGCACTCCACATAACACAGTCACCCCTACTAGATTCACATGTTTTATACATTGGCTCTTTACCTAAAAGTTTAATGGTTTCACCCAACAACTCCAGGTGTTTCATTTCTACCATTGCTATTTCAGATAATATTTTAGCTAAATTTTCATTTTCGTTAAATTTATCAAAATGTTGGTATGAATAAAGTGAAATCGCGGTAAATTCACTAACATTACCAGCATAATCCTGACTTAACAAATCAGCATAATACGGATTTTTTTCCTCTACCCTTACCCTTGGATAAGGTATGTCTAAAGTAACTTTCATTATA
>CANPXR010000068.1 GCA_947586655.1 uncultured Bacilli bacterium | reverse complement strand
CCACATGGACACGGATCATTACGTCCTACTTTTTTATCTCTTTTAACGGTCCTATTTTTAGATACCTTTTCTGCTCCAGAATTGGCATTTCCCTTAACTTGTTTTACTTCAAGGTTTTGTCTTATTTCCGCCTTTAACAGATATAGGGTTATGTCCTTATTTATTTTATCTAGCATATTATCGAACAACTCAAAACCTTCTCTTATATAAGCTTGAAGTGGATCTTCATTAGCATAACCTCTTAATGATACGCCTTCCCTTAAGTGATCCATCGTATTAATATGTTCCATCCAATAGTTATCAATTACCCTAAGTGTTATTGCCTTTTCAAAATCATTTCTTATTTCTTCCGGTAATTCTTTTATTTTATTATCATATTCTTTTAGAACCTTATTCTCAATAACATTAATTATTTCTGATAAATCTTTATTAAGAATTTCTGATAATTTTAAATTAGTGTTTTTTACTAAATTTTCATTTACATATTCAACTATTTCATTGCAATCATTCTCAACAATAATTCCATTTTCATTTGCATGTCTTCTAACAACCAAATCAATATGATCTTTTATTGTATTTAAAACGTAATCATGAACATCTTTATTATCTAATATTTCGTTTCTTTTTGCATACATTATTTCACGATGTTTTCCCATTACATCATCGTATTGAAGTAAATGCTTACGAGCATCAAAGTTATTACCCTCAACTCTTTTTTGAGCCGTTTCAACTGATCTTGTAATAGTTTTACTACGCATATTTCGTTCGCTATCTAATCCAGCCATCTCTAAAATTGTTTTAAATCTATCGGTTCCAAATCTAACCATCAAGTCATCCTCAAACGAAACAAAAAATTGACTAAATCCTGGATCTCCTTGACGACCAGAACGACCTCTTAACTGATTATCAATACGTCTTGATTCGTGCCTTTCTGTACCAATAACACACAAACCTCCTAATTCTTTAACACCTTCACCTAATTTAATATCCGTACCACGACCTGCCATGTTTGTTGCAATTGTAACAGCGCCTTTTTCACCAGCTTTTGCAATTATTTCAGCCTCTCTTGCATGATTCTTTGCATTTAAAATTTCATGTTTTATATGAGCTTTTTTTAGCATGCTACTTATTAATTCACTTGTTTCTATTGCAATAGTACCAACTAGTACTGGTTGCCCTTTTTCATACCTTTTTTTGATTTCTGTAATAATTGCTTTATACTTTTCTTCCTTAGTAGAATAAATTAAGTCCGCCACATCTTCTCTTATTACTGGCATATTAGTTGGTATTTGAATAACAAACATATTATATATACTTCTAAATTCTTCCTCTTCTGTTTTAGCTGTACCAGTCATTCCTGATAATTTTTCATACATTCTAAAATAATTTTGGAAGGTTATTGTTGCAAGAGTTTTGGTTTCTTCTTGAATTTGAACGTTTTCTTTAGCTTCTATTGCTTGATGTAAACCGTCAGAAAAAGCCCTTCCTGGCATAAGTCTACCAGTAAACTGATCAACTATAATAATTTTGCCATCTTGCACTACATAATCAACATCATTATGCATGGTATAGTTTGCTTTTAAAGCTTGATTTATATGATGAACTAAAGCCGTATGATCTATGTCATAAAGATTATTGATCCTGAAATATTTTTCTGCCTTAGCCGTTCCCTGATCAGTTAAAGTTATATCTCTTGTTTTTTCATCAATTGTGTAATCTTCATTTTCTTTTAAGGTCTTAACAAATCTATCAGCATCTTTATAAAGATTAGCGGATTTCATAACACCACCAGATATAATTAGAGGTGTTCTTGCTTCGTCTATTAAGACAGAATCGACCTCGTCAATTATAGCAAAATGAAGTGGCCTTTGTACCCTATCTTCTTTTCTTACTACCATATTATCTCTTAAATAATCAAAACCTAATTCATTGTTAGTTGAGTACAAAATATCAGCGTTATACGCTTCTTTTTTTTCATTAAGATTCATTTCTCGTAGATTAACAGCCACACTCAATCCCAAATAATTATAAATTTGTCCCATCCACTTAGCATCACGACCTGCTAAATACTCATTTACCGTTACAACGTGCACACCTTTTTCGGTTAAGGCGTTTAAATATGCTGGCATTACACAAGTTAAAGTTTTTCCTTCACCAGTTTTCATTTCAGAAATATTTCCGAAGTGGATTGATAAAGCCCCTAGAACCTGAACATAAAAAGGTTTTTCACCAATAACCCTATACGCTGCCTCTCTAACAACAGCAAAAGCATCTGGTATTAAATTATCAAGTTCTTCACCATCAACCAAACGTTTTTTTAATTTATTGGTCATACCTTTAAGTTCTTTATCAGACATCTTAGAATATTTATCTTCTAATGAAAAAACTTCATTTGCAATTAATTTAAATTTTTCCAACTCTTTATATTCGTGGTCAAAAATCTTCTTTAACGTTTTAAACATATTTTTAATCATCTCCTATAGAAGGTATTGTAACAAAAAAAAGAAAATAATTAAAGGTATATTAACTATTTTCTTTTAAGTTTATTATTATTTTGTTTCAATAATACCATAATTTCCGTCTTTTCTTAAGTAAAGAACACAAACAGAATTAGTATCTATATTCTTAAATACGAAAAACGAATGACCTAACATGTTCATTTGAAGTATAGCCTCTTCTTCATCCATTGGTTTCATGTCAATTTTTTTCCTTTTTAAAACCTTTGAGTTATCATCTTCAAAATTATCTTCTAGGTCCATCTCAAAGTTTTTAATAACGTTTCTTTTAATTCTAGAATTAATTTTTGTCTTATTCTTTCTTATTTGTCTTTCTAACTTATCAACCGTAAGATCAATTGCGGCATATAAGTCATCATTTGACTCTTCACTTCTTAAAGTATAGTGTAATGCTGGTATTGTTATTTCAATCTTTTGTTCTTTTCCTCGAACCTTTATTACAACGTTTGCATCGATATCATTTGAATTTTCAAAATACTTATCTAGTTTGCCTATCTTTTCCTCAATATAGGATCTTATAGACGAAGTAATTTCTACTTTTTCACCACGAATGTTATACCTCATAATATCAATCCTCCTATGATTAATTATATCATAATACAAAATCAAATGCTACTGTTTTACAGTAGCATTTGATATTTCTTTTACATTGATAGCTTGTAATCCTTTTTCAGTTTCTAATAATTCATATTCAACTATTTGACCTTCAGAAAGACTCTTATAACCATCTTGTTTAATTGCGGAATAATGAACAAATATGTCTTCATCATTTTCGCCTTCGATAAAGCCATAACCTTTTTCATTATTAAACCACTTTATAGTACCCACTTTCACCATTGTACTCACACCTCACTTCCCTTATTGCTTACAACTTTAATATACCGCTATAAGCATAGATTTTCAATACTATATCGTTCACCAAATTTCGACAAAATTTGCAGTGAGCTATTTTATACTACTAAAATAATATATAGGTTTTTCTTTTTAATACTCAAAAAGCCTTTTTTTAAGTATTAAACGATTAAAGAATATATAATTATTTATCATATTTACCTCTCGTGTTATTTTTTTAACATTTTAAAATGATTTTAAAATTATAAATATTGGATAATGTAAAATTAATCTGAAATAGATAACGCGAGGTGCAGTATGAAAAAACGTTTTCTAAATTCTATTAGAAGTTTAATCAAAAACCAGTATCCAAATTATTCAAACGACAAACTTGATGAAATAATGTATGGTGTTGAAGGAATATATTTAACCATAACAAAAACAATAGTAATTTTTTCAATTGCCTTACTGTTAGGTATATTTAAAGAATTATTATTTTTATTAATAGCTTTTAACTTTATAAGACTATTTGCTTTTGGTATGCATGCTAATAACAGTATTACTTGTCTTATTTTTTCCACAATAATATTTATTGGAGGAGCTTTTTTATGCAAATACGTATCATTAGATACTAAAACACTATATCTTTTGTATTTTATTGCTTTAATTGTAATAGCAATTTACGCACCCGCTGATACAGTAAAAAGACCCTTAATTAAAAAGAAAAAAAGAATTAAATTTAAAATTCTTTCAATTATAACCGTATTAATTTACTTTACTTTATCCTTATTTATTAAAAATAATTTAATAATTAATAGTTTAATATTTGGTCTTATTATAGAATGTATTTTAATATTACCAATAACTTATAAAGCATTTAAAATGCCTTATAGAAATTATATTAATTATGGTTTAAATACTTAGGTGTTTAAATAAAAAAATGAATAAGGAGGTAGAAAATGAAAGCAATGCTAATTTCTGCTATCACTGCATTAGGTGCTTTAGTAGCTGCAACTGCAACAAGTGGATGT
>CANPXR010000067.1 GCA_947586655.1 uncultured Bacilli bacterium | reverse complement strand
GCTGCGATAAGGTTTGGCTATGAAAATTCATTTGCTCATGTTTCAACCGGAGGTGGTGCTTCACTTGAGTTTATTGAGGGAAAAAAACTACCAGGAATTGAAATAATAGAAGAAAAATAGGTGTAGTATGAAAAATAGAAAAATTAATATAATTATATTAATAATTGCCTTAGTAATGGTTCTTTATTTTACTTTAAAGGATAATTTTGTTGGTATTATAGGTGAGTTAAAAAGGGTAAACGTTGATATATTTATAGTTGCTATCGTTATATTTATTACGTCATTGGTATTTAAGTCTTTAAGCTTACACTACTTTATTAAAAAGCAAAAAAAGGATTATTCATTTAAAAAAGCATACGAATTAACTTTAATTGGACAATTTCTTAATGGTATTACTCCTTTTCAATCTGGTGGTCAACCATTTCAAGTTTATTTGTTAAAAAAAGATGGCCTTAGAATAAGTGAATCAACTAGCATAATGATTAAGGATTTTATTTCTTTTCAAATTGCACTTATATTAACGGGCGTAGCCTCACTTTTTATTAATGGAAGGTTAAATATAATTAATTTAAAGGGAAATTTATCTTGGTTAATTATTATCGGTTTTTTAATAAACGTTATGGTTCTTGTGTTCTTATTATTTATAACTTACAAAAAAACTCTTGTGCTGAAAATAGTTAATAAACTTTTAGATACGTTTACTAAACTTAGAATTTTTAGAAGGTTAAAAACAGTAAGACAAAAGATAAATGAAGGATTAAATCATTTTTATGAGAGTGCCATTGAACTTAAGAAAAATAAAAATACTTTAATCATTTCTATTATGTATAATTTTGCTAACCTTTTGCTGTTATACGTAATTCCATTCATTATTTTTAAATCTATGGGGGTTTCTAACATAAATATTTTATCGTCGGTTGTTTTGACGTCCTTCGTCATGCTAATTGGTAATTTTATTCCTATACCTGGTGCAACGGGAGGGATTGAATATGGATTTATTGCTCTTTTTAGTAAATTTAAAATTAATCCATTAGTTCTGCCAGGTGCAATGCTTTTATGGCGATTCGTTACTTATTTTTTAGGCATGTTAATTGGTTTTATAGCTTTAGTTTTAAAGGAAGGAGTTGATAAAAAATGCGAATAGGGCTTTTTACGGATACATATCCTCCGTACATAAACGGTGTTTCTACTAGTGTTTTAATGTTAAAGCAAGGTTTGGAAAAGCTAGGGCACGAGGTGTATGTTGTTACGGTAAATAGTGAGGATTTCCATTATAAAAAAGAGGATAATGTTTTGATGATTCCTGGTGTTCCAATAGGAGTTTTAGATTTTAGGATGACTAGCCTTTATCCTTTAAGAGCACAAAAAATAATTAAAAAGTGGAATCTAGATGTTATTCATACTCATACCGAATTTGGTGTTGGCAGTTTTGCAAGACTAATTGCTAAGCAGTATAATATTCCTCTTGTTCATACCTACCATACAATGTACGAAGAGTATATATATTACATAACTAAGGGATATTTTGATGGAGCATCAAAAAAACTAGTCGAGTATTTAACTTTATTTTTATGCGATAAAACGGTGGAAGAGTTAATTGTTCCAACTAAAAAAACTTATGATCTGTTTAAGGAAAAATACAAGGTAAAAAGAGATGTCCATATAATCCCAAGTGGTATTGATGTAACCAGGTTTTATACTGAAAACATAGATAAACGTGCTATCATTCAATTAAAGAAAGAATTAAATATAAAAAAAGACGATTTTATCATTCTTTACGTTGGTAGAATCGCAAAGGAAAAAAACATTGATTTTTTAATAGATAACCTAAAAGAAATAATAAAGAAAATTCCAAATGCTCACATGGTAATAGTTGGTGATGGCCCTGATGCTAACAATCTTGCTTTGTTAGCACATAAAAATAAGCTAGATAAACACGTGACGTTTACAGGTAAAGTTCCGTGGGAGGAAGTTCCAAAATACTATCAGTTAGCAGATGTTTTTGTTACTGCATCAACAACTGAAACACAAGGACTTACCGTAATAGAAGCCATGGCGGCGGAAAAACCAGTTGTTGCAATACGAGATGAAAGTTTTGAACTGGTCATGACTGATAAACAAGATGGATTATTTTTTGAAAATGAAAAAGATTATCAAGAATTAATAATTAAGTTATATAAGGATAAAGAATATAGTAAGATGATAGCTAAACAAGCTAGGATAACTGCTAATGCATATAATCCTATTGTTTACGCAAAAAGGGTTCTTAAAGTATATGAAAAAGTTATTAACAAAGATACTAACATATTTAAAAAAGTATTTCATGACGTTAAAAACTCCTTTATAAAAAGCGGTGATATTAAATGAAAAAAATACTTGTGTGTAATCAAAAGATGTACTTAACGGGTGATGAAGCGGTCTTATTAAAGGACCAAATGGATACTTTAAATACTGATGACGTTGAATTAATTGTTTGCCCAAGTTATTTAAACTTTGATGTTTTCTTAGGGTATAACCTAGGAGCGCAAGATGCCTTTTATGAGGATAAGGGAGCGTATACTGGTGCTATATCAGCTTATGATTTATCGCTTAGAAAAATAAAGTATTGTTTAGTAGGCCATTCTGAAAAAAGAGTTTATGACGATGATAAAACCATTAATTTAAAAATTAAATCTATCCTAAGAAATTCCATGACTCCAATTCTTTGTGTTGGTGAAACTAAAATGGATAGAGAGCTAAGAAGAACCCCTTATGTAATAAAAAGCCAACTAGAAATAGCCTTAGGGAATTTAGAGTTGGATGATTCGCAAACTATATACGTTGCTTATGAACCAAGATATTTAATTGGTGGAAAAAAAACCTTGTCTAAAAATGAAATAATAGATGTTATGAACTATATAAAGAAAATTATAGAATATTTAGGAATTAAAAATTATAAACTTCTATATGGAGGATCAATTACTTCTTATAATATTAAAGACATAGTAAGTGACAAGCTAGATGGGTATTTACTTGGGAGTGCTTCGGTATCACTTGATGAATTAGAGAAAATTATAAACTGTATAAAAAAGTGTAAAGAGGAATAAATTTCAACAATTTATTCTTTTCTTTTGAGGTAATGTTATGGTATGCTAAATTCATAAGGGTAGGAGGGAATTTTAATATGGCAGAGATAATAACTTTTCCATCTAAAGAAAATTTTTCTTTTAAAAGCAAGTTAATTGATGCACTTTTAAATATACGTCTTACCTTAATGATCAAAAAAAAGACTAGTGACTTCATTAAAAAAAGTGAACTTAGAAAAATACTTGATGACACTAAAACAAGTGCCGGAAACTTTGAGGTTGCAAAAGCAATTGATGATGTTTTTAGAGAATATTTTGAGACAAAACAGGAAATGGTTGATACTAAAACCTCATTATTTACTTATCCTACTGAATCTCAGAATAATTTAGTTGATGATGAAACTGGTCATGATAACGAAAAAGGAAAGGCGTTTGTAAAAGCGGATGGATATCATCGAAGTGGTATTCTAGATACATCTCAGGATCAAGGAGTAAATGTTGCTTAAAATTAATAATTAATGATATTTTAGGATGTAGTAGTACATTCTTTTTTTATTCGACAAAGTTTGATAATTTAATTGAAAAGAATGAAATATAATACCTATTAGTTAACAAGGAGGAAGAAAAATGAAAAAGGAAAAAGAAATAAGATTATTAGTTGTGGATGATAATGAGGGGTTAGTTGGTATGCTTAAGGATTATTTTGAGGACCATGAAAAGATAAGTGTTGTTAAAGAAGCTTATAACGGACTTGATGCCGTTAAGGTAATTGAAGAAAACGTTGATAATTTTGACGTTTTATTACTTGATCTTATAATGCCTAAAAAAGATGGAATATATGTTTTAGAAGAACTAAAGAAAAGATCAATAAATAAACCAGTAGTTATAGGAACTTCCTTTAATGCTGATGAAACCATCGCAAGGGTATCTAAATATAATCCAAAACACTTTGTCTTAAAGCCTTTTGACATGAATGATTTGGAGAGTAAAATTCTTGATGCCGTTAACTTTGTACCATCAAAATCAAGTAAGATAAACGTATATCATAATAACCTTGAAATTTCGGTTACGAAGTTACTTCATGGGTTAGGTGTGCCATCACATATTAAGGGGTATCAATACATAAGAGAAGGCGTAATACTAATGTATGAAAAACCAGATATAGTTGGTGCAATAACAAAAGAATTATATCCAGAGATAGCTAATCGCTTTGATACTACCGTATCTAGGGTTGAAAGAGCTATTCGTCATGCGATTGAGGTTAGTTGGAATAGAGGTGACATTGACTTAATGGAAGAGATATTTGGTCATAGTGTTGATTATGATAGGGCAAAACCAACTAATAGTGAATTTATCGTTACTGTTTC
>CANPXR010000066.1 GCA_947586655.1 uncultured Bacilli bacterium | reverse complement strand
ATTTTACCTATTTTCAATTTTTATTTGTAATTTATTTTTGTGGTTTAAAACTTAAATAACTTTTAAAAACTGACATTTGTAAGGTTATTCTTTTCATGAAAAAATTTATTATTTTAATGCTTAAATTAAAAGACTTATTTCAGTTTTACATATTTTACTGAAAAAAGTCTTATTTTTTATAAATTCTTAATAAAAACTGAATTTAATTCAAAAATTTGCGATTTTACCTATTTTGAATAAAAATGTATCTTTTCTTTTTTTAATGAATTCTTAGAAACTATATATCTATATAATACGTTATCTTTAATTACATAAAACCAAGTTTCTTCTCCTTTTTTAACCTCATAATTCATGATTGGCAATAAAAGTTCTCTTGATAGGTTTAATATCTCTTTAAACTCTTCAATTTCTATTAACTTATAATTATTAATATCTATAATAGTTGAAGTATTAACTATAATATCATCATAATTTTTTAATATTTTCTCTAATTGTCTAACATACTCTGATTTATTAGTAAACAAGAATAATCTTTTTAACAAAATACAAATGACAATAAATATTAATATATTTGCCACTATAATATAACCCATTACCGTTTTATTAGTCTTTACAAGATCGCCCTCATAAACTTTATTACTCTTTTCATTAGCTTTTTTATTTTCTATTTTTATAACCGATGAACTAAGTGGAATTTTCATGGTATTTTTATAACTATCATCATAAGTTGCTCCACCTACTAAACCATTAAACTTAGTTTCAGAAGAAATTTCTAAGCATCCATCAACTGATATTTTAACTTTGCTTTGAAATTCCTTTAAAGTCTTTAAATAATCGGTTAAATATAAATCGTAAGAATCAATCAAACCATAAGTTTTATCATTAAAGTTAATGATTTTTTCATCTATAACATTTTCCTTTTTTAGTATTTCCGGGTTTCCATTTCTATCACTAGATTCATGATAGTATACCACTAATTTGGCAATTATCTTATTAGTTCCCGTTACATTAGTCTTCTCAGTAGAAGAAAAATTATATAAATAATCGATTTTAATATGATCAATCAAATCCAATATATAAGCTTCATCTGCTTCTAAATATTGTTCATTTATAAATTCATTAGGTTTTAAAAATACCTTATAATCAAAATTTCCTTTTGATGTATAACTCATTATTATATTTTCATTATTTTTTTCTTCGTCTGGAATAAGTGCCTTAAATAAATAACTCAAAAAAGCAATTTGAAGAACTAATGCCAAAACTAAAAGACAAGATATTACTATTTTTTTGATATTTATTTTATTTAACTTTAGTTTATTCATTTAAATTACCTCCTTAGCCTTGTATATAATTAAATTTTATATAAAATTTATAATTACTATTATCATCTTTCAAATCATGTTTCCAAGATACTCTAACATTAAATTCCTTTTCATCACCAGGATTTAAAACCAAATCTGTAATACCAATACCAGTATAACTAACATTTACCTTATCATCATCTAATCCATATTGGTTTATTGAATAAAGTTTAGCTGGTATAGACCCAACGTTTTTTAAAGTAATTGGGAAATCGGCATAAGCCCCATTATAATTTA
Source organism: uncultured Bacilli bacterium (assembly GCA_947586655.1). Classification (GTDB taxonomy): domain Bacteria; phylum Bacillota_I; class Bacilli_A; order RF39; family UBA660; genus Aphodocola. Next base: position 2,843 of record CANPXR010000066.1, on the reverse strand, counting down.
AACTTTCAAAATTTATCGTAACCGTTTTTTTATCCTCAGATATTACCGCACTCGCCTTGGTACAACCTTCACGTTTTATTTGCCCTATTTTAGTGAAAACAACTTCAAGATTTTTTGCAGAAGACGTTTTACCACTCACTTCAGCATTGGTCCTAAAAATAGAATATCCCACCGCCATGGTTATAATACACAACACTATCAAAACAATAAGTAAACTTTGCCTTTTCATGAGACACCTCTATCATAGTAAAGTATAACACTGGATAAGATAAATTTCAATCAAAAATGGATTATATAAAAGTCTAAGTAGAATTCGGACAAATAATACTACTCAACCCTACCTTTATCAACGCTTACCTTATCATCTACATTAGTATGTAAAAGTTTACCAAGAATTAATGTAGGATACCCTAAATAAGGAATATCGAGTTTCACAATTCCAGCATACTGTGATTGTTTAACTGGGTATAAATCAACGTCATCATTATTGTCACCTTTAGTTATAAATAGCTTTTGATTATCATCATCTAAAGATACCATAACAACCCTATGGACTACATAATAGCCTTCCATTTTATATCTTATTACATCGCCTTTTTTAACGTTTTCAACATTAACATCTTTTATAATTACAATATCACCCTTATGAATCTTAGGGGCCATACTATTACTTGCAATTACTAAGGGTTTATACTGAAATACTCCAAGCCCAAAACAAACCATTAAAATAACAATTGCAATCATACTAAACCAACCTTTAATACCAACAGTTCTTACTTCTTTTCTATTTAAAGTCTTGTCCATTTTATTAATACTATAATTGATATATATATAAGAAAAAAATGGAATAGCAGAATTTATAATAGACATAGTTGCCCAATCTATATCAGGAAGAATTGGCAAAACATACATAATTAATTGTGGTAATAAAACATAAAAAATAGAGGTACCATAACCTGCAAAATAACATACATAAGTCAAATATAAACTTGTTATTAAGCTAGGAATAAATGTTTGCATAACAAATTCTAAAGTAGCTAGTGAAGATGAAAAATAAGTATCAAATTTATATATATTTAACTCAACTAGCGTAAACAAAATTGATATTAAAAGGGCATTTAATAAAATTTTTTTCTGCTCACAATTATTAATCATGTAATATCTTACATACTCTTTAGTAACTAGCATTGGTAAGAACATCCATAAATTAGTAACTATACCCTTAAATGATATATCATATGGATTATTTGCAAAACCCTTAATATAACCTAAAATGAAATATAAAAGAAAATATATAAGAGTTGTAATACTAACAATAAAGAAAACGTCCTTTTTATACTTATTATTAGTTATTTTATCATTTCTAAAGAAAAAATAACTAATAATCCCAATAAAAATCCAAATCATAGGTTTTACAACATAAGCATACGAAGAACCAAGTTTTAACGATACATTAGTAACTTCAAATACTAATGAAGATAAAATAATTAATGATAAAATCAATAATTTAATACTCTTTTTCATTTATCCTCCCAATCTGACCATTAAATAAATTTATAATATGCAATTTTTCAAATATAATAATTTATTTTTATATTAGATTATTATCTAAACATTTTACTAATTTATATAATCTACTATAAAGTAAAAATATCTAGGTTTATTCTGATAAGTATATGTAATAGTTGCCTTAACAGAATCCTCTCCATAATTAGTCAAAAAATTAGATCTAATAGTAAATAAAACATCTGCTTGTTCACCTGGAGATATCTCTTTCTTTGATAAAGAACCACTTACCTCTTTGATATGATTATTAGTGTTTTTAGTAATTTCTGCATTAATTGTACCATTAGTAAAAGTCGTTGTTGTAGGATTTTTAAACGTTACAACATAAGTTATAGTTTTTTCTCCTATTACTACGCCAACTTCTTTTTTCATTATCAAATTATACGTATCATCTTGCCAAGATTCAGAATCAAAAACCACATGATTTTTTTCAGCATCAGCCGTATAGTATCTATTATTTTCAGTATCCCTTATAATAGCTTCAACAGGTAATTTATCACCTTGATAATAATCAACCGTACTTGCAACTCCATTAATGGTCAATGACTCACTAAAAAAAGCGTAACCTATACCCATAAATAAAATATATGTAAAAACTATACATCCAATAGCAAATAACCTTTTTTTAATATTAGTATTTTGCATAACACACCACCTTCAAACTTTAATTAGTAGTTTGTCTATAATTTAATTTAATAGTAAAATTAACATCCTTAGATGAAACATTCGATTTTTCATCCCATAACACTCTAATACGAAAAGTTTTTGAATCATTTTGATTAAGAACAACGTTTTTTAATTCATTAAGCCCAACATATGATACTTTAATAGATTTATCAGTAGTTAATCCGCTTTCCACTACACTCTCCAAAAAAGCTGGAATAGAGCCTTTATTGGTAACCGTAACAAAAACATCAACATATGCTCCTGGATACTCTAACTTTGGAACAGATATATCCAAACTATTCTTATCAGAACTTATAGTAGCAGTAGAATTGGTTGCACCAATTTGCTCGCTAATTGTAGCACTAGTAAATTCAACATCAAAAGTACCCATTGCAGTTGCGGTACCATTAATAATTATAGTTTCACTAAATAATGCGTAACCAACCGATATAGACAACATAAAACCTATAAACCCAATTAGAATTAAACTATTTTTCTTCATATATACGTTCCTTTATTATGTACAATTATAATACCACTTTTTGAATTTTTAAGTCAACAAAAAACAAAGCTAATTAAAGCTTTGCTTTATATTAATCAGTTGCTTGTTC
>CANPXR010000065.1 GCA_947586655.1 uncultured Bacilli bacterium | reverse complement strand
GGATTCCATTTAGCAGCTATTATTCGATCCGTTATATCACAAATATTGTAGCAATTATTACGGTGAATGGTAATACCATTTCCCTTAGATATATAGCCTACTATTTGATCTCCTTTAATTGGTTTACAACATCCACCAAAACTTACCTTTAAATCGGAGATTCCATCAATTATTACGTCACCATTACCCTCCATTTGATTAGATGAATACCTTAATACCTTTTCAATTATCTTCTTTTCATTATCTTTTTCTCCTTCAATTGACTTGATTATTTGGGTTGGATTATACTTTCCAATTCCTATTTCATAATACAAGTCATTTTCAGAACTCAATCCATATTCATCAATAACCCTAGAAATATTCTCAGGTAACATAACATCATTTATTGATAATTTTTTTCTTCTTATCGTCTTAATTAATTGTTCCTTACCGCTAGAGATTAATTCATCTTTATCAATCTTACTAAAGAACGCTTTAATCTTATTTTTAGCACTAGTAGTGTAAGCGATATTTAACCATTCCTTAGATGGCCCCTTATTGTTTTTATTAGTATTTATCTTAACTATGTCTCCATCTTTTAATTTATAATCTATTGGTACAATGTTTCCGTTTACTATCGCTCCTACCATTTGGTGCCCAACCGAGGTATGAACCCGGTATGCAAAATCAATCGGCGTAGAACCAAGTGGTAATTCAAACACGTCTCCCTTAGGAGTATATACGTATATATTATTTGAATTAAAGACTTCGTTTTTTACTGTATTTACGAACTCTTCACCCTCAACTTGTTGTTCATTTAACTCAATGATTGACCTAAATGATTTTAGTTTTTGCTCCATTTCGTTAGTTTTATTAACACCATGTTCTTTATACGACCAGTGCGAAGCAAAACCATACTCTGCAACCTTATCCATTTCATAAGTTCTTATTTGTATCTCAAAAAGTTTACCATCAACCCCAAACACGGTGGTATGAAGTGACTGGTATCCATTTGCTTTAGGTCTTGAAATATAGTCCTTAAAACGTTTTGGAACTGGTTTATACTTAGCATGAATAAGACCTAATGCTAAATAACACTCAGCTTCGGTGTTAACAAGGTATCTTAACGCTAATATATCATATATTTCGTTAAACGATTTACCTTTGTTTAACTTATTATATATGCTATATACACTTTTTGTTCTTCCTTTCATATCATGACTAATGTTATTATCAGATAAAATTTTAGAAACACTTTGCATCATTTCGTTAACTGATTTATCAAGTTCTTGCCTTGATTCACTTAACTTTTCAAGTATATCATTATATACGTCAGGCTTGTAATACTTTAAACTTAAATCCTCAAGCTCACTTTTTATGTGATTTATACCCAAACGGTGTGCTATAGGAGCAAGTATTTCTAGTGTTTCCTTTGCCTTTTCTTTTCGCTTTCTTTCGGGAATAGCCCATAAAGTTCGCATGTTATGAAGTCTATCCGCTATTTTAAGTATTATTATTCGTACGTCTTCTGATAATCCTACCAATATTTTCTTATGATATGAAGCTAGTGCCTCGTTATCAGCTGATAATGATAATTTATTTATCCTTGAAATACCATCAACTAATTCTCTGATTTCAGGGCCAAAGAAAGCTTCTACCTCTTCTATTTTAGTATCCGTAAAATTAATTACGTCATGTAAAAGTGCCGTTGCAAGGGTTTGACTATCAGCGTAAATTTCGGTTAAAATAAACGCAACGTTAAGAGGGTGTAACATATAATCGTCACCCGTTAATCTTAATTGACCAGCATGAGCCTTAGCAGCAAATGAATAAGCCTTTTTTATAAGTGCAATGTCATCATCATTTTTTATATAGCTACGTGCCTTTAATAGCAAATCATCAATCGTATATGCCTCTTCTTTCTGTGTCATTTGCACCACTCTTTCCATAATATTTAAATTTTATTTTTTTTAATTTTTCTTTTTTCAAATACAAACCATAACTGGCCAGCTAAAAATACCGAAGAATATAACCCAGCAACCAAGCCAAAAATCAAAGCAAGGTTAAAAGGAAGGATTGCCTTTGATCCTAATACTATTAAACATAATACTGGTATAAGCGTAGTTAAAGTCGTGTAAATAGATCTAGTCATGGTCTGCGATATACTTTCGTTTACAACTTTTTTTAACACTTCCTCATTTATTTTTTTACCCTTAGTACCAATGTTTTCTCTTATTCTATCAAATATAACGATCGTATTATTAATTGAATATCCAATAATGGTCAAAATAGCCGCAATGAATATTACGTTAACTTCTACTTTTAACAATGAAAATAATATCATTACAAATAACACGTCATGTGCTAATGAAATAATTGAAGAAATTGCATAACTAAACTTAAATCTAAATGATATGTAAATTATTATTGCTATGGTTGCAATTAAAACAGAGTAAATCGTATTTTTAACTAAATCCTGTCTTACGATATTAGTTACAACGTTAATCTCCGTAGTTGCGTTATACTTATCTTTAAAATAATTATTTACTTTGTTAATTCCGTCTTCCTTTAGTTCATCATTTAATTTTACGTATATTTCATCATTTTCCTGCTTGTTAATTGAAATAACTTCATAGTTTAATTTTTCAAAGTCTTTTTTTACTTCATTTACGGTAATACCACTTGCTTTTATCGTAGTATCAGTTCCAGACCTAAAGTCAATTCCTAAGTTAAATCCCCTTATGGCAAAATATATAAGTCCTATTACTATGTACAAAGATGATACCAAAAAGCATTTTTTTAATATCTTTATGGAATCTATTTTTATTTTATTATCCTTATCTTTATGTTTACCAGATGCCTTTTCATACTTAATAAAACGGTTTGGATTATCATTAAAATAATCAGTCTTAACGAAACTTTTTAAAACCTTTCTATTTATGAATACCATAACAAACATCATGGCAAAAATAGTAATCATAAGCATCGTGGCAAAGCCCTTTACCTGGCTTTCACCAAAAATAAATAATATAATTGCAACTATTAAAGTTGTTACGTTAGCATCAAAAATTGAACTCCAAGATTCACTATTTCCAGCCTCATAAGCATTACTTAAACTTTTATTATTAATAAGTTCTTCTTTTATCCTTTCGTTGGTAATAACACAAGAATCAACCGCCATACCAATACCTAATATTAAAGCAGCGATACCAGGTAATGTTAAAACTCCACCTATTAACCAGAAAATACCCATTACCATAAGCATGTATAATAATAAATTAATACCTTGGATAAATCCAATAAACTTATATAGTATCGTCATAAATAGAATAACTAATATGATTCCAATAACACCAGCAGCAAGGGTTTTTGTAAGAGTACCCTCCCCATATGAAGCATTAACGTTTTGTGAAGATATTTCATTTAACTTGGTGGTTATTGATCCTGCGTTAATGCTAGTTGCAAGACTTTCTGCCTCTTCCTTAGTAAAATTACCAGTTATAATAACATCACTAGAAAAGCCTTGTGAGACAGTTGCGGCTGATAAACAAACACTTCCTTCGTTACCACACGTTTCCATATCTTTTGAATACGAATTAACCCCGTTTTCAAAGTTATACCAAATAACCATCACGTTATCACCAGATGCTTTGTTACTAACCTCCGTAGTTGCTTCTAAAAACTTTTTTTTGCCCTTTACCATAAGTGAAATGGCTGGTTTTCCACTTTCATCATACGATAATTTAGCTCCCCTTATTACACTAGAATCCATTAAAAGTTTATCACTTGTATCCCTAAAGGAAATATTTGCAACGCGAGATAAAACTTTTCTTGCGTTTTCAATGTCAGTTACCCCCGCTAACTTAACACGTATTCTATCTTTTCCTTCTACCGTTATTTCAGGCTCTGATACCCCAAGAGAATCTACGTTTCTTTTTAGTACGTCATAGGTACTGTTTAAGTCGTTTACCTCAAGTTTTTTACCATCACTTCTTTTTACCTGATATAAAACTTCAAAGCCACCCTTTAAATCAAGACCAAACTTCATGTCTTTAAATAAGGGTATGTAAATTAAACTAAGTAAGATAATACTTACAAAAAATACCAACAAGCGTTTTGTAAACTTCTTTTTCATTTCTACCATCCTTTTTAATAATTTATAAATGATTTAAGCTTATATCAATCACATAATTATTATATAACATATTATTCTAAAATCAAAGATAAAAAGAATAAAAGATTATTAATAAACTTTAGTTAATGGCTAAACTAAGTTATTTACGTAAATACATTATGTGATAAAACTAAATGTAAAATTATCATAAATAATCCATATAATTTACCATGAATAAATTAAAAAATAGCGTTCTTATAAAAAATATAGTTATTTTATTAGTATCTGGTATTATAGCAAAAATAATAGGTATGATAGGTAAGATAATATACACAAGAACCGCGGGAGTTAACGTAGTTAGTCTTTACGCCCTTATAACACCAACTTTTATGCTCTTAATTAGCATCTGTCAATTCTCTTTTCC
>CANPXR010000064.1 GCA_947586655.1 uncultured Bacilli bacterium | reverse complement strand
GCATTTGCTATTTGTTCCATGTCGGTTGTATGATATCCACTATATAATGAAATAGGGTCCCAAGCAACAAGTCTTAAATTGTACGCAATCTTATCTGTCTTTGCTTTTGATAACGACTCCATGTCTTGTAAATAATAATCACTATTTAGTAAACTAATTAATAAATATTTATACTCTATTATTGGCTTTGTTAATTCAACATCTAATTTTATAAAATTATCAATTTCTTTGTTAGTTAGGCCTTTAATCCACTTTCTGACGTTTTTAATCTCATTCCATAACTGATATTTTTGTATTTGTTTTATTATCTTTACTAACTCTGTTATTTTCATATCGTTTTTTCCCTTTAACTTATTATACTTATTTTATAACTCCAATAATTTATAACAATATACCAAACTTTTTTAATAATTTGATCTTACTTTGGATTATTTACAATTTTAAATGTTTCATTAGGAAGTTCCTTTGATTCATCATTATCAACGTATTTAATATCGTTTTGATATATAACATCTTTTTTTTCTTCATTAGTTAATTCAGGTTTATCTGGAGTTTTATATTTATTCATTATAGTTTGATATCTTTCTTCTGCTTCGGCATCGTCTTTAGCATTTGCTATTTGTTCCATATCCTTTGCATGATCGTTACTTTCTAATGAATCAGCATTACGTGCAACAAGGCTTAAATAGAATGCAATCTCATCTGTCTTTGCTTTCGATATTTGTTCCATGTCGGTTGCATGATGTTTACTATTTGATGAATTAATGCTACAAGCGACAGCACATAAGTATTTTGCAATCTCATCTGTCTTTGCATTTGATATTAGATCCATATCTTTTGCATGATGTTTACTTTTTAATGAAACAGGAGAGGAAGCAACAGTACCTAAACATTCTGCAATCTCATCTGTCTTTGCTTTCGATATTTGTTCCATGTCGGTTGCATGATGTTCACTTTTTAATGAATCAGCTTCGGCAGCAACATAACTTAAATTGGATGCAATACCATCAGTCTTTGCTTTTGATAACGACTCCACGTCTTATAAGTAATAATCGCTATCTAGTAAACTAATTAATAACCATTTATACTCTATTATTGGCTTTGTTAATTCAACATCTAATCTTATAAAATTATCAACTTCTTTATTAGTTAAGCCTTTAATCCACTTTACGACGTTTTCAATCTCACCCCATAACTGATATTTTTGTATTTGTTTTATTATCTTTGCTAACTCTGTTATTTTCATATTAGTTTCTTTAACTTATTATACATATTTCGCTTTTTTATTGCAAGAAGAATACTTACGTCATTTATTAATTAAAAAATAAAAAAGAATAATAGTTACATTATTCTTTTATGCTACCCAAGACATACTATTTTTCATCTTAGATAATGCCTTTTTCTCTAGACGTGAAACATATACTTGGTTAACACCAAGTATTTGTGCTACCTCACCTTGTGTTAAATCTTTATAGTATCTATTTATAAGCAATTCTTGTTCCTGTTTATCTAAGCATTTAAAAGCTTCTTTTAAGTCTAGCATTTGCTCATTACTAATTACTTGTTTAGTAGGAGTTAAATCTAAAAGTGTAATTACTTTACCATCATCATTTACCTCTTCATCTAAACTTTTAGTTATCATTTGATAGGCATCTAATGCACTGATTACTTTTTCTTCTTTAATTTCAAGTATCTTAGAAATATCAGTAATTGAGGGTTTATATCCCCTTACTTCAAAGTGTTTATCTATGTATTCGTTAATTTTTCTTCCTAATCTAATTAAGTCTTTACTTACTTTAATTGCCTTATTTTCCCTAACGTACTTACTAACTTCTCCTACTACGTATGGAAAGGCGTAAGTAGAAAATTTTGTATTCTTACTTTGATCATAATTATTATAAGCTTTAATTAAACCCATCATTCCAACTTGATGCAAATCTTCTTTATCCATGTAATTACCATATTTAGAACAAATGCCATATACCAAATTACTATTTTGTTTAATTATTTCGTCTCTTTCGCAAGTTTGTTCTATCACTATATCACAACCCTTTCAAATACCTTTAGTTCATTTTCTAGATTAACTAGTGATTTAAGCTCTTTTATCTCACCACCAAATAAGAAAAATTCACCATCCGTTTTTTTTAGTATTCGTCTTAGGTGTTTTATTTCTTTAATACCCTCGCTAGATACACTCTGTAAATTACAAACATTTAAAACTACATACCTTATCCCCGACTGTATAATCACCTCCTTAACTTCAGTATCAAAAGTATCTTTAGTTGTTTCATCTAGCTTTCCAAACAGTCTTACAAAGAGTATTCCCTTACGAAATTCCATTAGAACTTTAAGCAACTTAATTCCTCCTACAAATTAATTTAAACACTATTAAATAATAAAAAAAAGACTTTCGACACAAGCTTACAAAAATAAAAAAGAAACAATTAAATTAGTGTTTCTTTTTAATGTGTAATTCATAAAAAACTTGGTTATTCTTTCGTATTTAAAAATGATAATATTTCACTTGCTTTCCTACTTCCAAAGAAAACATCATAAACAAAATCTATAAATGGCATCTTAATGTGCTTACTCTTTATTAATCCATAAATTGAACTTAACGTATAAACACCTTCTACGGTGTTATTATCTAAATAATCATTCAATTGTTTTTTAGAAGCTCCACTACCAAGTAACTTACCATAAAAATAATTACGAGAAGATTCCGAAGTACAAGTTAATAATATATCACCAAAACCCGCAAAAGACATTATTGTTTTTTCATTACCACCAAGTTTTTTTATTAACTTTCTGGTGTCATTTAAACTTTCTGTCAAAAACATCGCCTTAGTGGATTCAGACACCTTCATTCCATCTAACATTCCAGATGTTAACGCAATTATATTTTTTAATGTGCCACAAAGTTCAACCCCTAAGAAGTCATTAGTTACCCTTATTTTTAGGGTGTCACTTGCTAAGGCATTAATAACCATCCGTTTTGTTTTATTGTTTGTTGTTGCAAGCGATAAACCTACTAACTGATCTAGCGCCATATCCTTTGCGAATGACGGACCAGATATCGTACACAACTTCCTTGTTTTAAGCTTTGTTTTAACTATGTTACTAGCAAAAGTATTAGTTTCTTGTTCAATTCCTTTAGACGCTATAACAATATGTTTATTTTTTACGTATGGTTTTATATCATCGCAAACACTAGACAAAAACTTAGTTGCAACCGCGATAACAACGATATCACTTTTCTCAATCGCTTTTTTTGTATTCATCGTATATACAAAATTATCAGGCAGTTTAATACCAGGTAAAGCCTTTTGATTCATTTTTAACTTTGTTAATGATTCTATTTCTTCTTTTACTTTTGACCATATTACTACTTTATTTTTATTCTTATTAAACCTTAAAGCAAGACCTAAAGCGTAAGCCCCCGCTCCTAAAATCGTAACATGCATTATTTATCACCCTCAAGTTTATTATACCATTCTAACCATGATATTAACATAAAAAAATTTTTACTAAGATAAATGCATTTAAAAAACATATTTAATACAAATTTAACATTAACAAGTAATACTAATTTTCATAATTATGTTTTTTCTATTTTACCCTTAAGGTTACTTTATCCTCACTACTTACTTTACCAACAAGTAAGGAGGAATTAGGGTCATGTTTCTTATAATTACCATTTACTTTTCCTTCATCATAATTAGCATAGCAATACTTACACATGTGAGGACATGAATTATATTCACCAACATCAACCATACTTACACACTTACATTTACCTTTTCTTGCGGACCATGTTTTAAATTTATTCTTTAGTGTAAGAGATGCTGCTATTTCTTTGGTAACGCAATCAGATAACTTAAAACCATACTCAACTAAATTATGTTTTTCACAGCAAGTTTGAACCGTCATTCCGTGTTTTTTAGCACTATTAGAAAAATTTATACCTATTTTCTCATAATCTTTTTCCGTTAAGGTTTTTGGCCTTAAGTATGGCATATTATACCTAACGTTTTGATAAATATCTAAGAAAGATATTATTATTTTACCCACGTATCCATCAAGTAGCTGGCACATCTTATCAAAATTTTTAATATGATAATCAATTGTATAAACGTCATTAACAAACACTGGGTCATACCTTACCCATATTTTATCCTTACCAATTTTTTTAGACAATTTCCTTATTCCTCTTATTACATTACCCTTTGGTGGCACGTTTGGTTCAATATCGCTTTTATACGGAGTTAATGTAACATGAAAAATAAACGGTATTTTTATGTCATCTAAACTATCTATAATTGGCTCTGGGTTTTTAGTACAAAATACGATTCCATCAACATCACTAAAATTTATTCTGCTAATCATTTTTGGATAAAATGGATTTCTAACGTCTACGTATCCTTGTTTTATACGATTAATAAACCATTCTGAATAAAATGCTACTATATCCGTTCTACCACTTACATTTAATATCATATTAACTACCTCTTAATAATTATAACACAAAAAGGAGATTTAAAATCTCCTACACACTACCTGATAATATACCTTTTA
>CANPXR010000063.1 GCA_947586655.1 uncultured Bacilli bacterium | reverse complement strand
AAAATAGGTAAAATAAATAAAAATTATTGTTTTTATTATTAAAAAGTATTATAATTAAGTAGCAAATTGCCCTGTAGCCAAGCGGTAAGGCATCGGACTCTGACCCCGACATGCACTGGTTCGAATCCAGTCAGGGCAACCAATAATAATATGGCTCGTTGGTGAAGGGGTTTAACACATCGCCCTCTCAAGGCGACATTCACGAGTTCAAATCTCGTACGAGTCACCAGAATGAAATAAAAAGCTAACCATTTTGGTTAGTTTTTTTGATTAAAAATTGTTATTATATTATTTTAAATTTTCGAATTATATGATATATTTATATCATACCAAAGTTAGTGAAAAAATTATGTTTTATTTCATTAATTTTATAACAACTAGACTATACATCTAGTTTTATTTTATATTTTAAATATTGGGAGGATTATTATGGTAAGTTTTGAGGATTTTAGCAAAATTGATATACGGGTTGGCACAATAATTGATGCAATATCATTTGATAAAGCGGTTAGACCAGCTTATAAGCTCAAGATTGATTTTGGAGATGACTTGGGAATTAAGTTTTCTTCCGCCCAAATAACGGATTTATATTCACCACAGGAACTAATTGGAAAACAAATTCTTGCGGTTGTTAACTTTCCACCTAAACAGGTAGCAAATTTCATGTCAGAAGTATTAGTACTTGGAACTTATAGTGATAATGGAGTTGTTTTGATTAAACCAGACGTTCCTGTTAAAAATGGTGATAAGTTAGGGTAGGTTTTAGTGTTTTAATTTGTTATAATTAAATTGTTAAGAAAGGAAATGGTTTTATGACTAATAAAGATTTAGCAGATTTAATATTCCCTAATGTAACTAAGACGATTGAAGATTACGAAAAAATGTATCCTAAAAGAAACTTAAAAGAAGGTGCAGTAGTAACTAGATTTGCACCTAGTCCTACTGGTTTTGTTCATATTGGACATATTTTTTCATCGTTTGTTGCTAATAAAGCTGCTAAGGATACTAATGGTATATTTTATTTAAGAATAGAAGATACTGACCAAGAAAGAATAGTAGATGGTGCGATTAATAACATCTTAAAGGATTTAAAAGATTATGACATAACTTTTGATGAGGGTATGATAAGTCAAACCGAAGAAAAAGGAAGTTATGGGCCTTACTTGCAAAGTAAAAGAAAAGAAATATACCATACTTTCATAAAGTTTTTTCTTGAAAACGGCATGGCTTATCCATGTTTTTGTTCTAAGAAAGAACTAGAAGAGATAAGAAGCGCCCAAGAAAAAAGAAAAGATAGAATTGGTTATTATGGAAGATACGCTAAGTACAGAAGAAATTCACTGGAAGATTCCTATAACAGAATTAAAAGCGGTGAAAAATTTGTTATTAGACTTAAATCTCCTGGTGATTTTGGTAAAAAAGTTACCGTTAAAGACTTGGTAAGAGGAAATATTACGTTCCCTGAAAATGATATGGATATTGTAATAATGAAACAAGATGGGCTTCCTACCTACCATTTCGCTCACTTAGTAGATGATTATTTAATGAGAACTACTCACATAATTAGAAGTGATGAGTGGGTGTCATCTCTTCCAGTTCACGTACAGTTATTTGAAATGTTAGGTGTAAAACCACCTAAGTATGCCCATTTATCACCAATTATGAAAGATGATAACGGAACTAAAAGGAAACTTTCTAAAAGAAAGGATCCAGAGTGCGCGATGCACTTTTATCACGAAAAGGGTATTCCAAAAGAGGCGGTTAAGCTTTACTTAATGACGCTTGCCAACACTAACTTCGAACAATGGATGGATGCCAACAAAGATAAGAGCATTGATGATTTTGAGTTTAGTTTTAGTAAGATTAGTAAATCAGGCGGGTTATTCGATATGGAAAAACTTAATAACATTTCAAAAAATTATTTATCTAGGATTAAAGCAACTGAGTTTTATGATATGTTATTAAGCCATACAAAAGAGTATGACAAGGAGTTCTATGAACTTATTTGTAAGTATAAAGAATTTACGATTGGACTTTTAAACATAGAAAGACAGCAGAAAAAGCCAAGAAAGGATTATGCTTGTTTTAGCGAGGTAAAAAAACTTGTTTGGTACATGTATGATGAATTGTTTAAAAAACACGAAAAAGTTTACGAATTTACTAATATAACTGATAAAGAAGAAATACTAAAACTAATGGAAACATACGTAGAAAAATATTATGAAGAAAGTGATGATCAAACAACCTGGTTTGAAAAAATAAAAGACTTATCAGAGGAGTTTGGTTATGCAAGGGAAGTAAAAGAATATAAGGAAAACCCTGACAAGTATAAAGGACACGTAGGAGATGTGTCAATGGTTATAAGGGTAGCTCTTACCACTAAGTCTATGACTCCAAATCTTTATGACATAATGAAGCTATTTGGCAAAAATAGGATAGTTAAAAGAATAGAAGAACTAAAAAAGAATTTATAATTTTAAAAAAAATTAAAAAGTACAAAATTTTTAATTTTGAAAAAGAAAAAAAGCAAAAACAAGTAAATTGATCAGATTTACTTGTTTTTTAGTGAAAATAAAAAGTAAAAATAAGAAAAATAGTAATTTGAAAAAGGAAAAAATAGGTGATAGAATTCGAAAAAAAGGAGAAAAAAATGAACGAAGAAAAAATAATACCCATGACGTATGATAAGATGTTTAAAAGTGTTTTAAAAAGCAAGGAGGCAAGACAATACTTAGTAGATATAATAGGAGATATAACGGGGATTCCTAAAGATAACATAAGAAAAAACATGGTAATAAAAGACCCTGAGTATAAAGTAAATTCGATAAGTGAAAAAAGAAAGGTAAGTGACATGGTAGTAGAAATAAAAGATGGGGTAATAAATTTAGAGATGAATAAAGATTATTATGAAGGATTAATAGATAGAAACCACGATTATATGCTAAAAATAAGACAGGAAATGATAAAAGAAGGGGAAGATTATAAGGACATAAAAAAGGTAATTCAGATAAACTTTGATAATTATAACCAGTATAAACCTGATAAAAGAGTGGTAATAGTATTTGAAATGATGGATAAACAAAAGGGAATAAAAGAAGGAGTAAACATGCAAAGTTACCACATAATCTTGCCAAACGTAAAAGAAAAGTATTATAATGAAAGAAGCAAAGATGCGTTAGTAGGAAAGCTGGTGATAATGATGGCGAAAAATTGCAAAGAATTAGAAGAATTAATAAGAAAGAACCAAGAGTTAAGGCCGTTAGGAGAAAAACTAGTAGAAATAAGTAGGGATGAAGAGTTAATGGGGCTTTATGATGAAGAAGAACATAAAAGGAAAGTAAGAAATACGCAGATAAGAACGGCTTTAGAAGACGGATGGAACAAAGGAATGAAAAAGGGAATAAAAGAAGGATTAGAAAAAGGTATTAAGGAGGGCATAGAAAAGGGCATAGAACAAGGAATAAAGCAAGGAATACAGCAAGGAATAGAGCAAGGAATAAAGCAAGGAAGAAAGCAAGGAATACAGCAAGGTGGTTTAAGTAAGCAAAAGGAAATAGCTAAAAACCTTCTAAAACAAAACGTAGACTTACAAATAATAACTATTGCTACCGGAATATCTAAAGAGGAATTAAAAAGTTTAAATGAAGAGAACTAAAAGGAAGTATTTATCTTCTTTTTTTTGTAACATAAATGGTGTTTGTTTAGATAAAAATCAAATAAATGTAGTTACTAGTAAAAGAAAAAATATTTTGGTTTTAGCGGGAGCAGGCTGTGGTAAGACGCTTATGATAGTTGCTAGGGTAAGGTATTTAATAAACTATCTTGGTGCTAATCCAAAGGATATATTGTGTATTTCCTTTACCAATGATGCCGTTAGCAAACTAAAGAAGGATTTAAACATAAAAGGCGTTGATGTTATGACCTTCCATAAGCTAGCTCTTAAAATTGTCGGAAATAAAAAAGAAATTTTGACGGATGACATGTTAAAAGATATCATTATTAACGCGTTTTCTAAAGAAACTTTATATGGATTATATAATATGTCTAAAGAAGAAATGTGTACTTTAATAGAAACTTTTATTAATTTATTTAAGTCCCAAAATTATTCACTTGATAAATTTTATGAATTCATTAAAAAGGCAAATTCTAAGGATAAAATCCTATTACAAGAAATAATGAAATGCTATATATGTTATGAAACGTATTTGAATAAAGAAGACATAATTGATTTTAATGACATGATAAACATTGCTATAAAAAGAATAGATTATGTTAACGTAAGGTATAAGTACGTTATAATAGATGAATATCAGGATACTTCAATGGCAAAACTAGAACTTGTTAAAAAAATAATGAAATTATCTAATGCTAATCTTTTTGCGGTAGGAGATGATTTTCAATCAATATATCGTTTTACTGGTTCTAATATAAAGGTAATTACTAATTTTAAACGTTTATTTTCATTTTCTAAGATATATAAATTAAAAAATACGTATAGGGTACCCGATGAACTAATTAAAATAGCAGGTAAGTTTATTATGAAAAATCCGGTTCAACTAAGAAAACGTTTACGTTCTAAAAATAAGTTAAATAATTCCATACAAGTCGTTTATTATAATGATTTAAACAAAACGATGAATCAAATTATAAAAGAAGATGAAATAGATGACGTACTTATTCTATCAAGAAATAACATTGATTTATCTAATGTAAAAATAAATGATATTAATTATAAAAAACTAACTATTCATAAGTCCAAGGGCCTGGAGTCTAATTATGTTTTTATAATAGGTTTAAATAATAATAAAAATGGTTTTCCTAATAAAATAAAAGATCATCCCATTTTAAAATACGTAAATAATTATAAGGA
>CANPXR010000062.1 GCA_947586655.1 uncultured Bacilli bacterium | reverse complement strand
ATGGTTGAGATATTAGAAACTACCGAGAAATTTAAAGATTTTAAGAGTGCTTATAGAGCTGTAAAATCTTTGCCTGATTGCGAAGAAAAAAATGAACTAAAAGACAGAATAGAAAAGGTAGCAGAAGATAATGAAATTAAATTTGGTAATTTAATGGATATTATCGAAGAACAAATAAAAAATAACGAACTTATTGATAAAACGGATATAGATGAGTTATCTGATAGATGTCAATACTTAAATGATTCTTATTATGAAAAAATAAAAAAAGATTATGTTAGAATAGTAACCATATATAATAATATGATTCAAGATGAATATCAGGTTAGATTAACTGAAGATGATATTAAGAAATATAGTTTTTCTGATGTATTTAGGGAATTTGTTGGGTCTCCAATAATTTCTCTTGGAACTAAGATTAAAAATTATGTTATAAATACTAAAATAAATTCACTTAAGAAGAAACTTTATTCCGTAAAGGATGATAACGAAAAATCTAAGTACGAAAATAGGATAAGTAAAATAAGTAAAAGTATAAGTAATGATAATGACGTAATAAGTGGAGGTAAGTTATACGTAGCAAGAAATACTTTAGCTAACAAAAAGTTTAAGTTATACCAAGGTGCGGTAACCGGCCAAGACTATGAATTAACAACTGATGAAGATGGTAATAATACGAAAAATTATAGAAACCATGCTACTGACAGAATTTCTAAGGTATTAAGTAAAGGTTTATTAAAATTATCAAAGGATGAAAGCATATTTGACAGTAAGAATCGTGTTGTAACGGTACTAGACCAATACCTAGAGTTAGTTGCATCTGGTACTTATGATGTAAAAAACGTAGAAAAAGCCTTAGATTATCTACAAAAAGCAAAAGAAGAAGGCGTTCTTTCTGAAAGTGAGTTCGCTGGTTATTGCGAAGAATTGTCAATTATTTACGAATATCGTAGAAATAGAGCTGGTATCCCATATCATATTAATGATACTTATAATGAAGTTGATAATGTAGTTAAATATTATGATAGTGATACCTATAATAGGTCTAGAGCAAAATATGTTAAATAATAAATAATTAAGAGATATATTCTTTATATTAGAATAATTTGTATTTTATTACGTGGTCAATACTAATAGGTATTGACCATTTTTGGTATGTATAGATTAATATCGTTTTTTTATGATAAAATATATTTGGTGATATAAATGAATGGAATAATAGTCGTTGATAAACCAAGTAAAATGACTAGTCGTGCGGTTGTTAATGAAGTAAGTAAGATACTTAATACTAAAAAAGTTGGACACACTGGAACGCTAGATCCATTAGCAACGGGTGTTTTAGTCTTATGCATTGGAAAGGCTACTAAATTAGTAGAAACACTTACTTTTAATGATAAGCAATATGTTGCAACGGTAAAACTAGGAGTGTTAACGGATACTTTAGATACTGATGGTAAAGTAATAAAAAAAGAGAACGTAAGTTTAAAAAAAGAAGAATTAATAAATACATTAAAATCATTTGTTGGAACTTACGATCAAGAAGTGCCTATTTATAGTGCGGTTAGAAAAAATGGTAAAAGACTTTATGAGTATGCAAGAGAAAATAAGATGATTGAGTTGCCAAGAAGAATGGTTGAAGTAAAAAACATTAGCTTACTAGAGATAGATAAAGATAAATACAAATTTAAGGTAACAGTCTCAAAAGGAACTTATATAAGAAGCTTAATAAAAGATATAAACGATAAGTTAGGTATAATAGGCGTAATGAGTAGTTTAAGAAGGATAAAACAAGGAGATTTTGACATAAATGACTCTTGTACACTTGAAGATATAAAAAATGATAATTATAAGTTGTTGTCAATAACTGATGTTTTAAAAGATAAAGATAGTATTATAATAGATGATGAACTATATAAACTTGTTAAGGATGGAAGGATTCTTGATAACAAGTATAACAAGGATGTCATAACTTTTGTGTATAATAATGAAGTAGTTGCGATGTATAAAACATATGATAAAGATAAAACCAAGATAAAACCATTTAAAATGTTAATATGATTAGTGTTTTTAATATTATAAATTAAACGTAAAGATTGATAAATAGTATAAAATTACTTGCATAATTAGAAAAATTAATGTATATTATTAGTGTTACCTGTTCTAGGGCATTGGAAAGTACTCCTAACCATGTCTTGGTACGAGGCGAATAAAATTAAATAAGGAGGATTAAGATGTTAAAGAAAGAAGTTAAACAACAAATTATTAAGAAGTATGCAACTCATGATGGTGATACTGGTTCACCAGAGGTTCAGGTTGCTGTTCTTACTGAAGAAATTAACGCTTTAACAGCTCATTTAAACGAAAATATTCATGATTTTCACTCAAAAAGAGGACTATTAATGAAGGTTGGAAAAAGAAGAAATTTACTTAATTACTTAAAGAAGACAGACATTAATAGATATCGTGAATTAATAAAGAGCTTAGGACTAAGAAAATAATATTGTTAAAAGTAGGCACTCTTTTTTGGGTGCCTTTTTATATATTAGAAGGAGATTTAAAATGGAAAAAAGAATATTTGAAACGGAATTTAAAGGTAGAACGTTAACGGTAGAAATTGGGCAACTTGCCAAGCAGGCTAGTGGGGCGGCTCTTATAAGATATGGGGATACGGTTGTTTTATCTACTGTTTGTGTAAGTAAAACGGCTAATATTTTATCGGATTTTTTCCCATTAATGGTTTTATACCAAGAAAAATTATATTCAGTAGGTAAAATACCAGGAGGCTTTATTAAAAGGGAAGGAAGACCATCTGAGGCTGCAACTTTAGCTGCAAGAATGATAGACAGGCCAATGCGTCCTTTATTTCCGGAGAACTTTAGAAATGAAGTGCAAATAGTAAATACGGTATTATCAGTTGATCCTGATAACTCACCAGAGCTTACTGCGATGCTTGGTTCATCCATTGCAACTTCAATAAGTGAGGTTCCTTTTGAAGGACCTATCGCAGGTGTTAAAGTAGGTAGGGTAAACGGGAAGTTCGTAATTAACCCAACCGTAGAAGAATTAGAAAATAGTGATATAGATTTAACCGTCGCTGGAACAATTGATGCCATTAACATGGTTGAGGCAGGAGCAAAAGAAGTAAAAGAAGATGATATGTTAGAAGCCTTAATGTTTGGGCATGATGCAATAAAGGAATTAATAAAATTTGAAAAGAAAATAATTAAAGAAGTTGGAAAAGAAAAAATGGAGTATGAAATTCTTCAAATAACCGATGAACTTAAAGAAGAAATTTATTCTCTTGCTAAAGAACCACTAGATTCTGCGATGCGTATTAAAGATAAGTTAGAACAATATGCTGCCATAGATAAGGTAAAAGAAGATGTAGTAGCTAAGTTTGAATATGAAAATGCAAGTTTAGATAAAGATGAATTAAACGAACTATTAACAAAGGTTAAACTATGCTTAGGGCAAGTAGAGTACGAAGTGTTTAGGAAAATTGTTGTTAAGGAAAAAAAGAGGGCTGACGGAAGAAAAATGACGGACATAAGACCTTTATCTACTGATATCGATTTACTTCCAAGAACGCATGGGTCGGCATTATTTACCCGTGGAGAAACGCAGAGTTTATCAGTTGTAACTTTAGGTGCTTTAGGAGAACATCAAATAATCGATGGTTTATCACCTGAGGACCAAAAAAGGTTCATGCTCCATTATAATTTCCCTCAATTTTCGGTTGGAGAAACCGGTAGATATGGTGCTCCAGGTCGTCGTGAAATAGGGCATGGGGCTTTAGGAGAAAGAGCTCTTCAACAAGTTATACCATCTGAAGATGAATTTCCATATACAATTCGTGTTGTATCTGAAATATTAGAATCAAATGGTTCTTCATCACAGGCATCTATTTGCGCAGGATGCATGGCTTTAATGGCAGCGGGAGTTCCTATTAAGGCACCAGTTGCAGGCATTGCTATGGGACTTATTACCGATAATGATGATTATACTATTTTAACTGACATTCAAGGTATGGAAGACCACTTAGGTGATATGGACTTTAAGGTTGCTGGTACTAAAGATGGTATTTGTGCTTTACAGATGGATATTAAAATTAAAGGTATTACTAAGGATATATTAAAAGAGGCATTAGAGCAAGCTAAAAAGGCAAGGATGGAAATATTAAAAGTTATTACAAAGCAAATTAAAGAGCCAAGAAAAGAAGTAAGTAAATACGCACCTAAAACGATGATTTTTACTATTGATCCATTAAAAATAAAGGACGTTATAGGTAAAGGTGGAGAAATGATTACTAAGATTATTCTTGAAGCTTCAAACGTAGAAACCATAACCGACATGAATGCCGTTAAAGTAGACATTGAAGAAGATGGTAGGGTAATTATTTACCACAGTAATCAAGAGATAATAGATAAAACCGCACAAATGATAAAAAACGTGGTTAAAGAAGTAGAAATAGGAAAAATTTATACTGGACGTGTAGTAAAAGTAATTGATGAATTAGGCTGTTTTGTAGAACTATGGGAAGGCTGTGAGGGATTAGTACATATATCACAACTATCAGATAAAAGAATCGAAAAAACATCCGATGTAGTCTCTTTAGGCGATGAAATAATCGTTAAGGCAACTGGTTTTAAAAATGGTAAGCTTAATTTATCCAGAAAAGAAGTATTAATTAAAGACAAAATAACTGATGTTAAGGTTGAAAATAAAGAAACAAAAAAAGAAGAAAAAACCGAAAAATAATTCGTAATTTATTAAAAAATATACTTGTATTTATGTAATATATTTTATATAATAATACCAAAATAATATTTTTTAAGGAGAATTAGTATGATAGTCCGTAAAAGGTTAAATAAAGTTCAAAGTAATGAAATGCTAGATCATGTTAATAAAATTATATGTACTTTAAGAGAAAACCAGACAAAACTAAAAGAAATGAATGATGAATA
>CANPXR010000061.1 GCA_947586655.1 uncultured Bacilli bacterium | reverse complement strand
ACAATAACCCTTGCTTCTGGTAAGTTCCAAGGTATACCAATTTTATTTATATAAGGATCACTATATAGTAGCTTATCATCTTCAGTTTGAAATTTTATATTACCAAATTTATCATATACAATAACACCACAATCACAAATATACGCATACTCTAAAGTATTATCAGTAACTTTTATACAAGATGCAACTGCTCCATAAAAATCGTTTTGTAAGTAATCACATTCTTTAATATACTTTTCATTTAATTCTTTAACTTTATCATTGCAAATCTTTAATCTTTCTTTTAAAGTCCCGTTTGCAAGTGAAAAAGTATCACATATCTTTTTAGATGCAAGATAAGCACCACTTGGCCTTGGATATTTTTCTAATATTTCTTTAAACGTGCAAGTAGATAAATCTAAAACTCCCACGGGATCCCTAGTTATACCATCTGCTACAATTGCTTGGTTTTCATCAGCATAATACTGATCTTCTATTGGAAAATTACAATTTAAATTTTTTATATTCTCGAATATTTTATTATATATAAGCATTTTAATTACTCCTAATTTATATAGTATTATAATTATAAACTATTATAATACTCTCTTAATCCTAAATATTTATTATCCCAAGGCTCTAACTCTCCGTTTAAGGTATACGTGTATATTAACGTTTGCATCTTATCATCTTTAGTATCTTCTTTGGTATATTTTTCTTTATAGTGCATAACTTTATCATATAAAAATAAAGCAGGTCTATCCTTATAATATGTTGTATCTATTCTAAAGCTTTTATATCGTTTTAAACGTTTACAGTAATTTATCGTGTCAAGTAATACTTTTTTTCCATACCCCATTCTTCTAAATTGCGGTAATATTGCAAACCAATCTAACCATATTGTATCAGGATATTCTCTATATACGTCAACTCCTGTTATTCCTATTAACTTTTCTTGATCATAGACCAAGAAAAAACAATTATCATCCAAGGGATGAACTGCCTTATCATATAAATCATTATAATCTGGATCTTCTTTCCATATTGATTTTTGAATATCAAAAGCTATATCAATCGTATCTTTATTAATTTGAACGTAAGTTAAATTATATTTCGATTTCATACTAACTTCTTTATTATTAAAAATATATGTTTTTTTACATAATAATGATTTTAAAACAAGTAAAAAATATATAATTTAAAACTATATATCTTATGTAATTATAAATACTTATCTATTTTTTCTTTTATTTGCTTTTCTATGTTTTCTTTACTAATTATATCTTTAAAACCATCATCAATATAATATTTTTTAAAATGTTCTTTATCTTTTTTTAACATAACAATTACAGGAGTTTTAAATTTTTTATTTTTATTTAATTCATTTAATGTTTGTAATGCAGATGTTTCACCTAACTCATCATCTATTATTATTAAGTTGTAAAACTCACCATTATTAATCCTATCAATACAATCTTTACCAGTCATTGATACATTTAAATCAATATTATATTCTCCTAAAATATTTGATATCTTAAAATTTTCTTCCTTATCATCATTAACTAATAAAACCCTTTTTCTACCAAATATATCAGAAGAGTATTTTTCTACGTTTTTCATGAAGTCTGATGATTGTTCAATATCACATTTTTGATCTAGTACTATCATAAATGTTGTTCCTTCATCTTTTTTACTTTTAATATTAATACTTCCACCAAGTAACTTTATTACTTTAATGGTTGCTTTTAAGTCCATATCTAGTTTATTAAGTTTACTTGTCTCATCTAAAGTTAATTCCATATTATCATCTAATATACTATTTATTTTATCAAGACTCATCCCAACTCCTGAATCTTCTATTTTTATAACTAATCTTGCAACATCATATCTTACTATACTACCTATGTTTACGTTTATAAAGCCATTTTCGGTATTTTCAATACTATTTAATAATACTGACATTAAAATTTGTTTAAGTTTTACATCATCACCATTAAGTTTTTCTGGAACGTTACTGTTTACTTCAAATTTTAATTTTATATTCTTATTTCCAATAGCATTTTGCGTCATACTTTCAATGGTTTTAAAAAACATAGCCGTATCATAATATTCTTCTTTTATTTTAATTTTACTTGCATCCATAGATGATATATCTAGTACGTTATTTAATTTAAATAGTAAATCATTAGCATTACTCGAAATTAATCTTACCGCATCTTTTTTATCAATATCGTTTTCTAATTTATCAAAGTTTTTAGTAATTCCTAATATATTTTTTGTTGGTGTTTTAATATCTTGTGATATTTCAAATAAAAACCTTGACTTATCTTCCATTTGTCTTTCTACTAGCTCTTTGTTTCTCAATAATTCATTTACTACCTTTAAATCTGGATTTTCTATTGTAAAATACATTAAAAATACAATAAAAGTCTCGATCGCAGTAGTTAAAAGCAATCCGGGATAAACACTTTGCACATAGCCACCAACACCTGCTAATAATATAAATAATATAATTGGAGTATATTTTTTTGTTTTTACATGCTTATAATTTTTTACTAAAACCACTATCCATACAAACATCGAAACAACAAAAATCATTCTTAAAAAATCGACAGATTTGCCATAAGAATACATAGAAATACCATCATCAAAAAATTTTATTGGTAATTTACATACTATCACTGAAGTAATTATAAATAATACTAAACAAATTTTTTTTACTTTGTTTAAATAAGAATCTATTTTTTTTATCGCAAGATTATTTTTAGATACCAAAAACACATAATAAGAATACATAAATATAAATCCAAGATAATAAATAAGTAACCCTTTCGTAAGAATATAATGACGTAAAGGAACTTTAGTTTCAATCATAGTAGCAGAAAACATACAAGAAATTTCAATAATTAAACCAATGAAGTTTGCAAAAAGTAATTTTTCATATATCTGATTTTCTTTTGTTTTTAAACGTTTTTTAGAAAAATATACTATTATTAATAATATAATATAAATTAAACTGGTAGCCTGTAACCATATTATATTCATACTAACTCTCCTTTACAACACATTATATTTATATAATTATTCTTAAAATAAATTATTATGGATCAGTCTTTCTTATTTTTTAAATATATGTTTTGAATTTGATTTATCTGTTTTTTTGATAGTTTCAAATTCATCATCAATATACATTTGCTCTAACTTTTTAATATCAGGTTTTTTTGTTGAAGTAAGTGGTAAGCTATCAACAAATTTTATTTCTTTAGGAACCATGTATTCAGGAACTACTGTATTTAAATATTTCTTAATTTCATCTTGGGTTTTTGTTGTATTAGCAACTCCAGATTTTAATTTAATAATACCTATTGGTTTATTAATTATCTTTTCATCTGGAATAGTAATAAGTTCACATTCTTCAATAATATCCATGTTTTCCATTGCAATTTTAACTCTTGCAGGACTAATTTTAGTAGGATTATTTTGAGAGTCTTTTGTAAGTACTAATCTTTTTACTCTATCATCGAAAAACATTTCACCTTTATCGTTAAGCCAAATATAATCACCAGTATTATACCATGTTGCACCATTTTCATCTTTTACTAAAGCTTCTTTAGTTGATTTTTCATCATTATAATACTCTTTCATTAAAGTAGGACTATAAATATATGCTATGCCCGATTGATTAGGTCCAACTTCTTTTTTTGTTTCTGGATCAACTATTTTAATAAAATTACCTATACAAGGCTTACCAACTGATCCTAAGCTCGGGTTTTCATAATAGCAATAAGCTAATGAACCTAACCCTTCGTTTGCACCATAGCCTTGAACTAACTGCGTATTACCACCATTTTTTCTAATAAATTCATCAGCAGCAAATTTAACTTCATTTTTTAAAGGTTCAGCACCAGTTAATACTATTTTCCATTTAGAACAATCAGTTTTTCTTTTTGCTTTTTCAATTGAATCCTTTATATAAGGTGGAGATGTCAACCAATGATTAAATTTATATTGTTCATTTCTTTTAACCATATCTTTAGGATCAAACAATGGATCTAAACCTAAAGTAACACCAAGACATAAAGGTTCATGAACCATATTAAGAAGTGAGTAAAAAATCCATAAAGGCGTCATATTAAACATTACATCGCCCTTTTCAAATCGATCTTGTTCAGTCATACCCATAATTTGAACCATTGAATCCATGGCATCCCATGTTGCAACGCATGCCTTTGCGTGACCTGTCGTACCAGATGTATATGCAACAGCAGCAATATGATCCTTTTCATAACGACAAGCTGGTAATTCAAAATTACTTTTCCTTCCTAATTCTAGTAGTTGTTCATAATTTAAGATATTAACATTATCATATCTTTTCTTATCTAATCCTTTTAATTTCTCTATAAATTTATATTTTACTTTATCAACGTTCATTCCCTTAGGAAGTGCATCAATAAGTGAAGTTGTAACTATCTTCGTTATATTTTTCTCTTTTAAAGCTTGCATAGTATCTTCACTACAAAAGATATCATTGCCAACAAATAAATTTGATTTAAAATTAGAAAGTTCTCTTACAAGTTCATCTTTATTAGCAGCACAGTTTACCATATGCATTGTAGCTCCAATTTTATCTAAAGCATACAATGATACAATTCCATATGGAACTGATAACATACTCATTACAACAACATCATTTTTTTTAACGCCCAGACTACTAAATCCTTTAGCAGCGTTATCTATTAAGGTCATTAACTGCCTATAAGTGATTTTGTTTCCTAAATAATTAATTGCAATTAAATCTGGATTTTCTAATGCAGTTTCTTCAATTCTTTTGTAAAGCGTGTCATGTTTTAAAATATTTTCTATTTCTCCTGCCTTCGTTATTTTTGATACTTCTTCTTTTAATTTTTTAAAATCTACGTTCATAACGTATCCCCCTAAACTAATTTTTTTATTTTACTGCAAGCATAATATAGCACAATATTAAATAAAAATCAAATTTTATTATTTTCATATTTT
>CANPXR010000060.1 GCA_947586655.1 uncultured Bacilli bacterium | reverse complement strand
ACCGCCAAATAATCTGCCAAATCCGTAAAACTAAATGGTAAATATATTATTTTTGTTCCATGTCTTTTAGAATAAATATTAAAATATTCAAGTAATTTATCACGTATTGTTTTTTTAGTTAGTATTTGTATTCTTTCGTTTTTTTCATCAATTATATTAGTTGTTATTTCAAGTAAGTTTTTAATAAATTGATTATAATAAGAAAAAGAGTTATTTTCTGATTCAATTATTCTATCATAATCTATTATTAATACTTTTGTATCTTCTTTAGTTATAATCTGACATTCATTGCTTGATAAAGAAGATATTGAAGAACCAAAAATATCATCTTCTTCCAATTCTTCAATTATTGTTCTATTACCATTATAATCAGTTCTTATTATTTGGGCGTATCCTTGTAAAATTACACCTATTATATTTTCTTTTATGGTTGATAATATAACGGTATCTTTTTTAAAATTAAAAACGTTAGTTTCTAGCAATTTTAGTAATTTTGTTTGCTCCTTTACACTTATTTTATTGAAAAGCTTGTTCATTTTACACCTCTTAATAAAATAATATCATTTTTTTAAAAATGTTGCAATTGCAACATACAAGTTTTTTTAATTGTGCTATATTAAAATTGTAAAGTAGGAGGTAAGACAACATGAAAATAATAAAAAGAGACGGACACATAGTTGATTATTGCCCAGAAAAAATTGAAAATGCAATAATGAAAGCTAACCAAGAAGTAGATGAAGATGAGGGGGCATCAGCTACACAGATTAAAAACATAATTAAATATATTGAAGGCTTAGGTAAAAAAAGAATGCTAGTTGAAGACATTCAAGACATTATAGAAACGAAGTTAATGTCCATTGGTAAATATGCTTTAGCCAAAAAATATATAACTTATAGATACACAAGGGAGTTAGTAAGAAAAAGTAATACTACTGACCTTTCAATAAAAGAGCTAATTGATGGTGAAAACGATTACTGGAACACTGAAAACTCAAATAAGAACGCTAGGGTTGTAACTACCCAAAGAGATTATATCGCAGGTATTACATCAACTGATATAACAAGAAGATTTTTACTTCCAGAAGACGTAGTAAAGGCACATGATGAGGGAATAATTCATTTTCATGACATGGATTATTTTGCCCAAAACGCCCTTCATAACTGTGATTTAATAAACCTTGAGGACATGCTTCAAAACGGAACTAATATTAATGGGGTTATGATTGAAAAACCACATAGATTTTTAACTGCCATGACGATTGCAACTCAGCTTATTACGGCGGTTAATTCGAGTCAGTACGGTGGTGCAACGGTAACTCTTACTCATTTAGCACCTTTTGTAAGAGAAAGTTATAATCGCTTTTTAAAGAAATATAAAGATAGAAAATTTAGTAAGGCTGACTGTGAAAAATACGCTAAAGAAGATTTAAAAAAGGAAATTACGGATGGGGTTCAAACCTTCCAATACCAGATTAACTCCATGACTACAACGAACGGACAAGCTCCTTTCTTATCCGTTTGTATGTACCTAGGAGAAACAGAAGAATACAAAGAAGAACTTGCAATGATTATCGAAGAAGTTTTAAAACAACGTACTCAAGGTATGAAAAACGAAAAGGGTGTTTACATAACTCCTGCTTTTCCTAAACTTTTATACGTACTTGAAGAAGATAACATTCATAAGAATAGTAAGTATTATTATTTAACTGAGCTTGCTGCTAAGTGTACGGCTAAACGTATGGTTCCTGATTACATATCAGAGAAGATAATGAAAAAACTTAAGATTGATAAAAATGGTAACGGACAATGTTATCCATGCATGGGATGTAGATCATTTTTAACTCCTTACGTTGATGAAAATGGAAATCCTAAATATTACGGTAGGTTTAACCAAGGTGTTGTTACCATTAACTTAGTAGATGTTGCGTTATCATCTGATAAAGACATGGATCTATTCTGGAAGATAATGGATGAAAGACTTGAATTATGCCATAGAGCTTTACAAGCAAGGCATAAAAGATTATCTAAAGTAACTAGTGATGTTGCACCTATCTTATGGCAACATGGTGCCCTTGCAAGATTAGGTAAGGGAGAGTCTATTCATGACTTACTTCATAACGGATACTCAACCATTTCACTTGGATACGCCGGTTTATATGAATGCGTTAAGTTTATGACGGGACACTCTCACACTGATAATGGAGAAGGTAAAGAATTTGGTTTATCCGTAATGAGAAAACTTAACGAAGCATGTAAAAAATGGAAATCTGAAGAAAACATTGATTATAGTGTTTATGGAACTCCAATTGAATCTACTACTTATAAATTTGCTAAGTGCTTAAGAGAACGTTTTGGTAAGATTAAAGGTATTACTGATAGGGATTACATAACTAATTCATATCACGTTCCGGTATTTGAAGAAATAGATGCGTTTACGAAGTTAAAACTTGAAAGTGAATTTCAAGAACTTTCACCAGGTGGTGCAATAAGCTACATTGAAACTCCAAACTTAACCAATAACTTAGACGCCGTAATGGAAGTAATTAAATTCATTTATGACAACATTATGTATGCTGAGTTAAACACTAAGTCAGATTATTGCCAAGAGTGTGGTTATGATGGTGAAATCCTTTTAGATGATGATTTAGAGTGGTATTGTCCTAACTGTGGTAACAGAGACCATGATAAATTAAACGTTGCAAGACGTACTTGTGGTTACATAGGAACTAACTTCTGGAACAAGGGTAGAACCCAAGAAATAAAAGAAAGAGTAATTCACATCGATAATAAAGATGCTGAAGAATGTTAATTATGAGATACAATAAAATAAGAAAAATGGACATCTCAAATGGGCCAGGTGTTAGGGTATCAATATTTATGCAAGGCTGCACGTTTAATTGTAAGAACTGCTTTAACCCTGAAACCCATGATTTTAAAGGCGGTAAAGAGTTTACTGATGAAACAATTAGTAAAGTATTAGAGTTATGTGAAAAAGATTATGTTGTTGGGCTATCCATTTTAGGTGGGGAACCAATGCATCCTTTAAACATAGAAGCAACCACCAAGCTTGCTAAAGCATTTAAAGAAAAATTTCCAAACAAAACTATTTGGTGTTGGACGGGATTCTTATTTGATAGGGATTTAAAAGATAAAGAAGTGTTAAAATACATTGATGTTTTAGTAGATGGACAGTACCAAGATGAACTTCATGACTTTAGGTTAAAATGGTGTGGTTCATCTAATCAAAGGGTAATAGATGTTCCAAAATCATTAAAGGAAAATAAAGTTATGTTAATAGATGAAAAAGAAATAGTAGGTGTATAAAATGAAAACAAGAGGTTTTGAAATCGCACGAGGTTTTGAAGATAAAAACATAAATTTACCAATAAGAAAAACAAAATTTTCTGCAGGATATGATATAGAAGCTGCAGAAGACATTATAATTGAACCATTTAAGCCAGGAATTAATCCAACGTTAGTTAAAACTGGATTAAAGGCTTACATGAATGATGACGAATACTTAATGCTTTGTAATAGAAGCTCAAACCCTAAAAAAAAGGGGCTTGTACTTTCTAATAGTGTTGGAATAATAGATGCTGATTACTATGGTAATCCTGATAATGATGGTGCCATTATGTTTGCTTTTTATAACATAAAAAAAGAGCCAATAACGATAAAAAAAGGTGAGGCAATAGGGCAAGCAATATTTATGAAGTATTTAACCACTGATAATGATAACGCAAGTGGTGTTCGTACTGGTGGATTTGGTTCTACTGATAAAAAGTAAAAATAAATAATTATTAAATAGTATGTAGAATAAATAGATGATTTTTTAGATAATTTTGATTAGAAGAAAATTATATTCTTAATAAAAAAGGTGTCTTAATAAGACACTTTTTATATTGTTATTTTAATGAGATTTATCTTTAATTTACAATAATAAATAAAAAATGTTATAATTTAAATAAGGATGGTATGTTATATGAGTAAAGAAAAAGAGTATATAAGATTAATAGATAGATTATATAAAGACCTATATAAGGATAAGCAGGTGCTTCATCATGGAAAAGGAAATGAATATGATAAATTTAATAATATTAAAAAGTATTTAGAAAAGTTAGAAGAAACTCATAATAAAATAAAAGAAAAATCAAAACATATAGAATACTTAAAAAGATGTTATTATGAAAAATATGTTATAAAAAAAGAAAACATACCAAAAAGTTATTATGAAAAACAAAAAGAAATTTATCTTGAAAGAGGATTTGGACATGTTGAAATATCAGATGAAAAGAAAAAAGAACTAGAAAAAGAAGTAATAGAAAATCAAAAGAAAAGTATTGATAGATGGTTAGATTATTTTTTAAGTGATGATGCAAAAGTATATCCATTTTGGGCAAAATACTGGGCTTTTCAAGGGATGCTAAAAATAGGGAAATATGATAAAGAAAAACAAGTATTTTATAAAAGGGATGAACATACTGTAAGTCCGTTTTGTGATTTAAATAGAGAAGCATTATCTATATCAATAGATATGATAATAAAAGGAATGAACAAAGAAGAAATAGATGATAAAGATTTAGAAGGATTGGTACGGGTAGGATCATTTCCTAAAATATATACTTATATATTAACAAAGGTACTAAGTAATAATAAAAATATAATAAAAAGAAACATAGGTAAATGGGTAAAGTATGATATGGGAAGTAATCATATGCCTTTGGTAAACTCATTACAAGGATATAATACAGGATGGTGTACGGCAGGGGAAAATACTGCAAAAAGTCAATTATCCAATGGAGATTTTTATGTATATTACACTTTAGATGAAAAAGATGAGTATAAAGTACCAAGAATTGCGATAAGAATGGAAGGAAATAAAATAGGTGAAATAAGAGGAATTGCAGAAAATCAAAACATCGAATCTGAAATGGAAGAGGTAGTAGAAGAAAAGATTAAAGATTTCCCAGATAAAGAAGAATATTATAAAAAAGTTAATGACATGAAAAAGTTAACAAAAATATATAAAAAGCATAAAAATAAAGAAGAATTAAC
>CANPXR010000059.1 GCA_947586655.1 uncultured Bacilli bacterium | reverse complement strand
ATCTATTCAATACTCGGTTCATTATATTTAGCATAATAAGTTCTCTCTTCGCCAGTTCTTCTGCTTTCAATATAAAGACCTTCTTTTTTAAGATTATTTATATTTGCATTTAATAATCTACCGAAAGCAGATGGAGTAATTAGTAAATTTAACTTACTTATTATTTCTGATATTGTAAAAGTAAATTCCTTTTGTTTAATAGCATAATTTAAAAATAAGATTAAATTACTATTTAAGTCATTACTTTCAACTTCCGATATTTCAAATATTAAGTTTTCATTTCTTTTTAAAACTATCTCAAAACCCTCAAAATCACGGCTTTCATAATTAAGAATTATTTTATTTTTTATATTGTTATCTTCCTTTAAAGTAATTTTACCATCTACCGAACCATCTATTGCCGTACTTCCTAAAGAAGTATTATTTTTATTTAAGTGATGAACTAGAAGAATAGTAAAATTGTATTTTTTACATAATTCGCGGTATTTAGGTATAACTACTTGTCCCATATCTTGGTAGTTGTTTAAATCAAAATCACTATTTAAGTCAACTCCTGTAAACATATCTATAATAATAAATTTACCGTTATAATCTTCGGCAAACTCTTGAAATTCGCTTTTTAAATCCATTAGATTTAATTTTCTTTCGTTTGGTTTCTGTTCTTTAAATCTAAAATTATTGTCATTAAATTGTAAATTCATTTTATCAATTCTATCAAGTATTTGCATAGAATCCATTTCTGTGCTAATATATAGTACAGGAGAGGGACAAGTTCTTAATCCTAAAAAAGTATTGCCTGTTGCAATAGAGTTGGCAAGCTGTAAGGCAAATAACGACTTACCAACTTTTGGTCTTGCTACTAGGCAATACAACCCATTAGATTTCATTAGATTTTCAACAATGAAATCTTTTTTAGTGAGATTTTTTCTCATTTCACTTATTGTTTCCATAGTGTTTTCCTAATTAATTTGGACCTCTTTAGCCATTTTTTGAAGATAACTAATATTTATTTTTAAATAACTTACTACTTCGTTCATTGGTAGTAGCTTACTAGGTAATTGATAGCCTTTATTAATTAATTCAACTTTTATTTGATTTTTTAATTTAATTGCACTATTATTGCCTAGTCCAGTTAATTTTTTCAAATCATTTAGATCACACCATTGTTTTGATATTAGATTTAATGTTTCTTTTGCGTTCATTTTTCCCGTTCCTTTCTTTTATTCTTAAATCTTTATTATATATAGCCATCGCCACATATCTATGGAAGGTTTTAGCTTACCTACAACTCCCTCGACCACTGAGATAACTTAGAGTACCTTGTCTTGTTTTACGAGCTAATAATTACGGCGCTCACAATATATAGCTCTATATAGTTGTCAAAGAACAATTTTTTGGTTGTATTTTTATTCAAAATGCAACTTATAGGTTGATTATATTATAGTTTTATTTATTTGTCAACCAAAAAGTTGCAAAAATAGATAAATTCTTAAAAAAAGTTGCAATTTTGTTTATTTTATGTTATATTGTTATACGAAAGGAGTTGTTATAATGAACTATGATATAGAGTCAGTAGGAACAATGATCGCTAAAGCTAGAGAGAAAAAAGGCTTATCAAAAAGAGAATTATCAAGAATAGCTGGCATAAGCGATACCGAACTTGCTCGTATCGAATCTGGGGAACGTGAAATTCCTAACCCTAAAACTTTAAGAAAAATAAGTCAATGTTTAGACGTTAATTATAATGACCTAATGTATGCAGCAGGTTTAGGAATACAAGTTACACCCTTAAATCCTTTTTTAAAGGACTATTATGCAGGATTAAGAGGAAAACAAATTGATGATGCTTTAGTTAATACAATGGGAAGTGTTGAAAATTGGCAAGCTTTAGTTGATTCTTTTAAACATAAACTTGAAAAAGATAAAAATATTAGCGAGCAAGAGGAAGAAGTTATGCTCCAAACAATAGAAGATACAGAATATCAAATACATACCGCTAATGAGATAATAAAATTACTCAATAGTGCGAAAATGAACGAAAGGAGAGAAAATGACAAAAGAAAATAAAAAATTATATTTTATTTTAGTAGTATTAAATATAATTTTAATTGCATTTTTAATAACGTCTATTGTTTTTCACTCTAAATTAGCAACTGGTCTATTGTGGTTAGTAGCACCTTTAACAACACTAGTAAATGTTTATTTATTAAAAGTTTTTAGTATTAGAGGATTAAACATAGATAAAAAAGAATCAAATATAATAAATAGAAGTTTTGATGATACAACAACTGTTGCAAGTGTAATATATATCTTAATTTACTTGATAATCGTATTTTTAGAACAAGTAAAAGGCAATATATTAAGCTTAAAATTAGTCCAAATATCATTTTGTATAATTACTTTTATATTTGAAATAATTATTAGTGCCAGTATATTTAGTGCTAAAAAAGAAACTAAAAAACTAATTGAAAAAAAATATAACGCAAAAAAATGACAGTAATGACACTTGTTTTTGGGAGGGTACCCTCCCATTTTTTAATGTCATTACCGTCATTAAATTTTAAAATATATTAATGGATTATCTAATAAAATTATATAAAATATAAATAATTGTAACTATTATAAAAGAAAATATTAAAGATAAACCTATTAATGAAGTAATCTTAATAACATTATATCTTTGTAGCTTTGTTTTTAGATAACCTAATTTATAATATATTTCATTTTTCTTTTTTTCATCTTGAACTATATTAAAACAAGTTACAATTAAGATAATTCCAAATAATAAAGCTAAAACTGATAATAATATATTAATTATGGTAATAAATGTTGTATAAGATTCATTACTCGTATAAAAATAAGAAGTTATATTATAATCTTTATATTTATCTCTTATTTCATCTAGTGTAGGATCTTTTTTTAACCAATTTTTTAAAGTTAAAAGATAGGAATTGTCTAAACTTTTATTTTCAGTTATCACATTAGATGAAACTATTAAAACATTATTATTTTTAGAATTAGAATAGTTTTTAACAATAAAGTTATAACTATTATCACCTACTTCTAACTCAAAATTATCACCAACATTAATTTCTTCTTTATATTTTATAGGAATAATTATTTCATTATTTTTTAAATCATAACTTTCATCACTTATTAAAAATATTTTATTATAACCTTCTTTAATACTTATTGCATGGTATATTTTATCAATATTATTTAGTCCATTAATTTTAATATTGTCTTTATCTTCAATTTCAATAAAAGAACCATTATAGTTATTATTTTCTAATTCTATCATTACATTTTTAGTTATTAAAAGAATAAACAGCGTTGATAAGATAATAGTATAAATTAACAAATAAGTTTTAGTTGTTTTCTTTCTTAAAAAACTTTTAAATATTAACATTTTAATCTTCCTTTATTAATTGCAATACATTTTGCTTTAATATATTATTAGTTACCTTATTATTTATTATTTTTATAAAGATAATCATAAAAATTATTAATATAATAATTAATAATATAGGAATTTTAACAACAAAACTATAATAATCAAACATAGCTAAAAAGTTTTTAGTAACTATAAGATAGACTATAAAATAAATGATAAATGCCAAAAAAGTGCAAAATAAAGTGATTATAATATTTTCTGTAAATTCTAATTTCTTAATATCTTTATTAGTATAACCAATAGCTTTTAATAAGCCTAAAGTTGTATGTCTATTGTTTAATTTCTTTTTAATAAAGTTCTTAATCAGAACAAAAGCTACAATTAATAAAATTATTGATACCACTAAAGGAACTAAAAGAATAGTTAAAAATTCAATTAAATCAATACCCATTACTTCCCAATAATAAAAACCTTGTTTAGTAAGCTCATTTTTTACATAATCTAAATTTTTATAAGAATCAACTCTAATCATTCGGTCAACATATTCATCATTATAAAAAGTAGAATTGCCCTCACTATCAGTAATACCGTGTCCGCCATGATAAGGAGATTTAAGATTATCAATAGTTTCCATCGTAGCAAAAGCAGTATCAGCTTCCACTAAATTAGCTGTACTATCATAAGTTCCAACAATAGTTAAAGTTACAATTTCTCGATTATTCATCATTTCTAAATATTTAGGATCATCATGGTCTAAATTGTAATTAACTGATTTATCAGATTTAATAGTAAAAGTAGTTCCAATTAATTTATTTCCATTAATAAATTTAT
This sequence comes from uncultured Bacilli bacterium, assembly GCA_947586655.1. Lineage (GTDB taxonomy): Bacteria > Bacillota_I > Bacilli_A > RF39 > UBA660 > Aphodocola. Next base: position 1,001 of record CANPXR010000059.1, on the reverse strand, counting down.
CTTTTTGCATATCAAATTCATTATAAGGACAAAACTTAACAGGTATTACTATTTCATTTAAGTTTTCTGGATTTCTTCCTTTAACAATTTTTAAATCATTATTATTTATTATTGCACCAATCGCTACTTGTCCCTCATCTCTTTCCAATATTGGAGCAAAAAATTCATTATAGTATTTATTACTTACATTTTCAACAACATGATTAATGTTTGAAATATCATCTAAATCTTTTTCTGATTTATCGCCTTTTTCAACTATTAAAGTTCGAGATAAATAATTATACCTATTCATACTGTAATAATAATCGACAACTAAATTAGAAATAGTAAGTAAAACATAAATTATTAAAATTAAAATTGTAATAATTGTAATGAATAAAGCATTTTCTTTTTTAAATAGGTGTTTTAAAGATATTTCTTTTAAGGAATTACCCTTCATTTTTAACACCTAACTTCCCGTTTTGCATATAAAGAACAACGTCAGCATATTTTAAAATATTATTATTATGACAAACAACTATTACAGATCTACCACTTGTACTAATCTTTTTTAAAATATCAAAGATTATTTCTTCGTTTTTTTCATCTAAATTGCCAGTTGGTTCATCAGCAAGAATTATATCAGGATTATTAGCTAAAGCCCGTGCAATAGCTACTCTTTGTTGTTCTCCACCTGATAACTCATTAGGATAGTGTTCTATTCTTGCCTCTAAATTAACATATTTTAAAAGTTCAATAGCTTTGCTTTTTCTATCTTCTTTTTTTATTTCTTCATTAATATACATAGGAAGCATAACATTTTCATAAGATTTTAAATTAGGATCTAAAGCATAATTTTGAAAGATAAAACCAATATTTTTATTTCTTATTTTACTTAATTCTTCATCATTCAAATTAGATATGTCTTTTTTTCCAATTATACAACTACCACTCGTTGGTTTTTCAAGTGTTCCTAAAATACTAATTAAAGTAGATTTACCACTCCCAGAATGCCCCATTAT
>CANPXR010000058.1 GCA_947586655.1 uncultured Bacilli bacterium | reverse complement strand
ATGTTTTAGTACATTTTACTTTTCGTTAGATTTTAATATAAATTCCCGTTAAAAATAAAAATGGGTTTCTAAAAGGAAAATTCCGTAAAAAAAGAAAAAAATATACATTTTAAGAAAAAAGTGCTAGAATAAAGCCGTTAAGTTAAAAAGAAAGTACGCGAAAAAGTGCGGGAAGTTAATTATTTTTAAATTTTGTAAGGTAAACTTCCCACATTTTTATAGTAATTATAGTGTGTTTTGGCTTAATTATTAAATTACTTTTTAAGTAATCTTATTGTGAAATCGATATTATCATAATTGATTTTACCGATTTTTAATTTGTCTAAATTTTCTTTTCTAATGAAGTTAAAAGAAGCTTCATAAGGAGAAATATTATTTAAAGATAATCTTGGTACAGAATTAATATGAGATACAATTAAATTACAATCTTCTTGAGTTAATCCAGAAAAAAAAAGTACCTTTAGGAAGAATGTACCTAATGTATTCATGATTTTTCTCAATAGAACCTTTTTACCAAGAACAATTATAATCACAATAAAATACATTAGAAACTATTTCACCCGTATTAAAATCAACTTCTATACTTTCTGGGTCAGAAAATTCAGTACCATTATCAGTTAAGATAACTTCAAACAATTTTTTGAATTCATCAATTGTAGCGCTACAAATTATTTTTTTCCACAAGACCTAAAAATCTTGACGGGGGGGGGTTTATGTTATGATAATCCACAAACGACAAAAAAGGGGTGTTTTATGTGGGAAACGTAAAGCTTGACGAGTTAGAGATTATTATTAATATGATTAATGATAATATAAGGTATTATGAAAATGGAACGTATGAAAATACGGGTTATGATATTTTTTTATCTAATGGTGACAGAATAAGATTATTATATCCAAAAGAAGTTATTCCACATCTTTTAGGTGTAAATATACCATATCTTATCTCCAAGGGTTTATACAAGAATAAAAATTTTTTTGATATTTTAAAAGAAGTGTGTTCAAATCCATATCAATTATATCAAAAGATTACTAATGGTATAATATCTTATAATGATTTATTTTCTAAGTACGTTAACGAAAAAAACAAAATATTTAAATCAAACCTATCTAATACTGTACATTCAATTAGTTACATATGTAAGTATGATAGTACAAAAACTTTTTCGTCTAGTGAAAATAAGTATAGTTCTAATTATTTTATCATAAGAGAGCAGGAGGATGGTGATATTATAATACTTGGAATAGTACGAGAAGAATCAGGAAACTATAAACCTAGGTCCAGTATATATATTCAAAATCCTGCACTTGATAGTGAACAATTATATCATATTTTACATAACCAAGAAATTTGCATTTTAACTGGCATTAACTCTCTGAATTACAATGGCCAGTTAAAAAAACATTTTAGCTACGTACCGCTTAGAATAGAACGAATGGAGGGCTTAGAAAGATACTGTAATAAGTATGATTGCATTGCGTCTGTAAAAAGAGATTATTTAACTATTTTAAAATTATCTAATAGATCATATAATAATAATGAAGTATTACAGGATTATATTAAGAGAATTGCTCAAATTATGAGAGAAGGGAGGGCTATTACTGAACAAGAGATAGATTCATTAACGGACTGTTTATCAGAATCAATGCTTGAGTTAATTAATTCATATAATGATTTAGTTACGGACTCCTTTGATACTGACTTTTCAAGTTACTCAAAGTTACAATCCGAAAACAAAGTTTTAAATCAAGAAGTACTAAGATTAAAAAATGAAATTGATGAGGCCAATAACTTGATATTAGAATTAAGAGAAAAAAGTCAGGAACTTGAATCGCAAAACATAAGGTATGAAGAGGCAAAGGAGAAAATACAAACTATTTTAATGACTACTTAAAAAGGGCTTATCAGAGTCTTTTTTAGATGTTATAATTTTATTAAGGATGTGATGATATGGGAACGTTATTTGTAGTTGCAACTCCAATTGGTAATTTAGATGATTTTTCACCTCGTGCGATAGAAACACTTAAACAAAGTGATCTTATATTAGTGGAGGACACAAGGCAAACGATTAAATTGCTTAACCATTTTGACATTAAAACTAAGATGGTTTCTTATCATAAATATAATGAAAAGGAAAGAGCAAACGAAGTGGTTAATGATTTAAAACAGGGGAAAAATATTTCACTAGTATCAGACGCTGGAACTCCTTGTATATCTGATCCTGGGTATATCTTAATAAAAAAAGCGAGAGAAGAAAACATAAATGTAATTGGGATTCCTGGCCCATCGGCCGTAACGACGGCTTTATCAGTAAGTGGTCTTGATTCATCATCATTTACTTTTTACGGATTTGTTCCAACGATAACGAAGGATAAAAAACAACTCTTTCATGAAATAAGACATTCCAAAGTAAAGACTAAAATTGTTTATGAATCGCCGAAACGAATTTTAAAATTACTTGAAGAAGTAAAAGAAGAAATTCCTGGATGTATAGTGTGTGTATGTAACGAGTTGACTAAAGTTCATGAACATGCTATTTATGGAAAAATTAATGATGTATATGAAAAAATGGTAATTGATTCAAATGCCCAAAAAGGAGAGTACGTGGTATTAATAAGCAATGAACCAGTCATTAAAGTTGAAAATGATAACGTTAGCTTAGAGGCTTTAATTATTAACGAAATGAAAAATAAAAATTGTACTTTAAAAGATGCGGTTAAATTAGTTGCTGATAAATTTGATGAGGTTAGTAAAAAAGACGTTTATAATGCTAGTTTAAACTTAAAAAAAATGTTAGATAATTAATTATCATTTCCAATTTTATGTCAACATATAGCTTATTTCATATAATATTAATATGAAAATACATATAATTTTTAATATTTTAGTTCAACTTTTTATTCTTTTTACCGCTGTTAATCTTTACTTTGATACTTTAAACGTTAAATTAGTAATTTCTATGATTCTTACTGGTATAGTTTTTGTTCCAAGTGTCATTGAATTCTTTTTAGGGGTTAAGTTTAAAAGTATTATTCATTACGTAGTATCGCTAGTTTGTTTACTTATCTTTACCATTTTAATTGCAATTTAATTATATTGTTATATAATAAATATATAGATATACTAACGAAATGGAAGGTGAAGCATGAATAGTAACTATAACGATATAATTGATATTATAATTACGTTAATACAAGACGAAGAAATCGCTAGTTCTATCGCTGTATCTGGAAGTATAGTTCCTTATATAATATTAGGCAAAGAGTCATATGAGTATCATTCTGATTTTTATGTTTTAGTTAAAGAAAAAAATATTAATAGTGTACGTAATAAAATGAAAAAACTATCTAAAGAATATCAGTTTGATATTGTGTCTGATTCAAGACGTTATTCTAAGTATGATTACGGATTTAAGATAAAATACGAAAATACAACCGTTGGATTTTTTCCTTACTCAATAATCGATAATAATTTTTCGATAAAAACTTATGGTTTAAACAAGGATGGTATGGAGGTAAGGTTAAAGACAAAGATTATACCAAACGTAACAAAAAGTAGTGTTATAAGGCTAACTAAATTTACAAATGATAAGACTCTTAGGATAATGAGTCCAGAATTTGTCCTTGCGGATAAAGAAACAAGGGAAAAAGAGCCAGGTAATCCTACCGAACAGACTATGCAGTTGCTAAGTAAAATTTGTGATGAAAGTGTGCTTAAGGTTGTAAGACAAAGCGTAAGTAATACGAAGGTAAAGATGCAATCGAAGAGTTTGAAGGCAAATAATACCATATTAATCATCGTTTTAGTCTTAGTGGCTATATTGTTTATGATAATAACGTACGTTTGTTTTAAAAAATAATCCCAATAAGGGTTTTTTTAGTATAATATAGGTGAGGTGATAAAAGTGCAAAGAATAATATTTCATGTGGATGTTAATAATGCGTTTTTATCATGGTCAGCTTTAGAAATGCTTAAAAACGGTAGTAAGCTTGATATAAGAACCATTCCAGCGGTAGTAGGAGGCGATGAGAAAAAAAGAAGGGGTGTTGTTCTAGCTAAAAGCTTTCCTGCTAAAAAAGCGGGTATAGTAACTGGAGAGCCTCTTTATACGGCTAGAAAAAAGGTTGATAAATTGTTTGTGGTTGAAACAAGCAGGGAAAAATATAAAGAGTATTCAGATGCTTTTTATGAAATTCTTTGTAAATACACACCAGTAATAGAAAGGTATTCAATTGACGAGTGTTTTATGGATATGACTGGAACAGAAATGATCTTTGGAGACCCGGTTAAGTTGGCTTATAAGATAAAGGATGAGATACATGATAAGCTTGGCTTTACGGTAAACGTAGGGGTTGCTAATTGCAAGTTATGTGCTAAAATGGCAAGTGATTTTGAAAAGCCAAATAAGGTTCATACCTTGTTTGAAAGTGAGATAAAAATAAAGATGTGGCCACTTAAGGTGGATGATTTGTTTATGGTTGGAAGAAGTTCTAGTAAGAAGTTACATGAATTAGGAATTGATACGATAGAGGATTTAGCTAAAACTGACGTTAACGTACTTACTAGGCATTTTAAGACCATGGGGAAAATTATGCATGAGTATGCTAACGGAATTGATGATTCTTTGGTTGAAAGACCAATACCAAAAAATCAAGGTATTGGGCATTCTACTACGTTACCAGAAGACTATGAAGACATAGTTAGTTTAAAAAAGGTACTAAGAAAGTTATCAGATATGGTTGGAATTCGTTTAAGAGCTGAAAATAAGTACGCAACTGTTATATCAGTACATCTTAAAAATAGTGAGTTTTTTAGTTATGGACATCAAAAAAAATTAGTTAACCCAATATCTTCTAGTGAAGATATATATGAAAATGCATGTGAATTATTAAAGGACATGTGGAAAGGTGACCCAATAAGATTAGTGGGGTTAAGGGTAAGTGACTTAACTGATAAAACTTATGAACAAATTTCTTTATTTGAAGAAGTTGGCAAGGTAAAAAAAAGGGATAAAGTTCAAAAAGCAGTGGATGAAATAAATAAAAAGTACGGAGATAATACCATAAGAAGTGCAGCTTTACTTGATGAAGACGAATGAAATTATTAATTACATATTGATTTTATTTTGTATGTTTGTTAAAATACTATTGCATTTATTAAATGCATAAATTACTTGGCGGAGTTGGTGAAGTGGTTAACACACTGGTTTGTGGCACCAGCACGCGTGGGTTCGATTCCCACACTCCGCCCCA
>CANPXR010000057.1 GCA_947586655.1 uncultured Bacilli bacterium | reverse complement strand
AAATTTTCTCTTTTTTTATTATATCTATTTAATTTTTGCATATTTTATGATAAAATACTTTTATAAATAGTATATTGCACTTACATATGGAGGGATAAAATGGCTTTAAATTTAAAGAAATTGTTTGGTAGTAGTGATATTTCTAGTGAAGATGAGTATTACACTTTAAGCGTTGAAGAAGCAACAAGAGAAGAAACCGCCGAAGGAAGTAAAATGATTCTTCTTGAGCCAAGAGCTTACTCTGAATCGCAACAAATTGCGGATTACCTAAAAAAGAGAAACACCGTTGTTGTTAATTTAAAAAGGGTAACACCAGATCAAGGTAAAAGAATAATTGACTTTGTAAGTGGATGTTTATACGCAATTGGTGGTTCTATGCAGAAGTTAGGTGATGGCATATTTCTATGCGCACCGAAAAACATTAATGTTCAAGGTAAAATGACCGATGAGGAAGAACCAAAAAGAAGTAGAACAAAAAATATAACCGAAGACTTTTAAGTCTTGATTATTTTTTAAAATATGTTAAAATAATCGTAATTAAAACAAGTGAGGAAGACGGCGCAATGGCAATCTATAAGAGAGCTTATCGTTTGGTGAAAGATAGGTTAGATTTAAATTACGTAGATCACTTCTGATGTGTTTATCTGAAATAAGTAAGATAGTACCGCTTTAAACGGCGTTAAAAGTAAATAAGAGCATATCTTATGATATGAATTAAGGTGGTAACGCGGTTTAAATCGTCCTTTGTAAAAGGGATGATTTTTTTTAATTTAAAGGAGGATTAAGATGAGTGAATCATTTAAAGAATTATCAAAGAAAGGTGCTTGGGAAACTGAGCAAGACATTCTAAAGGAGTGGAAAAAGAAGGATATTTTAAACGAAACCATTGAAAATAGAAAAAATAAAGAAAACTGGGTGTTTTATGATGGACCTGCTACCGCTAATGGTAAACCAGGTATTCATCACATGGTTGCTAAGTTTTTAAAAGATGCTTTTTGTAAGTATCAAACGATGCAAGGTAAAAGGGTACTTCGTAAGATAGGATGGGATACCCACGGATTACCAGTTGAAGTTCAGGTTGAAAAAGAACTTGGTTTTAATGGTAAAAAAGACATTGAAAAGTTTGGTATAGAAGCTTTTAATGATAAGTGTCGTAAAGCCGTATGGGAAAACGAAGAAGCCTTTACGGAACTAACCGATCAAATGGGGCAATTCATTGATACTAAAAATAGGTACATTACGTATGATAATAACTACATTGAAACAGAATGGTGGATTCTAAAAAAATTCTTTGATGAGGGATTATTTTATGAGGGAGTTAAAATCACTCCTTATTGTCCTAGGTGTGGTACTTCTTTAGCATCTCACGAAGTTGCCCAAGGATATAAAGAAGTAAGCGTAGATACCGTAATCGTACCAATGAAAAAAAAGGATGAAGACGTATACTTTTTAGTTTGGACAACGACTCCTTGGACGTTACTTTCAAACGTTGCGTTATGCGTTAATCCAAACGAAACTTACGTTAAGGTAGAATCAAAAGGATATAAATTTATACTAGCTAAAGCCCTAATGAATAAGGTTTTAGGTGATGATGTAAAAGTGCTAGAAGAATATAAGGGTTCTGACTTAGAATATCAAGAGTATGAACAATTATTACCATTTTTAAAAGTTGATAAAAAGGCATTTTACGTAACGTGTGATACTTATGTTACCATGGAAGATGGAACGGGTATCGTTCACATTGCCCCAGCTTTTGGTGAAGATGATGCAAACGTTGGTAAAAAGTATAATTTACCATACTTAAATCCGGTAGGAGAAGACGGTTGTTACCTAGAAGGGCCATGGAAGGGTATGCGCGTTTTTGATGCTGATTTAGAAGTAATTAAATGGTTAAAGGAAAATGATAAATTATTTAAGAAACAAAAAATGGTTCATAATTATCCACATTGTTGGAGGTGTAAGTCACCACTTTTGTATTATTCTAAACCATCATATTACCTTGAGGTAACAAAGATTAAGGATAAAATAATAGAAGAAAATAAAAAGGTTAATTGGTACCCTGAGTACGTTGGTGAAAAACGTTTTGGAAACTGGCTTTTAGAACTAAAAGACTGGGCAATATCTCGTCAAAGGTACTGGGGAACACCACTTCCTTTATGGACTTGCTCGTGTGGCCATCAAGAGATGATTGGTTCAAGAAAAGAACTAGTTGGAAAAGCAACTTCTAAAATTGATGAAAATATAGAATTACACCGTCCTTACGTAGATGATATTTACATTAAATGTCCAAAGTGTGGTAAAGATATGAAAAGGTGCCCTGACGTAATCGATTGTTGGTTTGATTCTGGTGCAATGCCTTTTGCTCAATATCATTATCCGTTTGAAAACAAAGAATTATGGGAAGAACAATTTCCAGCGGACTTTATCTGTGAGGGTATCGACCAAACCCGTGGATGGTTCTACTCACTTCTTGTTATTTCTGTTTTCGTAACTGGTAAGAGTCCTTATAAGAACGTATTAGTTAACGACTTATTATTGGATAAAAATGGTCAGAAGATGCATAAATCAAGGGGAAACGTAATTGAACCATTTTCTACCATGAAAGAATTTGGAGCGGACACAATTAGGTGGTACTTACCATATGTATCTCCAATTTGGACCCCAGTTAAGTTTGATGAAGAAGGCTTAAAAGAAGTATATTCAAAGTTTTTCTCAACCCTTAAAAATACGTATTCGTTCTTTGCTTTATACGCTAATACTGATAACGTAGACCCAAGAAAGTTTGACGTTGATTATGAAAGTCGTGAAGAAATAGATAAATGGTTAATATCAAAGTATAATAAGTTATTAGATTATGTTACTAAGGCATATGATGAATATGATTTAACCAGGGTAGTAAGAAGTGTTACTAGCTTTGTTTCAGAAGATTTATCTAACTGGTACATAAGAAGAAACAGAAGAAGATTCTGGGCACATGACTTAGATAATAGTAAAAAATCAGTTTATAAAACAACTTATGAAGTATTAGTTGGATTATGTAAGATAATTGCACCAATTGCATCGTATACCGCAGAAGAAATATATAAAAATTTAACCCAAGAAGAATCAGTTCACTTAAGTGATTTCCCAAAGGCTAACTTATCTTTAGTAAATGATAAAATAGAAAATAAAATGGACTTAGTAAGAAACTTAATCTCATTAGGTAGAAATGCCCGTGAAGAGGTTAAAATAAAGGTAAGACAACCAATTAGTGAGGTGCTAATAGATGGTAAAAACAAAGCCTTAATTGGTGATTTAGATGAACTTATAAAAGAAGAACTAAACGTTAAGAAAGTAACTTACATAAGTGATTTATCAACTTACATGAACTTTGAGGTTAAGCCAAACTTTAAGGTAGTAGGTAAAATACTTGGACCAAAAATAAAGTTATACCAAGAAGAACTTAATAAGTTAACTAACGAAGACATTAAGTTCATTGAAAACGGGGAAGCCGTAACGATAAACATTGATGGTGAATTATTTGACGTAACTAGTGAAATGGTTGATATAAGGGTTCTTGCAAAAGAAGGATACGACGTTATAAAAGATGCTAATAACTTTGTTATATTAAATACAAACTTAACCGAAGATTTAATAAATGAAGGTATTGCAAGAGAGTTAATATCTAAGGTACAAAACCTAAGGAAACAAAAAGATTTTGATGTTACTGATAGAATATACTTATATTATGATTCAGATGATTCATTTACTAAGGTAATAGAAGACTTCGAAGATATAATAAAAAAAGAAACCCTTAGTTTAAAATTAATAAAGAAAGATAATTTAACCGAAGTATTTGACTTAAACGGATTAAACGTAAAGCTAGACGTAGAAAAAGCCTAATAAATAGGCTTTTTATTTGATTTTATTATCAATTTTAAATACATTATGTTCATCTATATCTGATAAGTTTTTTAACAAAATATACTCATCCATGCTTTCAAGATTAACCGTTATGTCATTTAAGCATTTAGTAAATGCACCTAAGGCTTTTGCATATGTTTCTTGATTAATAGAATTAAAAATTGGGGATTCATACATTCTATAAATTTTTCCTTCAAAGCACTTAAATAAGAATTTACTAGCGTAAGATACACAAACTTCATATTGATGTTTATTTAATGCTGAGTTATCTTTCTTAACAATAAAATCAAGACTTTTTAAAAATTTTAATATACTTTCTTCTGTTTGATACTGTTCTAATTCTTTTACTAAACCATAAAGATCCGCACTAAAGTAAAATTTTTCCATTCTTTCTTTTCCAACTACTATTTCTAACATTTGGGAAAAATATTTTCCAACTTCATAAGCTTGGGATTGTATATTCACTATGTCACCAAAATACCTTTGGGTTAAGAGTTCTGTGTATCCTTCATCTAATCCATATCCAATTTTAAATGATTTATATTTAGGTTTAGAGAAATCTGAATAATTTCGGAAAGATTGATAAAACCCAGAAAAAATCATATTATGTTCTATAATTGAGCTTGACATATGAAATAGTTCATGAAATATAGAAAAAATATAGTTATCACTAAGAGTTTTTATCCTATTTTTACCTATGTTATATATTCCTAGAATTGTTTTTTGAAATTTAGATATTAGTCTTTTTTTAGAAAGTGTTTCTCTTTCTATTATTGTTAAATCTCTAATGTTATTATTAAACATTTCAAGGTTTACGTATGGTATTTTTTCACAAATTGTATTGTAAAAATGGTTAATCAATGGTATATATTTTGGATAAATTTTGTTTTTTTCACTCTTAGTGCGTTGTAATGTTTCATGTACTTGTGGTGGCATATTAATTTTGATTTTTTTAGCAATCGGTTGTTTTTCTAATGAGAAAGTGCTTGCATTGCTATTTTTAATATCATAACTTGATATAAAATTAATATTTAAAGGTTTAAAAAATTGGTATTCTATTTCATAAGTACTTTTCATGTTATACTCCTTTTTTGCCATTACGTAATTTTTTGTTTATTATTATATAATATTTGGTAAAAATGTAAAGAAATATTTGTATATTAACAACGATTTATTTATATAAATAAAAATATACTTATTGAAAGTATTAAATTAAAACCTGCTAGTAAATGTACTTAACTTATAATAGTTATATTGATTGACTTATCTTTTTATTTATATTAAAATTATATTCAGAATAGAAGGTGTGTTTAAATGAAAAAGATTTTAAGTTTAATGCTATTTATATGGGTATTTTGTTTTTTTGGAATGGCAAGCGTTAA
>CANPXR010000056.1 GCA_947586655.1 uncultured Bacilli bacterium | reverse complement strand
AATATGTGCATTTTCTTTTGAATATACAATTTTTCGACTCAATTGCACTTAATTGTGCACTTTAGATTGATTCAACGATTTCGTTAATTTTAATCTTGAAGTACGTTTTATTGGATTATAAATAATAAAAAGAGCTTTATTTAAGCTCCTTTTATCATAAACAATTAACCGCACTTTCAATTAAAATTTCAAGTTCCGTATCACTAATACTAATTTTCTTTTCATTAAGCCACTCTAATGATTTTTCTAAAGCCTTCTTCTTTTTTTCTTCGCAAGTTAAGTTCTTGCTGGTTTGTTCTACATATTCTACTGTTTTTTCGATAATATCCTTCTTTATTCTATCTTGCACTAAACTCTGGTATAAATTTTTTATCCTTATTCCCAAATATCCAATAACACCGGTGATTATTGTACTTACAATTTGAATAAGATTATCAGAAATTAAACTAATAATATCACTCAAGCCAAATCTCCCCCAAATTCAACTAAAGATGCATCTTCAATTATATAGTATTCCAAACAAAAAACAAGAGCATTACTTATGTCCCTTGTTTTTTTCTTTTACTAATGAAATACCATTATTAACTTTTTTATCATAGCTATTAGTCAAACTAAATTGAATTATCATTGTTTTCTTACCATTAGACAAATATCTAACTATATCTTTATATTGCAAAACTTCCTTAACATCATTAACTAATTCTTTTAATATTTCAGCATTATTGGAATTATTTAAGATTTCTAATTTAAGATTTATCTTATCAAAATGAATCAAAATACCCCCAATTGGCACTGAGTAAATACTTCCAATTCCATAAATTTCGATATCCATACTTTTATCGTCATTACATGACTTTCTAATTAAATATTTGTTTTGTATAAAATCAAAAAGATTTTTTATTTTTGCTTCTTCTATCATAATATTTCTCCTTTACATATTTTTCAATAATAATACAAAAAGAAGAAGAATTATGTCGAAAAATGTAAGTTAATCATAATTAAAAATATTTAAAATGGTCGGAAAGACAGGATTTGAACCTGCAACCTCTACGTCCCGAACGTAGTGCACTACCAAATTGTGCTACTTTCCGATTAAGTGGCGCTCACGATGAGAGTCGAACTCATGACCTTTACCTTCGGAGGGTAACGCTCTATCCAACTGAGCTACGTAAGCCTTTAAAAATTTATTTTAAATTTAAATCTATTCCTATTGGGCAGTGATCACTACCAAAAACATCTGAGTATATAATAGGATTAGATACTTTATCAATTATGCTTTTTGATACAATAAAATAATCTATTCTCCACCCAATGTTTTTCTGTCTGCAGTTTCCAATGTAACTCCACCAAGAAAAAGCATCATCCTTATTTGGATTAAAATACCTATAGGTATCAATAAAACCACTTTCTAAAAGTTTAGTAAATTTATCCCTTTCTTCGTAAGTAAAGCCAGCATTACCAATGTTTGCCTTAGCATTTTTTATGTCTTTCTCGGTGTGAGCAACATTAAAATCCCCACAAACAACAACAGGTTTTTTCTTTTCTAACTTCTTTAGGTATTTTTTTAAATCATCCTCCCAAGTCATCCGGTAAGAAAGCCTTGATAAGTCCCTTTTAACGTTAGGAACATACTGATTAACCAAATAATAATCTTCGAATTCTAACGTTATTACCCTACCTTCTTGATCGTGTACGTCTTTTCCTATTCCATAAAAAACGTTAAGTGGTTTATACAAGGTGTAAATTAAGGTCCCCGAATATCCTTTTTTTAAAGCAGGATTTATGTAACAATAATAATCTTTTGGTTCAAAATCAATCTGATCCTTTTCTGCTTTTACTTCCTGAAGGCAATAAACGTCAGCGTCACAAGTGTAGAAAAAATCTTCAAACCCCTTTTTTAAACATGCCCTAAAACCAGCTACGTTCCATGATATCAGTTTCATATCAACACCTCTTTATAAATTATAACATTAAAGAAAAAAAATATTAAGTTTTTCTTAATATTTTTTATCAAACATCCTTATTACTTTTTGTGCTTCATTTTGGGATGGTTTATAACTTTCTAGCTCCAAAATAGCGTTATCAATAGCTGTTTTATATAATCTTTGATTTTGACTAATTACCTGTTCGAAATAATCTAGCGTAATATATGCTTGATTTTCTATCATTGCTAATGCAAAAGCTTTATCTATTATGGCAATAGTTAAATCAGGATTACAAACCTTATCAAGATAATTCCTGTGCTGTTTTTTGGTAAGATTGGTTAAAACATCTGATAAATATTTTACGTCTAACTTTTCAATTGATATATTATACTGTTTAGAATAAAAATCTAAAACGTTTTTTATTATTCCATTCATTAAAACATCATCAGGTTCACTTATTTTTATAACTTCAAATCTTCTTTTTAAAGCATCAGATGAAAAATATCGTTCGTATTCTACTTGGGTCGTTGTACCAATTACCTTTATGTTTTCTCTATCTATTGCGTGTTTAATAATATCAGCCATATCATTATTACTATTACTCGTTGCTCCAGCACCATAAATACGGTGTATTTCGTCTATAAATAAGATTGCATTATTATCTAAAACATATTTTATTATAGCCATTACCTTTTTTTCTAAAAACCCTCTATACTCAGTTCCCGCTAAAATTTCACCTACGTCTACCTCAACTATTTTTTTACCTTTTAAGAAGTTTGGAACGTTACCATGCTGAATTAAATAAGCCAATTCATCAACTAAAGTGGTTTTACCAACACCTGGTTCTCCAACTAAAATAGGATTTTTTTTAAGTTGAGCCAACGTAATTATTATGTCTTTTAATTCAGCTTCCCTGCCAAATAAAGGTTCGCATTTGAAAACTTCATCGGTTAATATTTTACCATATTTTAATTCCTCACTTTGTTTATTATCCGATGAAGTAGAACTCATTTCATCATCAATAAATTTATCATCATCTAAATATCTTTTTTCCTTTTCTTTTTCTTCTTCATACTTTTTATTAATATGTTCTAAAAATTCAATTAAAGTACTTTTATATATCCATCCATTATATAACCATTTCCATATATTTTTAAAAATATCCGAACTTAAATACGAAATTAAATATGAATTTAATGGAGCAACTATTCTAACACAAATTTCTCCGTTTTTTATGTTTATACTATTAGTATCAATTACATTATATTTTGTTTTACTAAAAACATCAACCACTCTATAACCACTTGCTTTTCCAACTACTAAAATAAAAGGATAAGTTATATCATCACCAGGCCTTAAATATCTTTTGATTTGTGCGACATATAAGTTTTTAATATAAATCTTTTTATCATTTAAATGTCCTGTTTCATCATTTTCCCTAAACATTTAACTTACTACTCCTTTTTAACCAAATTAATATCAATTATTATAAAACAAAATTAGTAAAAGTCAATAAAAAAACACCCGTTAGGGGTGATACTTTAAAAATGGTCGGAAAGACAGGATTTGAACCTGCAACCTCACGGTCCCAAACCGCGTGCACTACCAAATTGTGCTACTTTCCGAAAAAGCATTATGATTATATCATATGAAATATTTCAAAGTCAATACCATCAAAACGAGTTGTAAATAATTAATGGCGCGCTCGAAGGGATTCGAACCCCTGACCCCTTGGTTCGTAGCCAAGTGCTCTATCCAGCTGAGCTACGAGCGCAAATCATAAGTATTTCTTACAAATCATTATAATAAATTCCTGATGACGCCACTAATTATATCACTTAAAAAGCCATTTTTCAATAGTATTTTATGATTTTACTTAAGTTATTGATACAACAAGAAAATTATGTTTTTATATATGCTTTATAAATTATTATTTCAATATTTTTTCAACAAAGGTTTTCGCAGACTCTTCTAAATTTTCTAACGTATCATTTTCAATAACATAATCATAGTTATAGTTTTCCACGTTTGCATCCGATGAATTTGATTTTATTAATTCATAATTTTTTCTTTTGATTAAGACTGATTTAGCATTAAACTCTAAAATAATTCTTTTGATTTCCTCAGGCTCTCTTATATGAATAAACATAAGGTCCGAATTATTATTATAAAATTCATCAATAGCTTGTAAGATACTATTATATGGTAAATCATTATAGTTAGTAGCCAATTTTTTTAAGTCTGATAAAAACTTTCTATCCTTTTCTGATTTTCCACCGTTCCACCCCATTAATTTTGCAATTTCTTTTATTTTATCAATTGAAGAAAAGTTAAAAACATTACAGTATTTCGAACAATAACTAACAAAAGTATCCTTTCCACTTCCACCGGTACCATTAATTACGACTATACTTTTTTTCATAACATCCTCCTACTACTTCATGATATAATTATATCATAACTAAATCAATTATTATAAAAGTATGATATAATTATATCCGTAAAGGAGGCAAAAAATGTTAAAAGAGTTTAAGGAATTTATCTCGAAAGGAAACGTTGTTGATTTAGCAGTTGGTGTTATTGTTGGTAGTGCTTTTGGTAAAATAGTATCTTCTTTAGTTAATGATATTCTAATGCCAATAATTGGAATAATAATTGGCGGTGTTGATTTTACCGATTTATCCATTAAAGTTGGAGGAGCTAAAATTGCATATGGTAGTTTCATTCAAAATATAATTGATTTTTTAATCATAGCATTTTGCGTATTTTTGTTTGTTAAAGCAGTAAATAGATTATCTAATATAACACATAAAAAAGATGAAGAAAAAACTGAAGAAATTAAAGAAACAGAGTTAAGCGTCTTAAAAGAAATTCGTAATGAATTAAAACAAAAAAATAAACCAATTAAAAAAACTACTAGAAAGACAAAAAAGGATTAGAAAAATCCTTTTTTTAATCCCTTACTTCTTTAATACACGTTCTACAACCACCTGATTTTCTTCATCAAAAAATCTACCATTTTCAAGGTTTGAGTGATCTTCATTTAACATTGTTAATAGATCTGATTTATTTACGAAAGAAACTTTAAAATTTTGTTTTTTTTCACCTTCAGTTAGATTCATACTATCAACGTCAATGCTTTTATTTGTCTGAACATAATAGTAAGTTGTTATAGTATGTCTAGGTTTTATGGACTGTGTTCTATAATCAAAAAAATCATCGTATATTGTCTCTAATTCAAATAGTTCATAAAAATCACATGGTTCAAAGCTTATTCCCATCTCTTCTTTTAATTCACGCATAATAGCCATTAAAGGTGGTTCATCCTTTTCACACTTACCTCCAGGAAAAATACATTTTCCCCCTTCTATACTAATTGCAAAATCACCAGAAGTATTTTCTATAACCGCCCTAACCTTTCTAAAGTG
>CANPXR010000055.1 GCA_947586655.1 uncultured Bacilli bacterium | reverse complement strand
TTATTTCTTAAGTAAAGAATTCTATCTGCTACTATTTTAATTTCGGTTGCCTGTCCACTTACTCCTCCTAGTGGCTGATGAATCATTACCTCACTGTTTGGTAAGATAAATCTTTTTCCTTTTTCACCACTTGCTAATAAAACCGAGGCCATTGACGCAGCCATTCCAATACATATCGTTGAAACGTCACTTTTTATAAAGTTCATCGTGTCATATATAGCCATTCCTGCGGTAATGCTACCCCCTGGACTATTTATGTACAAACTAATATCTTCATGACAAGCAGAGTCTAAAAATAATAGCTGTCCAATTACTGCGTTTGCAGAATCATCATCTATTTCACCACTTATGAATATTATTCTATCTTTTAATAATCTTGAGTATATATCGTATGCTCTTTCCCCTGCTTTAGTTTTTTCAATAACGGTTGGAATTAAATTCATGTTTTATCACCCTAGTAATATTATGTATTATAAGTTGGTAAATATTACCTAAAATATTGTGACTTTTTTTATTATTTTTGATAAAATATTAGTATAGTGTAAGAATAAAGTAGGGTGAAATTATGTCTGTTATAAAAGTTAAGTATAAAGATAAAGTATTTGAGTATGAAAAGGGTACTTTAATTAGTGAAATAGCAAAAGAGTTTAAGGATGATTTTAACCATGATATTATAGTTTCATCAGTTAATAATAGGTTAACTAGTTTAGATACTAAATTAACTAAAGACTGTACGTTAGACTTTTTTGATATAACTTCTTCAGCGGGTAATAAAACGTATGAAAGAGGCACTTTATTTTTATTTAGTAAGGCGGTTAAGGACGTTATTAATTGCGATGTTAGGGTGCTACATACGATTGACGAAGGAATTTACGTGGAAGTTCTTACCAATAATTTAATTTCTGAGGTAACCGTTGAGAAAATAAAAATAAGAATGAGACAGTTATGTGAAGAAGAGCATCCAATAACCAAAATAATGGTATCTAGGATAGATGCAATAGAATACTATGAAAAAATAAATCAAATGGATAAGGCAAACTCGCTTAGGTATATTAGTAACTCTAGCATTAGCCTTTATAAACTAGATGATGCCCTTGATTTCTTTTATGGTGTGCTACCTAACAATACTAAATTATTAAGCATGTATAATGTTAAGTACCATAAGGACAACAAGGTTATACTTATGATTCCTACCATATCTAACATATCTAAATTTGAAAGCCTTAAGCCAACTAAAAACGATAAATTACTTAGTGCTATTGAAAAAAATGATTCATATTTAAGTAGTTTAGGAATAAGTACTTCGGTTGAACTCAATCGAACGATATCAACTGGTGATTATGGTGATTTAATAAAGGTTAGTGAGGCTATTCAAAATAACGAGTTGTTTGAAGTAACAGATGTAATAAAAAAAGAAAAAGATATAAAAATGGTACTGATTACCGGACCATCCTCATCAGGTAAAACCACTATTTCAAGAAAATTGACCTTGTTTTTAAGGAGTAGGGGGCTAAGACCCATACCAATATCAGTTGATGACTTTTATGTTGATGTTAAAGATAGGGTTTTAGATGAAAACGGGGAGCCTGAAAAAGAGAGAATAGAAGCCATTGATACAAATCAGTTTAATAAGAAAATATTTGAGTTGCTAAACGGAAAAGAAGTTAGAATGCCAAGGTATAATTTTATATCCGGAAAGCAAGAACTAAGTGATAAAACCATAAAAATGGATGAAAAAAGTATTTTAATAATTGAAGGTATTCACGCTTTTAACGAAAAATTAACTGAAATGATTCCGGATAAGAACAAATTTAAACTATACATATGTCCACTAACTCCATTAAACGTAGATAACCATAACATGTTTAAATCTACGGATAATAGACTTTTAAGAAGAATAATAAGAGACAATATGTCACGCGGGGTATGTGCATCCGATACGTTACAGACATGGAAAAACGTTAGAAAAGTAGAAGAGGAAATGATTATTCCATATCTAAAGGACGCTGATTTTATCCTTAATACTTCTTTGGTATATGAATTAGGAGTTTTAAAAACATACGCGGAACCACTTTTATTTTCGGTATCAGAAGATGATCCTAATTACGATGAAGCCATAAGATTAATAAACTTATTTAGAGTAATTTTAGGTATGCCAAGTGATAGCGTACCTAATGATTCAATAATAAGGGAGTTTATTGGGGGAAGTTGTTTTAAAGACTAACAAATGTTACAATATATAAATAGGAGATGATAAAATGGCTATTAAAGTAGCAATAAATGGTTTTGGTAGAATAGGAAGATTAGTATTTAGGCTTATGCAAGAGGATCCTTATTTTTCCGTTGTTGCCATAAATGATTTAACTGATGCAGCGCAGTTAGCATATTTACTTAAGTATGATACCTCACATAGAAGGTATAAGACTGACGAAATTACTAATGATGAAAATAACATTATGGTAAATGGGGAAAAAATAAGGATATATAGTGAATCAGACCCATCTAATTTACCTTGGAAAGCACTTGACGTAGATATTGTTTTCGAGTGCACGGGATTTTTTACTAGTAAAGAAAAAGCTTCAGCTCACATAAAGGCAGGCGCTAAAAAAGTAATTATTTCTGCCCCTGCTAAGGGTGATTTGAAAACAATTGTTTATAACGTTAATCACGAGGAATTAACTAATCGTGAGACCATAATAAGTGCTGCAAGTTGTACAACTAATTGCTTGGCGCCCGTAATGAAATTATTATGTGATAATTATGGGGTAGAAAAAGGTTTTATGACAACTGTTCACGCATATACAAATGATCAAGCAACCCTTGATGTTGCTCATAAAAAAGGCCATATGGCAAGACGTGGAAGAGCAGCAGCAGCAAACATTGTTCCGTCATCCACCGGAGCAGCAAGTGCTATCGGTCTTGTTATTCCAGAGTTAAAAGGCAAGCTAGATGGAACGGCGATGCGAGTTCCGGTTACAACGGGATCGGTTATTGATTTAACGCTAGAACTTAAACAAAACGTAACCAAAGAAGAGATTAATGATTTGTTCAAAAGCAATCAAACTGAAACGATTATGTATACCGAAGATCCAATAGTATCTAGTGACATAATAGGAATGAAGTGTGGAGCTTTAGTAGACGGTCTATTAACTAATATCATAGAAGTTGATGGTAAACAATTAGTTAAAGTAGTTGCTTGGTATGATAATGAGATGGGGTATTCGGCACAAATGGTTAGAACAGCAAAATATTTTGCAAATAAATAAGGGACTATGGTTAAAAGCTAGTGCCTTTTTATTTTTTTCATGTTATAATACTTTTATACGGTAACGGTGGTGATTAATTTGAACGATGTTAATTATTCAACTGACGTTGAATATGAAAATAATGAAAAGAAAAAATTCCAAATAACTCGTGGGATGGTCATTTTAGGGGTGCTAGTATTAGTTATCTTAATTATTATAATTATTGTTGTTTTAAACATCATAAGATCAGATAAAAAAGAAAAATATACCACTTTTGATTTTAACAAGTTAGAGTCAAGAATGATAGAGGAAGCACCAACTTATATATTACAGAAACAAATAGTATTAACTGATGAACAAATACGAATTGATTTAAGTGATCTATTGTTAGAAAACGGGGGATTTATTGATTCTAGCAAGGTTAAGGCCGCTAAGATTTGCGAGGGGTACGTCCTTGCATCAAAAAAGGAAACTGAAGAATATTCGTCATACATTAAATGTGGTGATAAGTACACTACCGCTGGTTATGTTTCCGGTAATAATGCTGATGATAAAACAACAACTACCACCGTTAAAGATGTAGAACCCCCTACCATAACTTTGATTGGGGAGGATGAATTAGTTATTAACGTTGGCGATGATTTTGACGATCCCGGTGCAAAGGCAACTGATAACATGGATGGAGACATAACTTCTAAGATTAATAAGAGTGGTACGGTTAACGCTAAAAAGTCGGGGACATATGTGATAAATTACGAAGTATCCGATAAGGCCGGTAATAAATCTACCATAAAAAGAACGGTAAAGGTTGTTCCAACGGCAACTACTACTAAAACTACTAGTAAGTCGCCAAGTACTACCAAAGCAACAACTAAAAGTAATGGTTCAACAACTAATACAAGGAAAACAACAAGAAGACCTACGTCGGCACCTACGATAACTTTATACGGAAGTAAAGTTATAACCATTAACGTTGGAGATAGATATAATGATCCAGGATATTCTGCCATTGATTCATTGGGTAGTAATATAACTTCAAACGTCAGGGTAACGGGTAACGTAAATACAGGTGTAGTAGGAACTTACTACATAACGTACACAGTAACGGATAATTATGGCAATAAAGCAAGTGCTACAAGGACAATCATCGTTAAGTCCACAACCATTCCTTTAAGTGGCATCGCCCTATCACCTAACGCAATTAATATGACCATAGGCCAAAGTAAGACAATAACGGTGTATTATACCCCTACTAACGCAACTGATAAGACTATATCATGGAGCAGTGAAAATCCGTCGGTTGCAACCATAAGTAATGGTATCGTTTATGCTAGATCAAGGGGAACTACCGTTATCACCGCTAAAGCTTCAAATGGTAAGAAGGCTAGTGTAAGGGTAACCGTTAAATAGGAATTTATTTCCTATTTTTTTCTTATACGTGCTATAATTGTTGTGGAGGGTAAAATGAAAAAGACAATAAGGGATTTTAATTTATTTAATAAAAGAGTAATAATAAGATGTGATTTAAACGTTCCTATAAAAGATGGTATTATTTTGGATGATAATAGAATAAAAAAAAGTTTGGAGACGATAAATTATGCGATAGATCATGGGGCTAAGGTAATAATATTATCGCACTTAGGAAGAATAAAAAACGAAGAAGACAAAGTTAATAATTCACTTTACCCAGTTTCGGTAAGATTATCTGAACTACTAAAAAAAGATGTTAAATTTATATATGAAACACGTGGAACTGTGCTAGAAAACTCCATTAATAATATGAATCCAGGTGATATAGTTTTAGTTCAAAACACAAGGTATGAAGACTTTCCAGATAAAAAAGAAAGTAATAATGATGAACAATTAGGTAAGTATTGGGCAGGGTTAGGTGATGTATTCATAAATGATGCGTTTGGTACCGCCCATCGTAGCCACGCCTCAAACGTTGGGATTGCTAGTAACCTTCCGTCCGGTATAGGATTTTTGATAGAAAAAGAACTTAGTGCTTTAGGTGATTTACTTTCTTCTCCAAAAAGACCATACGTAGTTATTATGGGAGGAGCTAAAATAGGTGATAAAATAAAAGTTATTGATAAACTAGTTCGTAAAGCTGATTATATTTTGATTGGTGGTGGAATTGCAAACACCTTTTTAACAGCTAAAGGATACGATCTTAAATCATCAATTTATGATGCTATGAGCACTAACTTTGCTAA
>CANPXR010000054.1 GCA_947586655.1 uncultured Bacilli bacterium | reverse complement strand
ACCTACATTAGTAAATTGGACATCAAAGCTACCTTTTGCAGTTGCAGTACCATTAATTTGTAATGTTTCTGAAAATAATGCGTATCCTACTGCTACTGCTAATACAAATGCCACTACTGCGATTATTGCAATATTTTGTTTTTTCACCTTTTTTCTTCACCTCTCCATATTTTATATTTTAATAATACACTCAAGAGAAATATTAGTCAATATAAAAATAAAAGGTTAACATTTTTTGTCAACCCTTTATATTGTTAATATTTGTCCTGGCTTTATAATATTTGGATCTTTACCTATTACAGATTTATTTTTTTCATATAGAATTTTCCAATTTACGCCGTACTTTTTAGCTATACCACTTAAAGTGTCACCCTTTTTTACTACGTAAGTTGATGGACTTATTAAAGGATTTCCACTAGGTATCTTTATTATTTGACCCGTATAAATTTTATTAGGATTAGATATATTATTGTAATTAGCTAAGTTTTGGTAGGTAGTTTTATATTTACTTGCTATACCACTTAGAGTGTCCCCTTTTTTTACCACGTAATTAATAACACGATTAACATCGTTATTACTACTCTCATTTTCTTTTATGACATTTTCTTTATAACCATTTAAATTTTTTTCTTTTATCAATGACGGGTAATCTTTATAAGCAATATTTAAATCTACGTTTCCACTTATCCCTGGAACGTTTCCCTTAGATGAATACTGCCACATACCAAATGATTTACTATACGTTGGTTTACTACTCCACTGAGCCAACCACTTATCATACTTATCAAGCGAACTTGCGTTTAATTTATTATTTAAATAATCTAAGTTAGCATATATCATTACGTAATATCCAGCATCCTCTACCATACTACAAATCGTCTTAGTAATATCAACCAAAGTATCCTTACTTACACCACTTGTCCTATCCGATGATTCGATATCTATTACCACTGGATACGTTGGATTATAATTTTTTATCAAATTAATAAATCCTTCCGCTTCTTTCTTAGCGGTAGAAACACTAGTAGCATACGAAAAATGATATAATCCGTACGGAATTCCAACTTTTTGTAATCCCTCTATGTTTTCTTTATATTTTCTGTCTTCGTAAAATGATCCATAACTTGTTCTTACCATGGCAAAATCGATGTTTCCTTTTAACTTATCAAAGTTTATATCACCTTGGTGATGACTTATATCAATTCCTTTTTTCTCCATAACATTAAATCCCCCTTGTTACTTTATTAAATGAAGTAAAAAGAAAAATGAATAATTATTAAGCCAAAGAAAAAACACGACTGAGTCGTGTCTATTTTTATATAATATTAATTATTAACCCTTTGATGTACAATCGGACTATCCATGGTAAGCGGAGCAAAAGTATAACCGTTTGCAAGGCCAAAATCTATTATTTTTTCTACCGCATCTACCGTGTAAGACTTTATGTCATGCATTAAAACAACGTTGATATCATTTTCCTTTATGCTAGTAGTAACATTTTCAATTATTTTATTTGTATCCTTAGTATTTCCAGCATCACCAGACATAATCGTCCAGTCAAAGTACCTAAAGCCAATTTCTTCAACCTTCTTAGTTAACTCACTCATTATTCCTAGATGGTACCTTCTGCTAATCGTATTAGAACTGCCTCCCGGAAACCTCATTATCCAAGATTCTTCTCCTGTATACTGCTTAACCTTATCTTGTATTTTTAATAAATCTTCCATGTAAGAATCTATTGATGTATATATTACTTTATAATTATGAGTATAACTATGAAGCCCAACAGTATGACCTTCATTATGCTCCCTAGTTAATAATTCACTATATCTACTATCGTAATTAGTAACAAAAAACGTTACTTTTACGTCATACTTTTTTAATATATCAAGCAGTCTTGCGGTATGAGAGCCTGGCCCGTCATCAAAAGTTAAATAAATCGTTTTATTATTCACAACGCCTGGTACATAATTATTCTTAGGAAATACTTTAACGAGTCTTTTTACGACTGTTTCATTACCAAGTTCATCTTTTACACTATAGGTTATTTCATAAGTTCCTTTTTTATTAGTATCTACTTTCCCACTTACCTTAACTTGATCAGTTATATTTCCATCGCAATTATCAATTGCAACATAGCCCGGTTCAACGTATTTACTACCAATAGCGATATACAATATACTTTCATCATTTAGAATAAGAGTAGGCTTTTCCTCATCTTTAATTGTTACATCAAACTCCTTTTTTGTGATATTCCCAGATGAATCCATTACTTTATAAATTATTTTCTTACCCTTTATTTTATATTTTATTTTATCGGTTATATTTCCATCATAGTTATCAACGGATTCATAGGTAACTCCGCTAGTTTTCCCGTTAGGACAAACATTATCAAAAACACCTTCTATTTTTAATTCTGGTGAAGTGGTATCCACGACTTCGACTTTCTTTTTTAAGGTTAAAATCTTTTTATTTTTCTTAGCAGAATAGGTAATGGTATAAATTCCTAACTTCTTAGTGTTTACTTTCCCTTGAATTTTGTATTTAATCTTACTACACCTAAGGTTGTTACCATAACAAGCTACTACTTTATCATCTTTTCCATAATCGCTAAATACCTCTACTTTATCATATGATTTTAAGTTCTTAAAATATATTGTATTATTAAAATAATTAATGTATATTAACACTACTAATAATAAAATTGAAAAAAATAAAATAGTTAATAGTCCCTTATTTTTCATTCTTACACCTTCGTATTTATTATAACACGTCAAGGATAAAGTATAAAGAAAATAACGACATTATTTGTCGTTATCTAGTAACATACTAACCGCTTTCATAACCGCTAACTTGCCGTACGAATACGTTAATCCCCCTTGTTGATACGCTATAAAAGGAGGTCTTATTGGTCCATCACATGAAAGTTCAATAGAAGATCCTTGCGTAAACGTACCAGCGGCCATAACTACTTTATCGTCATACCCTGGCATATCCCACGGAACTGGCTTTGAAAAGGAGTCAATTGGTGAAGCAGATTGTATTCCCCCGCAATAACGAACCAAATCATCCTCGTTACCAAAAATAATGTTTTGAACAATATCAGCCCTTTTTTCATTATATTTAGGTTCAACTTTATAGCCCAAATCTTCTAAAACTTTACTTGTTAAAATGGCCGTTTTTAAAGATGATGAAACAACGCTAGGAGCCATAAAAATACCTTGAAGAATCAGCTTATTTATTCCAAGGGTTGGTCCAACCTCCTTACCCTCACCAGGTAAGGTTAGTCTTTCACCTGCTAAATCAATTAATTCTTTTTTACCAGCAATATAAGCACCATTAGGAGCAATACCACCACCTAAATTTTTAATTAATGATCCCACTATTACGTCTGCTCCTACCATGCAAGGAGATTTTTCCTCAACAAACTCACAGTAACAATTATCAACCATTATAATAACATCTTTATCTACTTTTCTTATTTCATTAATAACTTTTTCTAACTTATCAATGGTAATACTTTTTCTCGTAGAATAACCTTTACTTCTTTGAATTTCAATTAATTTAACCTTCTTACTTGTTAAGTAATGTTTTATCTTTTCATAATCAAAATCATCACTTACTAATTCAATTTGGTCATACAAAACCCCAAAGGATTTTAAAGAACTTTTATTTTCTTTTATGCCAATTACCTCATGAAGCGTATCATAAGGAGTTCCAGTTATACTAAGCATTAAATCACCTGGCCTTAAGTATGAAAATAATGCAACACATAAAGCGTGAGAACCTGATATAAACTGACTTCTTACAAGCGCATCTTCAGCATTCAAAACTTCCTTAAATACGTTTTCTATTGCAGTGCGTCCTATGTCATCATAACCATAACCTGTCGTACTATTAAAGTGTGCTTCTGAAATATTATTATTATGAAAAGCATTAAGCACCCTTAAACTATTTATATCACATGCTTCATCTATTTTTTTAAACTCATTTTTTAAACTTTCTTCTGCTTTTAAAACTAAATTCTTAGCTTTGCTACTTATACCAAATTCATTATCCACAAAACTCACTTCTTTCTTTAATATTATACTTGGTTTTTATTTTATCATTTTTGCTAATATATTTATATATCCTAAGTTATTTTTATTGTTTATAATTTTTTGTCTAAATGCGCTAACCAAACCTTAAAAGGTTCTCTTTTAAGACCAAAATGACACTATTTATTTTCTAAATCAATCAGTTGCTAACATTTTAATTCCTCCATTTTTAATTTTGCAGACGCGTCTGCAAAATTATTAAACTCTTTTTATCAATTCTGATATTGACAGTATGTTATCTAAATGGCGTTAAAAACCATGTAATTTGGTATAAAACACTTCTGACTTAGGTAAAGAACCAATTCTATAAGCCTAAATATACCTTCTGTTGCAAGCACACCAGTTAGATAATATTTTCCATCCTTTAAAGATTTTAATTTCAGTTGGTTACATTTTGTAACCACTCAGACCCTTCTTTATTTAATCTATTTTTTAGTACTTTCATCTCAAATCATATCCCATATATTTCATTAGTTAAATCGCCTTATTAAAAACCTTCTTTAATTACAAATAATATCTTTTGTTTTTTCGTCATTATTATTTAAATATTTCATATTACTTTCCGATAATATCTTTATTTCTGAAATAGCAATTTTATTTAACCTTTCCAATCTCTTGGCCTGAGTTAAACCATCACCGATAAATACCGAATTTAAATTTTCTAAATTTGCTAAACATATAAGTTCATCAATAGAAGCATAATCTCTTATATTACCATTTAAATTTGGATTTTGTTTTTTCCATTCCTTTGCCGTAATTCCAAACAAAGCCATATTTAATACATCTGCTTCTTCTGCATAAACAAAATTTATTTGTTCATTACTTAATTTCTTAGGTATTAAATTATTTTTAATTGCCTCCGTATGAATTTTATAATTAATTTTAGATAGTTCTCTTTTAGCACTCCATCCTAATTGTTTTTGTTCTTCTTGTTTTAATCTTTCAAACTCTTTAATTAACAACAATTTAAATTTTGGACTAATCCACATACCAAATTCAAAAGCAATATCTTTATGAGCATATGTTCCACCATATCTTCCCGCTTTTGATGTTATACCAATAGCATTTGTTTTATTGACCCACTCTTTAACACTAATCTTATAACTATTTAAACCTGCCTTACTTTTAATTATGGCGAATTCGCCATAATTAAATTTAGGATTATGAAGTTCTTCCCAAATTCCTAAAAATTCAATAGTATTTCTATTTCTAAGCCAATCAGATATAAAAAATTCTCCATCTTTTGATTTAATCATATCTGTAATAGAAATATAATCTTCATTATTTATTTTAGTGTAATTAATAATTTGATTATCTACTTTTAGTTCTAACACTGTTTTAATCTCCTTTTCTAATTTTACAATCTTATTTAC
>CANPXR010000053.1 GCA_947586655.1 uncultured Bacilli bacterium | reverse complement strand
TTGTCTAATAGGTTTATTTTATCTCCTATTTTCATGTTTTCCTTCTTAAGAAAACTTTCTTCTACAACTATTTCACCAGTTGTCTTTGGCAACCTACCTTTTTTAACTTCAATTTTATTTATGTCGTTTGTAATACTAATTATTTTTGAGACAACTTCATCTTTATTAGTTTTTATTAAAACATCCTTAGAATAAGAGCCATATACTTTATTTATCCCGTTTATTTTTTTTAAACTTTGAATGTCGTCTTTGGTTAACCCTAACGTTGATACTACTTTTATATCATATAGATTTTTTTGGTCGTAATAACTATCTAGTGACCTCATCATATCAGGTGCAGCCATTTTTATTCCAACAAAAACCCCAACCCCTAGTAAACTCATAATTACTAGTGATATAAATCTTTTAAAAGAGTGCTTTATTTCTCTTACGCTTAAAGTATTTATTCTATTTCTCATAATAATTACCACTCTATTTCATCTATTGACTTAGGGTTTTTATTGACGATTATTTCTTCTGCTTTACCGTTTTTAAACTTTATAACCTTATCAGCCATTGGTGCTATAGCAGCGTTATGGGTTATTATTATTACGGTCATTTTTTCTTTTCTTGCGGTTTGTTCAAGTAATTTTAAAATCTGCTTACCTGTTTTATAATCTAAGGCTCCCGTTGGTTCATCACATAAAAGTAACTTAGGGTTTTTAGCAAGTGCCCTTGCGATTGCAACACGTTGTTGTTCTCCGCCTGATAATTGAGACGGAAAATTATCCGTTCTTTTTTGTAATCCTACCTTATTTAGTATTGTTTTAGGGTCTAAGTGATCCTTACATAACTGAACGGCAAGTTCAACGTTTTCCAAAGCGGTTAAATTTTGCACTAAGTTATAAAATTGAAATACGAAGCCAATGTCATTTCTTCTGTATAAAATAAGTTCTTTATTATTATAATTAGTTATGTCCTTGCCATCTACTACTACCTTACCACTAGTTAAAAAGTCCATACCACCTAGTATGTTAAGGCAAGTTGTTTTACCTGCTCCAGATGGCCCTAAAATAACAACAAGCTCCCCTTTTTCTATTTCAAATGAGGCTTTGTTTAAAGCCTTTATCTCAACTTCACCCATTTTGTATATTTTATCTACGTTCTTAAATTCAATATATGCCATACAATCACCCTCTTTAGTGATATATTATATAACAAAAATTAAAAAAATGAACATTTTTTTAGTTACGTAATAAAAAACAGATAAATAAAGTTTATCTGTTTAATAAATATATACCTAAGTTTAAGTATCCTGCAAAAATAACCCATAGTAAATATGGCATTTGAAGTAAGGCTGCTTTTTTATCAATTTTATAAAATTCTATTATCATCCATATAATAGATGCTAAAAGGATAAGTAACCATATAAACGAAATTAGATATGCTCCAAAGCCAAAGAAGATAAAACTCCATAATGAATTGATTACTAACTGAACGGCGTATATGGTAAGTGCTTTATTTTTATTTGGATTATCTTTCTCGGTAATTATGTAACAAGATATACTCATAAGTAAGTATAATATGCTCCATACTATCGGAAATAAAATTCCTGGTACGTTTATTGGTTTTTCTAACTCTTTAAAAGTATCCATGTTGTTCATCGTAAATAAGCTAAAAAAACTACCTACTATGAACGTGATTAATATAGTAATTATTAACCTTTTCCAATTTATTTTTTTCATCATATCACCAGTTATATTATATTATTTTATTGTTTTATTATACTAATCATAGTAATTTTTAATGAATTTACCAGCTATTTTTTGAGCTGTTAAAATGGCTTCATCCTCGTATAAATTGTACTGTCTAAGCGAATTATTGTAGGCAAAATTAGAAATAACCTTAACGCCTACGTAGGCGATTTTATTTTGAAAGGCGAATTGTCCTACCGCTCCACTTTCAACGTCAACCGCGCCCGCGTTGTATTCTCTTCTAATGCTATTAGCAAGACCATTATTACAAACGAACATATCCCCAGACGCAATTAAGTCATTAGTATAATTAACCCCACAAGCAAGGCAAGATCTTTGCATGCATTCTTTTAAATCACTGTTAGTTGGGTATATTCCCTTAACCATGTTTGGAAAAACTCCAGGGGAATATCCGTTAGGTGAAAAATCAACGTCAAACTGAAGGGAATTATTAAATACCACCGCACTAAATATATCATTTGCATCTGATATACTGCCTGCGGTTCCTATTTCTGTGATTACCTTAACGTCATAGTTATCACATAAAAACCTTAGGGCATTTGCTATGTTTACTTTCCCATAACCTGTTGTTGCAATCAAAAATTGGTGCTCGTTATACACGCAATTATAAAGACTAACGTCGTTTATGGCATCTTTTTTGGTATGCTCAAACTTGCTTATTAAATTATTAACGTATTTATCCTCTGGTGCAATAATTAATAACATATCATTACCTCCTTATTAATGTATATTTGTTTTAATTTAAATTTATTTACATAAAATTATTTTAGGAGAGGATGATTTTATGGCTTATAAGGTTGCGATTGATTCAGCCGCTGGAGGGGAAAATAATGGTGCAACGGGAAATGGTTTAATTGAAAAAGATTTTACCCTCTTAGTATCAAAATACATTAATGAAAGACTTAATGCGCTTGGAATTGAAAACTTTTTAGTAAGAAGTAATGACGAAACGCTTAGTGATAGTCAAAGGGTAAATATTATTAAAAATAAATATGGTACTGGTAATAACGTAATTGTAATTTCTAACAGGTTAAACACTGGTAATTTAAATGGTGCTGAAATTATGTATCCCCTTCGTAATAATAGTAGGTTAGCATCTAGTATTGCTACTAACTTAGAAAACGTAGGTCAACCAGTACTTAAGTATTACCAACTGCGAAATAGTAACAATACGGCACTTGATGATGATTATTTAATAAGAAATACGGGTCAAAATCAAACCATCGCCATAGACTATGGGTACGTAGGTAACCAAAGTGATGCTAACTTTTTAAAAAGTAATTACGAAGCATTAGCAGAGGCGGTAGTAAAAGCCATCGCTGATTACGCTGGGGTATCTTATTTTCCACCTGATAAAGAAGGATATTACGTTGTAAAAAAAGGAGATAGCCTGTATTCTATAGCTAGT
The DNA here is from genome assembly GCA_947586655.1 of uncultured Bacilli bacterium. Classification (GTDB taxonomy): domain Bacteria; phylum Bacillota_I; class Bacilli_A; order RF39; family UBA660; genus Aphodocola. The sequence goes on along the minus strand of CANPXR010000053.1, from coordinate 2,443 downwards.
AGGTATGGAACTACCGTAAGCGCACTTAAAAGCCTAAATAATCTATCTAATGATAACTTATCGGTTGGGCAGTTACTTAAGTTGCCAAGTAGTGTAAGTGATGAAAAGCCGGAAAAAGAGCCACCTAAAAATACGTACGTAGTACAAAAAGGCGACACTTTATACTCGGTTTCACGTAAGTATAACACCACGGTGGAACAGATTAAAAAGTTAAACAACTTAACTTCTAACAACTTATCAATCGGACAAGTAATACTAGTGCCTAGCATAGATTCGGGCACCAACCAAATAACTTATACGGTGCAAAAAGGGGATAGTTTGTGGGCGATTGCTAACCGGTATGATACCACGGTAGAACAAATTAAAGTAGTTAATAATTTAACTTCTAATAATTTATCAATCGGGCAAATATTAATTATTCCAAGTTCTTCTAGTTACGTTAATTACACCGTACAAAAAGGAGACAGTTTGTATTCGATAGCTAGCAAATATAACACTACGGTGGAACAAATAAAAAAATTAAATAACTTAACTTCTAATAATCTATCAATCGGGCAAAAACTTTTAATACCTACTTAAAATTTTAATATCCTATAAACTTTATTTATGGTACGATATAAGTGATGAGGTGATGATATGACGTTTGATAAGCAGCTTAAAGAAGCCAAGGCAAAACAGTTAGAAAATAGAATAATAAGGGACGTCGTCTTCTTAATGTTAGGATTAGTTTTCTTAGGAATATCTATTGCTTTTGCCATAAAGGACGAAAAGGAAAAAGAAGAATTAAAAAATAAAAAGATAACTACTACAAACGTAATAAATAAGTAAAAAGAAAAAAATTATTATTTTACTGCATATAATAAATTGGGTGATTTTATTGATAGTTAAATATACTGAAAAAGAGCTTGATCTTTTAGCTAGGTTAATGCGTGCTGAAGCTTTAGGAGAAGGAAACTTAGGCATGCTAATGGTTGGAAACGTAGGAGTAAATAGGGTTATAGCTAACTGCCTAGATTTTAAGAATGTAAGAACCATCTATGATATGGTTTATCAGTCTCCGGGTGGATTTTCGGGGGTTGATAGTGCTTTGTTTCAAAGTTCTGCAACAACCGGGGAAAAAAATCTTGCTAAAAGAATAATTAGGGGTGAATATTTTCATCCCGCAACTAACGCACTATGGTTTTATTCACCAGGTGCTGGGAACTCATGTAAACCTACGTGGTTTAACCAAGCTAACGCTGGCAAATACAAGAATCATTGTTTTTATGAACCTGCTAAGGGAGTATGTAAAGAATTACATTAAAAAAACTTATCATGTGATAAGCTTTTTTTATGGGATAATTAGGGTTTGACCAATATTTAAAATGTCTGAGGTTAAGTTATTTATCATTCTAATGGCGTTTATACTAACTCCAAATCTGTTGGCAATGGACCATAAGCTGTCGCCTCTTTGTACTACGTATAGGTTTGAGTTGGTGTTAGGCAAAGTATTATCACCGTTATTAGCAGTTGGTATCGTTAATACTTGTCCAATGGTTAAAATGTCTGAGGTTAAGTTATTTGTCCTTCTTAAATCATCAACCGAAACACCATAAGCTCTTGAAATAGAATACAAACTGTCTCCTTTTTGCACTACGTAAGTATTTACGTCAACGACGTCTTCGTCTTCACCGGTGCTTTCAACGTCCTTAGGAATAACTAGTTGTTGTCCAATGCTAAGGGTAGTACCAGTTAAATTGTTCTTATTAATTATGGCGGTTGGAGTAGTGTCATATTTTTGGGCTATGGAATACAAGGTGTCGCCTTCTTGCACCACGTAAATAGTTTCGGAATCTGGCATAACCATACCACTACCACCAGTGTTTGGGATTAATAGTATTTGTCCTTCATATATAGCGTTTGTAAGTAAATCGTTTAAGTTAGCTATTTCATCAACGGTGGTGTTATATGCGTTTGCTATCGAGTATAAAGTGTCACCTTTTTGTACTACGTAAGTAACGTTAGTTTGATCAGATGGAGCAACTCCTGGGATAACTAATTCTTGCCCTACGCTAATAAGGTTAGAACTTAAGTTATTTGCACTTTTAAGTTCATTTACACCAACGTTAAATCTTTTAGCGATGGACCATAAGCTATCTCCTCTTTGAACGGTATAGGTATCATTTACCGTGTTACCTCCTGGTGCTACGTAATTATATCCTTTATAGTCCGCTACGGCTTTAACAACTGCTTCAGCCCATTTTTCCCAGTCATTTCTAATTTGGTTTTTATCATCTTTAGAGGAATCTAAAAACGCGTATTCAATTAAAACCGATTCTGCTGGAGATGTATTTCTTATGATGTAGTAATAATCTTTGCTGGCATCGGATGGTAATTTCCTTTGGTACCATTTTCTTACGTTTTGTCCGGTTGCTTCGATGTTATCAAGAATCATCTTAGATAA
>CANPXR010000052.1 GCA_947586655.1 uncultured Bacilli bacterium | reverse complement strand
GTGAGTAAAACTTAAAAAGAAGCGCTTTTTCTATTAAAGACTAGGCAGCGCAAGCTGCAAAAGCATAATTATTTGTTTTGTTATTTATTTTTGTTTGCACGTAAGGAGTGCCTTCCACTTGCAACTTTAGATTCCTACCTTCCGTCGAACCCAATAACAGCCCCATATAAATAACATTGCTATTATAACACAAATTTCAAAAAAATATTGTTAAATTTTGTAGTATTTCGTATAATTAAGTTGGTGATGCTATGAAAGATACTAATTATACTGAAATATTAGATTTTAATGGGATAAAAGTTAATGAGCATAAAAAAAATAAGAAACGTTTTTTATTACGAACATTACCATTATTATTTATACCAATTTTAATATGTTTAACAATTATTTCAACTCATTCTAATAGATTAATTCCAATACCAGTTAATTATATTATTTACATTATTTTATCTTTATTATTTTATTTATTATTACTAAGTTTTTTCATTATTAAAAAAGATGATAGTAAAAAATCTAAAAAGAAAAAAATTAAAAAGATTTTGTTTACTTTGTTTATAACTGCTTATATAATTGGATGTGCATCTGGGATATTTTTATTATATGGTCCAAATGATAAATTTAGGACTTGGTTTATTTCAACATCGATGAGTACGATGAGGCATCAATACATATGTAAATGGTTTTATAGTGATAAAGAAATAAATAAAGTAATTAAGAGTAATTATACTAAAGAAATAGAAGAAGATACTGATACTGATTTAATTGATATGCAAGAAGAAACTTATGCTAATGAGTATGAAAAGCAAATACTAAAAAGAAATAAAGATGATGCATACAAAATAATTGAATTAGAAGTTAATGGTCAAAAAGCTTATTTAGCAGCCGTATATGACCCAAGCAAAGTAAAAGTTGCGGTGTCTAATGGCGTTGGAAGATATGGCCAGTACGCAACTAAAATAGCCGAAAATAATAAAGCTATATTAGCAGTAAATGGTGGGGGATTTGGTAATGCTCCTGATAACCAAACTGGTGGTAGACCAACTGGAGTTACCATATCAAATGGTAGGGTAATAACCGATAATACTTACTCAACTGATGCACAATCTGGTGGATTAATAGGTATGACTTATGATAATAAGTTAGTACTAATTAAAAACGCTACTGCCTATAAAGCAAAAAGTATGAACGTACGTGATGGAGTATCATGGGGGCCATTTTTAATAGTTAACGGTAAAAAATCATTCATTAAAGGTAATGGCGGATGGGGATATGCTGCAAGAACCGCGATTGGTCAAAGAAGTGATGGTATAATCTTACTATTAGTAGTTAATAGTAATTCTACTAGAACAAAAGGTGCTGATATGGGAAATTTAACCGAAATAATGAGTAATTATGGTGCTATTAACGCCGCAAACTTAGATGGCGGAACATCCACCGTTATGATTCTTCCTAAAGCGGAAGCTTTAAAATATAGAAGTGATTGTACTGATAATTATTGCTATATAAATGATCCTATTGATTCTGCCTTAAGACATAAAACAAGGGGTATACCAACAACTATAATAGTAACAAAATAAAGATTCCTTTTTGGAATCTTTTATTTATATTTACTAAGATTTCTTTCTATATCTCTTTTTATGTCTTTTTCTTTTAGGCTTTGCCTTTTATCATACTGTTTTTTTCCTTTTGCAACACCTAGTAGCATTTTGACCTTTCCCTCTTTTAAATAAAGTTTTACTGGCACTAAAGAATAACCATCTTTTTCTACTTTATCCCTTATTTTATAAATTTCTTTTTTATGTAATAAGAGCTTCCTTTCTCTTCTTTCATCATGGTTAAAACGATTACCCTCTTCATAAATAGAGATAAACATATTAATTAAAAATACCTCATTATTTTTTATTCTAGCATAACAATCTTTTAAATTACAGCTACCCTTACGTATGGATTTTATTTCAGTTCCTGTTAAAACAATACCACACTCATACGTATCTTCTATAAAATAATCAAAGTTTGCCTTTTTATTTTTTATTTCTATCACTATTTCACCTCAATTATATTTGAATACCTATTTAAAACTGATTTATATTTATTATAATATGTTTCGTAGTTATTTAAAATACCATTATCTAATTTTGTATAAGGATATACTTTAAAATTACGTCCTCCCTTAAAATAAGTATATATAAGATCAGCTTTAACATCACTAAACTCTATCCTACCATCCTTTGTTTTTTTAATATTTAAATAAGCAATAGCTCCCGTTTGTTTATCTATTGTTTCTTGAGCTGAAATAAAATTTCCTAGCGCATAAAAGACTAAAGTATCATTAATCTTTTCTACTGGTTGCAAACTATGAGCATGGTTACCTATAACTAGGTTAACTCCCATGTTAGAAAGCTCTTTTGCAACCTGCTTTTGATTACTACTAGGGTAAGTTGTATATTCTTCTCCCCAATGCATTGATACTATTATTAAATCTACTTTATCTTTTACTTTTGCAATGTCTTTTTCTGCTTTTTCTTTTGAATAAATATTAGTTAAATACTCTTTACCAGATGGAGGTAATAAACCATTTGTAACGGTAGTATACGCAAAAAAGGCATACTTAATACCATTTTTCTCTAAAATCTTAATATTACTTTCTCTATCTTCAAAAGATAATGCCTGTCCGGTATAATAAACGCCTGGCTTAGTTTTCCAATAATTAACTGAGTTTATTACGCCTTTTTCACCCTTATCCATGGTATGGTTATTTGCTAAACTAACAAGATTAAATCCTAAGTTAGTCATGGCATCACCAATTTCTTCTGGAGAATTGAACCTAGGATAAGCGGATAAACCTAATTCTTTACCACCTATAATGCTTTCCTGATTATAAAACGCTAAATCATGGCCTTGTATTAAATCTTTTACTTCGGTAAACATCTTATCAAAAAAGTACGTTCCATCACTATTTAAAGCATCAGAGTATATAAAACGGTGAATTAAACAATCACCAACCATTACAACACTAAGTTCATTTGAATCCGGTTTCTTAGTAGTAGTTACTACGTCGTTCTTTTTCGAATTAGAATTATCATCACTTAAGTTTTTCTTGTAATCTTTTTTGTAACTAATTAATAAAGTAATAAACGCTGATACTAAAATTAATATTAAAAATATTTTAACCCACTTTTTTAATTTCCTTTTCTTCATCTACTGCACTGCTTTCTTTTTTTATTTCAAAATCAATAAATGCTTCTTCTTTTGATGCTGATTTACAAATAACGTTTACTTCTTGACCAATTCTATATCTTTTTTTAGTTCTTTGTCCAATTAAAGACATTGTTTTCTCATCATAATTATAATAATCACCCGGTATATCACTTATGTGTACTAATCCCTCAATCATGTTAGGTAATTCCACAAACATTCCAAACGATGTAACCCCACTTATCATACCGGTAAATTCTTCACCAACATGATCCATCATGTACTCAGCCATTTTCGTGTCTTCTACTTCTCTTTCACATTCTATGGCATCCCTTTCCTTTATGGATGCATGTTCTGCTAAAACTGGTAAATATTCTTTGAAATAATCTACCGTCTTTTTCGATTGATCATTTTCATATAAATAAGTTCTAAGAAGTCTATGTACGGTTGTATCAGGAAATCTTCTAATCGGAGAAGTAAAATGGGTATATATCTTGCTTGCTAAACCAAAGTGACCTATGTTATCAGTTTGATAAATGGCTTTTTGCATTGCCCTTAGCATCAAAGAGGATAATATCTTATATTCTTTTTTATCTCTTAATTGACTTAATACATTTTCTATCGAAGAAGGATAATTAACGTTTATTTTACCAGTTACTTTGTATCCTAAAGAACTAATAAAATCTAAAAAATCATTAATTCTTTCCTCTTTAGGGGTTCCATGAACCCTGTATATAAATGGAAGTTCCAAGTAAAAAACATGAGTTGCTACGGTTTCATTAGCGGCTATCATAAAGTCCTCTATCATTTTTTCACCGGATGCCCTATCTCTTAGTACAACATCTATTGGTTTACCATTTTCATCCACTAAAATCTTAGCCTCATCAGTATCAAAATCTATTGCACCATTAGACTCTCTTTTTTTTCTTATTATGTCTGCTAATTCTTTCATTAAACTTAAATCTTTAGTAAATGGTTCATATCCTTCTTCTACAATGCCCTCATCTAACCACTTATTAACTTTTTTATAAGTCATCTGGATTCTAGATTTTATAATACTTTCAAAAATTTCATGTGAAACAACGTTTCCTTTTGAATCAATTTCCATTACGCAGCTTTGTGTTAAACGTTCTACGTTTGGATTAAGTGAGCATATACCATTTGACAACTTATGGGGAAGCATAGGAACAACCCTATCTACTAAATATACACTTGTTCCTCTTTCATAAGCCTCATCATAAAGTTTAGTTCCTGGTTTAACATAATAAGAAACATCTGCAATATGCACACCTAATTCATAATTACCATTCTTTAATTTTTTTATTGATATCGCATCATCTATATCTTTTGTATCATCTCCATCAATAGTAAAGATAACTTGGTTAGTTAAATCACGTCTTCCAATCTTATCTTCTTTTCTTACGACATCTGGAATATCTTTTAATTCTTCTAAAACATCATCAGGAAATTTTGGAGAAAACATATGCTTATAAACAATAGCCTCAACGTCAACACCAACATCATTCTTATGACCAACAATGTTTGTAATCTCTGCTAAAACGGAGTTTTTATCAAGCTCCTTGATAACACTTGCAACAACAATATGTCCTTCTACTACGTTTTTAGTACTTTCTTTTGTTAATACAACTTTCTTATTAAGTTCTTTATCACTTACCTTAATCGTAGGTTTACCATTATTAAATACGTATTCACCAACGATAGGTCCATAATTTCTAGAGGCTATTCGTAATACTCGTCCTTCTCTTTTGGCTCCAGTATTTTTATTAATTATTTCTACGATTACCATATCACCATTGGTTGCTCCATTTAAATGATCCTTATCAACGTGAATATCTTCTTCATCATCCATTAGTACGAATCCGAAACCTTTTTCAGAAACCGAAATCTTTCCTTTTTTTAGGTGGCTATATTCAAAAGCCATGTACTTATCCTTGTTAGTGTGATATATAATTAAATTACTTTCAAGCTCTAACAATATCTTTAGCATGCTTTGAATTTCTTCGGTTGTGTTAAGTCCAAGAGCATCTTTAAGTTCAAACATGCTATAAGCTTTATCTTGTTGTTTTAGAACGTTTAAAATTTTATCTTTCATAGTAGTCTCCTTTATATTATTATAAAACAAAAAAAGACTTCTAACCAAGCCTTTTTTACTTTACATGTCCATTATTATACATATAATAAAGAAAGCAATTCCTAACGCATAAGTTAATCTAGTAATAAATAGTTCTCCACCACGTTCTTTTCTATTCATAAATAAATCAGCGTTTCCACCTGTTATTATGCTACCACTTTCTGCTTTACCGCTTTGTAGTAACACAATTATAATTAACAAAACGGATATAATCATTAATAACGTAAGCATAAAAATTCCTCCTTGATTAATAATTATCTTATCATATTATACGAATAAACACAATATTTTATCAAGTAATAATTATTAT
>CANPXR010000051.1 GCA_947586655.1 uncultured Bacilli bacterium | reverse complement strand
ACGAATATAAGTAAGTTCTGGAAATTTATCTAACAATTGTTTTTATGAAAAACATATTAATTTATTTCTTGTTTTTTAAAGGAGTACACTTTAAAATTTTTTAACTGCCTTTAATAAAAAACACTAGTAAATATTCAACTAAATTAGTATTTTTCTCGTTATAGAAATTATAAAATTAACGTATTTTGATAACCATTTAATAAGTTTTCATATATTATTATAGAGGTGATTTTATGTTTAACCAAGTGCCATACTTAATGGCTAATCCTATGTATGGTTCCGCTCCAATCATGCAAGGTTTAGCAGGTGATGCTTCTTCTGGATTATTAGCCGCAACTGGTAAGGGAACTTCATTATTAAGTAGATTAAATTGGTCTTCACTACTTACTAACGCACAAAAAACCCTTAACGTAGTAAATCAAGCTATTCCTTTGTATTATCAAGTAAAACCCGTTTTTAATAACATTAAAACGCTTGGAAGAATAGGAAGAGAATTTACGAGAATGGGGAATGCATCAAACGCGGATACCAATAATAATTCAAGTACCAATTCTTTAGACAGTACCAATTTAAACTCAAATGAAAATATAAATAATAATGTTCCAGAACCAACCTTCTTCTTATAAAAAAGAAATTCATCAATAGTGAATTTCTTTTTTTAATAATATGTTTTTTATTATCATCGAAAACTTTTTTAAAAGATTTTTATTTGGTAATTTTTTTATAATATTGTTATTGTTATTAATTTCGTTTTGAACGAGTTCTTTAAATAATGAAGGTTTATTCTTTAATAAAATAGGTCCAAAGTAAAGCTCTTTTTTACTATGCTTAATATTTCCCTTTTTAAATTTAATTATTACGTATATAATATTACGCTCTTTTACTAAACATTCATCAACCACATAATAGCCAATGTTATTAATTTGTTTTCTAATCTTATCATAACCCGTGTTAGATTGTATGATAATTGTATCAATATCATTTAATACTTGAATGTTTCTTTTTAATATACTCTCTATTTTTTGATTGCCTAATCCTGATATGATTAACGTGTTTATGTGATCAGTTTCTTTTACTACTTCAAGACCATCACCTTTTCTTACCTCCACGTTAAAAGCACCGTATAAAGAAACGTTTTTCCTTGCTTGGTTTACGGCTCCATCAGTAATATCAGATGCGATGATTTTTTTATTTAATACGTTTTTGGATAAATATATATCGAGTAAAGCATGATCACAACCAACGTCAATAATCATACTTTCCTTATCAACCATATCAGCAATCTTCTTAAGTCTTTTAGAAATATTAATCTTAGTCACTTAGATAATCCTTTAGTTTCCTTGACCTTGATGGATGCCTTAACTTTCTTAGTGCCTTAGCTTCAATCTGCCTTATTCTTTCCCTTGTAACACCAAACATATTTCCCACTTCTTCTAGGGTATGACACGTTCCACCATGAAGGCCAAAACGTAGTTTTAAAACCTCTTCTTCCCTAGGTGTTAAAGTACATAAAACTTCTTCAATTTCATCTTTTAAAACCTCATTAATTGCGTATTCTTCTGGACTCATCGAACTTTCATCCTTCAAAAAATCACCTAAGTGTGAGTCATCCTCTTCTCCAATTGGAGTCTCTAGTGAAAGAGGATCCTGAGATATTTTAAAAATTTCCCTTACTTTATCTTCGGTAGTACCCATTTTTTTAGCAAGTTCAGTCTCAGTTGGTTCCCTGTTAAGTTCAAGCGTTAGTTGTCTTTGAATTCTCTTTAACTTATTAATTGTTTCAACCATGTGTACCGGAACACGAATTGTTTTCGCTTGGTCCGCGATTGCACGGGTAATTGCTTGCCTTATCCACCACGTTGCATAAGTTGAAAACTTATATCCCTTTGAAGCATCAAACTTATCTACCGCCTTCATTAACCCAATGTTCCCCTCTTGAATTAAATCAAGAAAGGAAAGATTTCTTCCAACGTATCTTTTAGCTATTGACACAACTAATCTTAAGTTAGATTCCGCAAGTGTCCTTTTTGCTTCTTCATCGCCTTCTTCTACCCTTTTAGATAAGGCAAGTTCTTCTTCCGTACTAAGTAAACTAATCTTACCTATTTCCTTTAAATACATTCTAACCGGATCATTTATACTAGCGTTTTTAGGTAAAGCAACATCTTCTAAAACAAGTGCTTCACCATCATCTTGCCCCTCATCTTCGTCAGAGAAATCTTCTGATATTATTTCAATGTTATTTTCATGAAACGCATTATATAAATCATCTAATGAATCACTGTCAAGTTCAAGCCCTTTTAAAGTTTCTGCTAACTCCTCATAGGTAAGTACACCTTTTTCTTTTCCTTTTTCAATTAATTCTTTTTTTCTTTGTTCAAATGTTTTTATTTCCTTCATTATTTACACTCCTTTTTCTTAAGCGTTGCTAGTTTTTCTAATAAAACTACCTTTTTAGCAACATCTTGTTCAACGTTTATTTTTTGTCTTACTTTCGTAATTTCCCTTTTTATTATTCCATCATCTATCGTTTTAATGTAATCTTCTATAACTTCATTACTTACCTTTTCTGGTAGATCAATTTGATCAATTCGTAATACTTCTTTTATTAATTCATCATTATCTTGTAAAAACAATGAGAAATCAGTTACGTTAACGTATCCGTTTTGCTCATAAAACTCAAGTATTTTAATAGCAATCTGTGATAAATTTTTATCTGTTAAATACGGTACGTTATTTTGATATAAATCGATGGCATCAGGCGTCTTAAGCATATAATGTACTAAATATTCTTCCGCCATTATATACTTATTTTTCTTAATGGTACTAAACTTACTTACTATTTTTCTTTCTTTTTTAGGGACGTTTTTAATTAGCGAATTGATCGTAGACGTGTCAACGCCGGTTTCCTTTGATAACTTTTTAACGGTAAGTTCATAAACAACTGGATCATCTATTTTTTCTAGTTCTCCTATAATACTGTTTATGTAATTTGATATATCACTATAATCATTAAAATCAGTTTTACCTTTTCCAACGTCTAACTTAAACTGAAGTAAGGACATTGCGTTTTTTAAGTGATTTAAAAATTTATCTTCTCCCTTTTTTATAATGTACTCATCGGGGTCTAAATCATCCTCTAGCCTTATTATCTTAGGCTTTATGTCTATTTTTTCTAACATCTCAATGGCACTTATCGTAGCTTTTTCACCAGCTTTATCCCCATCAAAACATAAGATAACATTCTTTGATAGTCTCCTAATCAAATCAGCATGTTCCTTAGTTATTGCGGTTCCCATCGTTGCAACAACGTTTCTTACACCTATGGTCCATAAACGAATAACATCCATAAAACCTTCAACCACGATTATTTGTTTTTTATCCCTGGCGTAATTCATCGCCCTTTTATAATTATAAAGCAGTTTTCCCTTTTTAAAGATGACTGATTCCTTTGAATTTACATACTTGCTTTCGTCTTCACCATTATATATTCTTCCAGAAAAACCAACCACGTTACCCAAGGTATCATGAATTGGAAACATTATTCTATTTCTAAACGTATCATAAATAAATTTATCTTTTTTATTACATAGTCCAATGTCAACCATTTCATCACTAGTAAAACCCTTTGACTCTAATAATTTACCAACATTATTATCATTTAAAGATAATCCTATTTCAAATTCTTTTATTACGTCATCACTTATGTTTCTTTTATTTAAATAAGAATTAGCCGGCTTACCATATACGGTTTTTATGTTATTTTGGTAATACTTAGACGTAATTTCAAACATTTTATAAAACTTTTCGTATTTACTTTCCTTACTAACCGTCTTTCTAACGTTTGTAACGTTTAGGTTTATACCTGCCTTTTTCGCAACCTTAAAAACTGCCTCAGAAAAACTAATACGTTCATAATTCATAACAAAATTAAAAACGTTACCAGAAGCACCACATACAAAACAAGTATATATTTGTTTTTCAGGTGAAATACTCATGCTAGGGTTATGATCATCATGAAACGGACATATTGCAAAGTAATTTTTACCCTTTTGTTCTATTGGAAGATACTCCGCAATAACATCTACGATGTTTACTTTCCTTTGAATGCTAAGAATATCATCATAAGGTATTTTTTCCATAAAAATATACCTCCCTAGTTTAATTATTCTACAAAAAAGGCTAAAACCCTCGGATTTTTACAAAAAAATTAAAAAAAAATAGCTATTTTAAGCTATTTTATCACTCTCCATCAATTATATCCTCTACTCTTGGCAAAGCATCATAAAGTGAAATTTCTTCAAAATTACTTTTCTTTCTTTCCTTAATTTCAATTAATTGGTCATTTATTTTATTACCAACTGTTATTCTTATAGGGATGCCAATTAAATCCATATCATTAAACTTTACCCCCGCGCGCTCATTTCGATCATCTAAAATAGTTGAAATACCATTTTTTCTAAGTTCACCATACAAGTAGTTCGCCGCGTCTTTTTGTGCATCATCATTAGTATTAACAATTACGATGGCAACCTTAAAAGGGGCCACTTCAATTGGCCAGATAATTCCATTATCATCGTTATTTTGTTCAACGATTGCGGCCATACACCTACCAAGACCAATTCCGTATGAACCCATCCATACGTAATTACTTTCGTTTTCCTTATTTAAATAAGTTAAGTTTAAACTTTCTGAATACTTAGTACCAAGTTTAAATGTGTTTCCTACTTCAATTCCGTTTTTAAACGTTAAGTTTTGACCACAAGAAGGGCATTTATCCATGTCCGTTATACATCTTATATCATCAACTAAAACATAATTAAAATCCTCTAAATTAACGTTTTTATAATGATAATCCGTTTTATTTGCACCGACGATAAAATTTTTCATGTTTGAAACCTCGTTATCTATAATAATTGGCACCTTAAGACCTATTGGGCCTGCAAAACCAATTTTTGCCGACGTAATTTCCTCAACGGACTCTATGTCTGCTAAAGAAAGTTCTTGTGCCTTTAATATTCTTTTTAACTTGGCTTCATTAACATCATGACAGCCCTTTACTAATACCCCATAAAATTTATCATCTGCTTTATAAATTAAAGTTTTAACAAATTTTTCTTTATCTTCATCTAAGTACTTTGACACCTCATCAATCGTGCCCGCACAAGGAGTTTTTATAAGTTCCCTTATTTTTAATTCCTCATCTGTTTTTTCGGTTAAAAGCGTACACTTTGCAACGTCACTATTTGCGGCGTAACCACAATGATCACATATAACTAGTTTATCTTCTCCAATGTCAGTTAAGGCTTGAAATTCTTCAGATAAAAGTCCTCCCATCGCACCAGTATCAGATTTTACTATTTTATAATTTATACCTAATCTTGTAAAAATCTTCTTATACGCGTTATACATCTCATCGTATGAATTATTTAACCCTTTTTCATCCATGTCAAACGAATAAGCATCCTTCATTAAAAATTCGCGAACCCGGATTAAACCATATCTACTTCTAGCTTCATCCCTGAATTTATCTTGTATTTGATACACACTAAAAGGAAGGTCTCTATATGACTTTATTTTTGCCGCTGCTGCGATTGCGAATAATTCTTCGTGCGTTGGAGCCAAACAATATTTTTTATCAAAGCGATCACTAAGTGAAAACATATCGTTTCCGAAGGCTTCTTTTCTTCCGGTTGATTCGTATATTTCTTCCGGAATTAAAGCCGGCATTAAAAGTTCACCCGCATCAATGTTTTCTAATTCTTCCCTGATTATCTTTTCAATGTTTTTTATAACTTTGTATCCAAGTGGTAAATACATATAAACACCACTTGATGTTTTTTTAATCATCCCGCACCTAGTTAATAGATTCCCAGAAATGGACTCTTCGTCCTTAGAATTTTCCTTATGGGTATAAAAATAACTATGTTTTAATTTCATAAGATACACCTCTTTATTTATAAATATATATCAAAAATATATTTTAGGCAAGAAAAAAAGATCCTATCTTTTAGGACCCTTAGAGTATACTTGCGCTTTTTTCTTTCTGTTATGTTCTACGTACATTAAAAATAACTCTTTTAGTTTTTCGTTATCAATTACATAATTTCCATTTACTAATTGTATAAGTCCAGTAGCTTTATAAAATGCTAGTGAATCTGCCATTTTAGCTTCATAGTTTCTATTCTCATCGGTAGTACTGCATTCTATTGAGTATAACTCATCCAAAGCAAGAAAATATTTATTATCTTCCTTGGTCACAATCGTTTTTTCTTGAACTCCTGCTTCAGGTAA
>CANPXR010000050.1 GCA_947586655.1 uncultured Bacilli bacterium | reverse complement strand
CTTAAAGTAGATAAACTTGGACTTGATGAGGTAGACTATGAACTTTTAAAAACTATAATATATAAATTTAATGGTGGACCAGTTGGAATTGAAGCTATTGCCGCTTCAATTGGTGAGGAAGTATCAACCATTGAAGACGTATGTGAGCCTTATTTGCTTCAAATTGGATATTTAAAAAGAACTCCAAGAGGAAGAATTGTAACGGACGTTGCTTATAGACATTTAGGAATAGATAAAAATCTTGATGGTAAATAATTGATATTTTATGAAAAATAATTTATAATAGGTACTTGTTTAGAGTATCTATTTTTTAAAGGAGTGATTTTTTTGAAAACCGATGATTTTGATTATTATTTGCCTAAAGATTTAATTGCACAAACTCCTTTAATAAAAAGAGATGCATCTAGGATGATGGTATTAGATAAAAATACTGGCAAATACGAGGATAAGCTTTTTACTAATTTAATTGATTACTTAAGCGAAGGAGATACAATAGTATTAAATGATACAAAGGTTATTCCTGCAAGATTAATCGGACGTAAGCCTGAAACCGGTGCGGTAATTGAAGTTTTAATGCTAAAAGACTTAGGCAACGATGAATGGGAGTGTTTAACTAAACCTGCTAAGAGGATAAAGCAAGGAACAGTAATTGAATTTTCTAATGAATTATCATGTGAATGCACTTATGTTGGCAATGATGGAATAAGAAGGTATAAATTTATTTATGATGGCATACTATTGGAAATATTGGATAGATTAGGTCAAATGCCACTTCCACCTTACATAACAGAAAAATTAAATGATAAAGATAGATATCAAACCGTGTATGCCAAAAACCCTGGTAGTGCTGCTGCACCAACCGCGGGGCTTCATTTTACTAAAGAATATTTAGAAGAAATAAAAAAAAGAGGTGTAAACATTGCTTACGTAACTTTACACGTTGGCTTAGGAACCTTTAGACCAGTGGTAGTAGAAGACGTAACAAAGCATGACATGCATTCTGAGTATTATGTTTTAGGTGATAAAACCGTAAACTTACTAAATGAAACAAGACGAAGTGGTAAGAAAATAATAGCCATTGGAACCACTACAACCAGGGTTTTAGAAACGACGGCCGATTGTAATGGTTACTTTAAACCAAAGAGTGGAACTACTAAGATATTTATATATCCTGGGTATAAGTTTAAGGCAATAGACGCACTACTTACTAATTTTCACTTACCAAAGTCAACCTTAATAATGCTTGTTAGTGCTTTGGCAGGAAAAGAAAACGTTTTAGAAGCATATAAGCATGCGGTAGAAGAAAGATACAGGTTTTTCTCATTTGGAGATTGTATGTTTATTAAATAGTAGAAACTAAAAAGAAGGTTAAATATGAAAATTAAATATGAGTTAATAAAAGTTAATAATGGTGATGAAAACGTAAGGCTAGGATTATTACATACTAATCATGGTACTTATGAAACCCCTATGTTTATGCCGGTAGGAACCCTTGCAAACGTTAAAACCTTAATGCCAGAAGAATTAAAGGCTTGTGGATCAGCCGTTGTACTATCCAACACTTATCACTTATGGTTAAGACCCGGAGAAGATGTTATAAGTAAGGCTGGTGGATTAAATAAGTTCATGAACTACAATGGCCCAACGCTTACTGATTCAGGAGGTTTCCAAGTTTTTTCTCTAGCTAAACCTCGTGATATAACCGAAGAAGGGGTACGTTTTAAAAGTCACATTGATGGAAAAAATTTATTCTTAACACCAGAAAAATCCATTGAAATTCAAAATAAATTAGATTCTGATATCGCAATGAGTTTTGATGAGTGTGCTCCTTATCCGTCAACTAGAGCTTACATTGAAAATTCTATGCGAAGAACGCTTCGTTGGGCAAAAAGAGGTAAAGATGTCTTTAATAATCCTAATCAGTCTTTATTTGGGATAGTTCAAGGTGGTGAGTTTGAAGATTTAAGATATGAAAGCGCCATCGAAACGGTTAAAATAGGCTTTGATGGATATTCTATAGGCGGAACCTCAGTTGGAGAACCAAAGGACGTTATGTATAACATGATTAGTTATGCTACTAAATACTTACCAAAAGATAAGCCAAGATACCTAATGGGAGTTGGAGAACCAATTGATATACTAGAAGGTGTATCAAGGGGAATTGATATGTTTGATTGTGTACTTCCAACTAGAATAGCAAGGCATGGCAATTGTTTTACTTTACATGGTAAAATAAACATTAAAAACGCGAAGTATAAAGAGGATTTTACGCCAATAGATGATACTTGTGATTGTTATACTTGTAAGAATTTTTCAAAGGCATACATAAGGCATTTAATTACGTCTGGAGAGGTAAATGGTGGAAGGCTTCTTTCCATTCACAACATAAGATTTTTAATAAAATTAACTGAAGATATTAGAAAGTCAATTAAGGAAGATGCCTTTTTAGAATTTAAAGAATCATTTATTAGTAAATATAAAAGCGGTGGTAATTAGTTACCATCGCTTTCTTCTTTTATATTTTTACCAATAATTCCACCTAGCACACTAAATGCAAGCGTTATAAGATAGTATACCGCATTACTTAATTTAAAATTAACTTTAAATACTAGTAAGGATAATATTATCATTATAATAAATAAGGATATAAAATATATTAGTCCATTTATTATACCCTTATATTTAGCTTCCTTTGAAAAAATTAACGAACCGGTAAAAAAACCTACTATACTTATTAGGTATAACAATATGTTATTTAATTTATCACTCGTTATGTTAAAGTAATATAATATGCTTGATAAAAAGATGCCAATAACAAATATTCCTAGGGTACATAAAACTGGAAATAAATACTTTTTCATTAAATCACCTCTATTAAAATATATTAATTGAATATAAAAATATGATTAATAACATAATACTAATGGTGATGATATGCAATATATTTTAATTATTTTTAAAACTTTTTTTATTTATATTTTGGTGGCTTTTATTTTTAGAATAATGGGTAAAAGAGAAGTGGGTCAATTAGGAACTTTTGATTTGGTAGTCTTCATTTTAATAGCGGAGTTAGTTGCAATGGCAATAGAACATAAAGAAAATTTTTTGTTTAATCTAGTACCCGTTGTAATTCTTGTTGTTTTACAAATTTTAATATCTAAAGTATCTTTAAAAAATAGTAAATTTAGAAGGTTTATTGATGGTAAACCAGTTGTTATTATAAAAAGGGGAGTAATTGATTTTAAAAGCATGGTTGAACAGCGTTATACCCTGGATGATTTACTTTTACAATTAAGGGAGAAAGATATTAGAAGTATTGATGAGGTTGATTATGCTATCTTAGAAATAAACGGAAAGTTATCAGTATTTAAAAAAGATGATAAAAAGGACAAAAAAACTTATCCGCTACCGATTGTACTAGATGGTGAAGTTCAGTTTGATAATTTATATAACATAGGTAAAAGTAAAAGATGGCTTTTAAATACTTTAATTGATAAAAACATAAGGATTGAAGAAATATTTTATGCGTTTTCTAAGAATAATGATTTATTTATAATAAAGAATAATGATTTAACTGATAAAAATGCTTAATAGCATTTTTTCTTTTACGTTCTTGTTTATTAAACTTATGTATGATATAATTTATAAGGAATAAAAGGAGGGTTAGCCATGGAAGAAAAAGATGATGATATAAAGCGGGCAATTGATGATATTTTTGGTGATGATGTAATAGAAATAGATACCAGTAATGATGATTTAAATAAAAATTTTAATGATGAGGATGAATTTAGCAACGTAGCAAAAACTTCAATGGAAAATATTAATAGTTTAAGTAATACTAACGATAATGATTCAAACGAGTCAATTAATAATTTAAATGATATTAACCCTAATAATTTAAATGATTCAGTTAATACTTTAGATGGCATGAACGCTGATGAAGTAAATAATGATTTTGATGAAGAAGAATATTTAAAAGAAGATTTTGTTTCAAAAGAAAAAAAGCAAAGTAAACCTTTTGATATAAAGACACTTATTTATTTTACTTTAGGATTTTTAGTGTTAATCATCGTAATTTATGCTGCTATTAATTACGCGAATAAACGAGAAAAGATTATAAAATGTTCTTATGAGGCAGAAGACGTAGGTTATAAGGTTACCGATTGGTACAAAATAAAATATAAAAATAACGATATTTTATACGTTGAAGGAGAATATAATTATATCGCTAAAACTAACGAATATAAGGGGCAAATTCCATACATAAAGAATGAAAAAATTCCAGTCATTATAAATTCTAACGGAATGAAGGGTTTTACTTACGTTTATGAAACAAATGAGAGTTTATTTAAGGTTTTAACATATCTTGATTACGAGTTATTTGATTACGATAGAATTAGTAACATTGATCAAAGTGTTTTTCCAATTAGTTATTTTAAAATTAATACCAATAGAAGTCTTAGCGATTTGATTAAGGATTTAGAAAGAAAAGATTATGTTTGTACTAAAAGTAAGTAAAGATTATTAAATAATAAAAAATATGATATAATATCCATACAAAGGAAGTGTTTTAGCATGAGAGAGTTAAGTGAACAAGAACAAGTAAGAAGGGGTAAGCTTCAAAGATTAAATGAGCTTGGTATAGATCCATTTGGGCATTCTTTTAAAAGATCTGGTTATGCGAAGGAAATCAAAGAAAAATATCAAGGTATTGATCATGATGAATTCGAAAACATAAATGATGAATATATCGTTGCGGGTAGAATAATGTTTATAAGGAAAATGGGAAAAGCATCATTTTTTAGCATCAAGGATAAAACCGGATTAATTCAAATATATATATCAATTAACGATGTTGGTGAAGAGTGTTACGATTTATTTAAAAGTGCCGATTTAGGTGATATTGTTGGTGTAAGGGGAAAGGTAATGAAAACTAGAACCGGAGAAATCACCATTAAATGCTTAGAATATACTCATTTAGTAAAGGCCTTAAGGCCACTTCCAGAAAAATATCATGGGTTAACGGATAAAGAGGAAAGATATAGAAGACGCTACGTTGATTTAATAATGAATGATGATGCAAGAAAAGTAGCTTTTATGAGGCCTAAAATTATTAGGTGCATACAAAACTTTTTAGATAAAAAGGGTTTTTGTGAAGTTGAAACCCCAATTTTAACAACTCTTTTAACGGGAGCTTCCGCAAGGCCTTTTGTTACGCATCATAATACTCAAGACTTGGATATGTATTTAAGAATAGCTTTGGAACTTAATTTAAAAAGGCTATTAGTTGGTGGTATGGAAAAAGTATATGAAATTGGAAGAACATTTAGAAACGAGGGAATGGATCCACAACATAATCCTGAGTTTACTATGATGGAAATATACGAAGCTTATTCTGACCTTGAAGGAATGATGAACTTAACAGAGGAAATGTACCAAACAATAGCTAAAGAAGTTTGTGGTAAGACAACGTTTAATTATTTGGGACACGAAATTAATTTGGATGGGAAATGGAAAAGAATATCCATGGTTGATGCAATTAAGGAAAAAATTGGTGTCGATTTTAAAAAGGATATGACGGTAGAAGAAGCTCTTAAATTAGCAAGTGAACATGATATAGAAGTTCAAGAACATGAAAAAACAGTGGGACATATAATTAATTTATTTTTTGAAAAATACGTTGAAGAAACACTTATTCAGCCAACGTTCTTGTATGGTCACCCAATAGAAATATCACCACTTACTAAGAAAAATCCTATTGATCCAAGGTTTGTAGATAGATTTGAATTATTTATTTCTGGGCATGAGTGTGCCAACGCATACACAGAGCTAAACGATCCAATTGATCAATTGGAAAGATTTGAATCTCAATTAAAAGAAAAAGAACTTGGAAACGAGGAAGCTAATGATATTGACATGGATTTTGTCGAAGCACTAGAGTACGGAATGCCTCCAGCAGGTGGTATAGGATACGGAATAGATCGTTTAATAATGTTATTTACTGAGCAATCATCCATTAGAGACGTTTTATTATTTCCTTTGATGAAACCGGAAAATGAAGATACAAATTAAAAAAAATAAAATGATTAGTACTAATTAGTATTAATCATTTTTTAATATTTAAGATAAGTTTTCTTAAGAAAAAAACGTGGCCTTAAATAAAAAATTTACTTCTTTAATCTTTTTAAATTTCGAGTGTTTTTGAAGTAGGCAAAGAATAATTAAAATGAGAGGACCTATAAATTGGGCTAGTTGCTTTCCACTTTTTCTTGTAAAAGAAGGGTGGTGATGCTTATGAAAAAAGAAAACACATTTCTTAAAGTAATAAACATACTTTTAATTTTACTATTAGCATTGCTAGTACTTAAAATATAAAAGAAAAGTTACTATCCCAAGGGGGATAGTAACTTTTCCTATACACAAATAGGAAAGCAAACTAGCCTAGTAGGTTGCTCTTCCTA
>CANPXR010000049.1 GCA_947586655.1 uncultured Bacilli bacterium | reverse complement strand
AAACGTCAATGGTGCCCGAGGCCGGACTTGAACCGGCACGAGGTATGAATCTCGCAGGATTTTAAGTCCTGTGCGTCTACCAATTCCGCCACTCGGGCAATGGTGTCCTGTATGCGATTCGAACGCATGACCCTTTGATTAAAAGTCAAATGCTCTACCTGCTGAGCTAACAGGACGTACTACTAATATAATTTGGTTGCCTCGGCAAGATTCGAACTTGCGCATGTCAGAGTCAAAGTCTGATGCCTTACCACTTGGCGACGAGGCAATCTTAAGTGGTGGGGAGAGGTGGATTCGAACCACCGAACCCGAAGGAACAGATTTACAGTCTGCCGCGTTTAGCCACTTCGCTATCTCCCCAAATGGTGCCGAAAGCAGGACTTGAACCCGCAACCTACTGATTACAAGTCAGTTGCTCTACCAGTTGAGCTATTTCGGCATAATAAATGGTGGACGCTATAGGACTCGAACCTATGACCCCCTGCTTGTAAGGCAGGTGCTCTAACCAACTGAGCTAAGCGTCCAAAATACATACATAAGAACGTATATAAATATATCAATATTTTAAGAGAATGTCAAGTAAGTTTTAGCTTTTTTTGTTAATCTCTTCCATTTTTTCAGCTATCCAATTTGGTAACGACATCTTAAGTAAATAAAAACCAAATACAGTTTCTTTTATCTGTTTTCTTTTGTTTTCGTGTAGCTCATTATTAACATCTTTAGCAGACAACCTTAATTGATTATGTTCTTGCGGAATAGATAGTATTTTTACGTTAATAAAATCCCCTACTTCAATGAAATCAGTTACATCCTTAACAAACTTATCAGTTATCTCTGATATATGAATAAGTCCACTATATTCATCATCAAGCGATGCAAAAGCCCCATATTTTTCAATTGCTGTTATTCTTGCTTGAACAACGTCTCCTTCCTTATATTTATTCATAATTAGCACCTTCCAAAACGTATTATACCACACATCAACTAGCTAGTACAAATTACTTTACTTTATAAACGTCCTAGGGTATAATTTAATTGGTGATAAGAGTGAATAAAACAGATAAAAAAATTATAGAAATACTTGAAAAAATAAGACCATATCTAAATAATGATGGTGGAGACGTTGAATTCGTAAAATTTGAAGATGGAATTTGTTACGTAAAACTTAAAGGTGCATGTGCTGGGTGTATGTTTGCAGACATAACCATTCAAAACACGATAGAAGAGATGTTAGTTTCTGAGGTGCCAGAAGTCATTAAAGTTATAAACGTAGAAGAAGCTTAGGTATAGCTTCTTTTTATTAACCATTCAACAGGAGGAATATACCTACTATATAATTTAGATAAAAACACGTACACCTTATATAAAAATAATTCATAATCACAAGACATTATAGCTATATCTTCAATTAAATTTTCACTTAGATCATTATTAACTATATCATCATACAAATCAAAGAAATATGATGGATAAAGGAGCCTTCCATAAAATAATAAGGCCTCCTTATAACTGATATAGTTATTCTTAAAATACTCTTTTACGATTTCATATGAATTCTCACCGTTAAAAAAGGCTGATTTAATGTACTCACATACATCCCTAACCCTAAAATCATATACGTATCTTAGTGGATTATATAACTCAAATAATGTGTTTTTTGAATTTATTCTTTTATGGCAAACACTTATTAAGGTTGTTTCTTCTATCTTATTTGCTTCCTTTACATACATAATAGCATTCTCTGCTAAACCAATATAATAATTTGCATAGTTACAAAGATTTGGATATTTTTTTGCAATCTCATTTATTTGAGCTTCAAAATAATCATTCTTTGTTTCCCATAAAGTAACCCAATCATATCTGTTTAAAAGCTTTTCACACTCTATGCCAACTGAATTATTATTAATATAACACAAATCAAATAAATTTATTCTTACATCGCAATTAACGTACAACTCCATCAAAACATAAGGTGTGTTATTAACGTACGTTATTATTTTATTTTCGTTATTAATGATTATCTCATGAACTAAAATTCCCCTTGAAATCATTTCTCTATTTATTTTGTATAAACAATCTATGTCCGAAAGTGGTCTTGTAAATGGTTCAAAAACATACTTAAAATTAAGGTACTCAAAGAAATACTTATCATCTTTATGAGAAATTTCTTGTGGATGAAGACTATAATAATAGTTAAGTATGTTTTCCATAAAAAACCTCCTGTTAAATAATATGAAAAAAAAGAGCATTTAATGCCCTTTACAACTCAAGTATTTTTTGGATACCTTCTTGCCTTCTAGTAAGCATGTTATCAATATATGATACATTATTAGGCCTAATAATCAGTTGCGAGTTACCTTGACTATATTTTTCTAATATTCTCTGCGGATTAAATTCATTTACTATTTTCTCCATAAAATTTCTAGTTAAATCAGGATAATCCATATATAAGGTTAATAAATTAATATCAATTGTTTTATCCTCGTCTAAAAATCCTTTTTTTGTATCTGGAGTTACCAAAAATGACGTATCCCAAATTTTGTCTATCTTATAATCATATACACCATCTCTTCCAATCGAAAAGCTTTTTTCACTATCGAATATCTTAGTAAGCGAAACGGAATCTATGCTTCTTCCATGAATCGATTCCATTGAACCAAATTTATGGTGTATGCCTGATACAATCATCTCAAACATTATGTTATTATAATTTCTATCTTCTTGATGCACTAAATAATCACAAATAAATAACTGAGCTAACTGAGTTCTTATTTTTTTTAAAGCATCTTTATTATCTTCTAATTTAACACCAAAATAATCATGTAAAGTTTTAAAAGAATATTGTCCAAAGGCTTTTATTGAAGAAATAGATGATTTATATAAATCACTTACATGATAGTATCCATTACCTTCTTCTTGAAAATTTTCTGATACTAGTCCTAATTGTCCATTTATATATGCTAAGTAATATTTTACCGCCTTAATTCCAAGGGACGTTTCTATGTCACTGCAAAGAAGTTCTCCAATTATTCTGTAATCATTTCTTGGTTTAAAAAAACTTAGTTTGTCATCTATCATGTACCATGTATCTTTTTCTTTTAAGTGTGTTTTATCAACTGTAACAAATTTTAATACATCTTGCATTGGTACCTTTTTTAATTTATAGTGTGGTATTCTTTCACAATTTAATTTCATGTTTCTTCCTCTTATAAAAATTATTCATTAATCAAAAAGAAACTATTTAGCTTCCTCAGTCGCTCTAGTTTCTCTTATTACCGTTACCTTGACAGTTCCTGGATATTGCATTTCCTTTTCAATTCTATCCTTAATATCACGGGCAGTTTTATAACTTCCTATATCATTAATTTTCTCTGGTTCAACAATTACCCTTAACTCTCTTCCGGCTTGCATTGCGTATGCTTTTTCAACCCCATCAAAATCCATGGCAATTGATTCTAATTGTTCAAGTCTTTTAACATAATTCTCTAAGGAGTCATTTCTAGCTCCAGGTCTTGCCGCTGATAAACCATCGGCTATTGCAACAAGTACAGAGATAATGGAACTTGCGCTTTTATCACCATGGTGTGATTCTATTGCGTTTACAACAACACTATCTTCACCATATTTCTTGGCCAAATCCGACCCTATTTGAACATGGCTTCCCTCCACTTCAAAGTCAATTGCTTTTCCAATGTCATGAAGTAAACCAGCTCGTTTTGCAACGGCAACGTTTTCTCCTAATTCAGCGGCCATTATGCCAGCTAAATGGGCTACTTCCTTAGAATGCTGTAAAGCATTTTGACCATAACTAGTTCTAAAGTTTAGTTTCCCTAAAATAGTCACTAGTTCAGGATCAAGTTTTGTAATACCAAGCTCAAACATAGCTTCTTCACCATATTCTCTTATTTTTACGTTTAATTCTTTACAAGTTTTATCATATAATTCTTCGATTCTAGAGGGATGAATTCTTCCATCTTTTATCAACGACTCTATCGTTTGCTTTGCTATTTCTCTTCTTAATGGATCAAAACTTGATAAAACAATCGCTTCTGGGGTATCATCAATGATAAGATCAACCCCAGTTACGGCCTCAATGGTTCTTATGTTTCTACCTTCCCTACCAATAATTCTTCCCTTCATGTCGTCACTAGGTAACGTAACAACGCTAACAGTTTGTTCATTAGTTACGTCTGCTGCGTATTTTTGCATTGACTCAACAAGTAGGTTTTTAGCTTTTTTATCAACTTCTATTTTAGCTTCTGCCTCTTTTTCTTTGATGTATGCTGCGATTTCAGAGCTCATTGAAATCTCTACTTGTTTCATTATTTCTTCTTTCGCTTGTTTCTTAGAAAAACCAGATATTTTTTCTAATTTCTCTATTTGTTCCTTAATCACGTTTTCTGCTTTTTCTTCTAATTTTTGAATATCTTTTTGTTTTTGGTTAATTACATTTTCTTTTTCATCCAACATTTGTTCTCTGTTTTGAAGTAATCCATCACGCCTATCTATACTACTTTCACGTTGTAACAAACGTTCCTCGTTAGCTTTAATTTCGTTTTTCTTTTCCTTTAATTCCTTATCAACTTCAAGCTTTAATTTATAGGACTCTTCCTTAGCTTCCAAAAGAGCATCTCTTTTAGCCTTCTCAGCTTCTTTTTTTGCTTTTTCAATAATATTAGAAGCTTTGTGCTCTTCATTCTTCTTTTTTAATGTCATTACGACAAAAGCGATAATCGCTCCAACAAATAATCCAACTATTAGAAGTAAAACAGGAATTATGATATTTCCCATTTTAATTCCTCCTTATTATGTATAATTAATATACAATTCTATTGTAAGATTTATCTGGTTTAATGTCAAGAAAAGAGATAATAAAAAAAATAATTAACACTTAATTATTTTTTTACAAGAACACTATTTACTTTTCTAACGTCATCATCATCGATATAAACTTTTAACTCATAGCCCATTAAATCTTCGTATGATTTTGTTTTTAAATAATTTATGTCAACTTCTCCATCATGAAAAGTCTTACTTACCGATACCACCTCGCCACCAGTTTCAGAAAAATAATTTCCGTCAATCATATAAACATCTTCTTTTCCATCTTGCTTAATTAAAAATCTTTCATAATAATCCTGGTCTTGATCACTATATTTTAATAACATATCAACCAATTGTTCACCATCAATTGATACATCACCTATCTTATGTATTTTATTCCTTAAAATACCAGATGCCTCCTCACCATCAGAACACATTATACATTGAGCTATTCCCTCTGGAGTAGAAAAGAACTTTTTATCGTTGTTTCTTTCCATTACCATAAAAAAAGGAGTTGATGATGCAAGTAGTGCACCGGTTAGACATATTTTAAGTATTCTATTTTTTAAAACACTTTCATCACTTTTGCTATTGTTTTTTTTCATAAAATCACCTTCATACGCTATATTATAACATACTTATTTAAAAAGTTTACCAAAAAATTTAGAGAATTTATTTTCCTTTTTAACATTATCTTTTTCTTTAACTTTAATATAAAGCTTTTCCTCATGGATGGTTTTATTACCAAGCTTTATTATCGCTTTTCCTACCTCTTCATCATTTTTGTATTTTTGTTTTTCTTTTATTTTATAATCGATGTTTATTAAAGCTTTTTCAGAGTCCGTAATCGGATAAAAATAATCATCTAGCGCGTATATTTTTTTATCTGGCAAATTCATATTATCTTTATCAAAGACCTTTTGCATACTATAATTATTAAACCCATACTCATATAACTCTTTATGATTTTTAAAATCATTACCATCATTTAAGGTTACAACAATTAAATTTAAGCCATCTTTACTTGCGGAAGTAACAAGTGTTCGATGGGCTTTTTTAGTATATCCCGTTTTACCTCCTGTTACATATTTATAAGTATAAAGAAGCTTGTTTTTATTAGACCAAACGTACGTTTTGTTATCAGTTTTAACCGTATGCTTTTTACATCCAGTTATTTTCTTAAATAAAGGAATAGAGTTTGCATAACGCATTAAAAGTGCCATGTCATATGCCGTTGAATAATTTTCTGTTTTTTCATCTAGACCATGAGGATTTAAAAAGATAGTATTTTTCATTCCAATTTTCTTTGCTTTTTCATTCATTTTTTTAACAAACTTTTCTTCACCACCAAGGTAATCCGCAATCATTAAAGCAGCATCATTTCCACTTTGCATCATAAGTCCATAAACCATGTCTTCTAATTTCATTTTTTCACCAATCGATAAATATATATTAGAACCATAACTTTCTAAAATTTTATCACTTACCTTAACCATCTTATTCATCTTCCCTGACTCTATTGCAATTATCGCGGTCATTATTTTAGTGGTTGATGCAATAAGCTTTTTTTTACTCATGTTTTTTGATACTAATACCCTTTTGGTATCCTCCTCCATTAAAACGGCCGCTTCACCTAGATTATACGCACCTACCTTAAATGGGATAATTAAAAGTATAAGAATTATAACAAAGAGTTTTTTCATCATAATCACCTAAATTATTGTATGAAAAAAAGGCATTAAATATTAAAGCCTTTAATACAACTACTTAGATAATAACTCACAAACTAAATTGCTTAACTCAGTTGGATTAGTAACAGGAAGACCTTCTATTAACCTTGCTTCATTATATAAAATTTTTGTATATTTTTTTAAAGTTTCTTTATCGTTTTCATACAAATCTTTTATCTTTTTAGCTATATCATGGTTCTCATTTATTTCAAGAACTAACTTAGCATCAATGTGCTCATCAGTAGGCATAGCATTAATTACCTTTTGCAT
>CANPXR010000048.1 GCA_947586655.1 uncultured Bacilli bacterium | reverse complement strand
AAATGACTCATCTAAGTCTATATCTATTAGTGTATTAGTATCCTTATTTTCAATCGCATAAACAATTTTATCAGTTAAAACTGTATATACCGCCTTTAAAGCATATATATCTTCTGTTTGGTCATAGTATAAGGTTCTATTTTTATAGTTTTCGTATAGCTTTGTAACGTTTGGATAAACGAATGCCATAACCGTTGTAACTAAGGCAATCATAACGATTGCTTCCGCCATAAAAAAACCCTTATTGTTTGTTTTTACCATCTTTATCACCCTTTTTTCTATCTTGATATATTCTAAAATATATTATATAATAATATTATAATAAAATCTAGGGTAAAGATAAAAATAGTAAAGAGTAAAAAAGGAATAATAAGGGAGCGATTAACTATGCTTAAGCAAATTGATTTTACAAAGTTACCTATAACAGATATAGTTAATGAAATTATATATACCGCCACCGAAGCTGGAGCTAGTGACATTCACTTTGACCCTAAGGAAACAACAATTAAAGTAAGATTTAGAATTGATGGTATTTTAATTGATTATACGATTATTCCTGAAAACATTAGAAAAAATCTTATTGCAAGACTAAAAATTATTTCAGGTATGGATATTACTGAATCACGGTTACCTCAAGATGGTGCGATTAAAACAACCATAAAAGACATTAATCTTGACATGCGTGTTTCTTCTCTTCCAACTAATGAAGGAGAAAAAATAGTTATTCGTATTCTTGATTACTCATCTAGCTTAAACGGGCTTGAAAGTCTTGGTTTTTCCCCTGATAACTTAAAGAAAATGAAAGAATTAATAAAAGAACCTAATGGAATAATCCTAGTAACTGGTGCTACTGGTTCTGGTAAATCAACAACGGTTTATTCATTGCTTCAGCTACTTAATACTCCAAAGGTTAACCTAGTTACGGTAGAAGATCCGGTTGAAATGAACATTGATGGTATAAATCAAATTCAGGTTAATAGTGAAATAGGGCTTACCTTTGCTAACGTACTACGTTCTATCTTACGTCAGGATCCAGACATAATAATGATTGGAGAAATTCGTGATGATGAGACCGCAAAAATAGCCGTAAGAGCTTCAATTACTGGTCACTTAGTTTTGTCTACCTTACACACTAACAACGCTTTAAATACGATTGAACGTTTAAGGGATATGGACGTTGAAACATACTTACTAGCTAGTTCTTTAAATGGTATCGTTTCACAAAAACTAGCAAGAAGAATATGCCCACATTGCATGAAAAGAAGACCTGCGATTGACTATGAAAAAAAACTTATTAAAACAAACCTAGGAATAGACGTAAATGAACTTGCCTACGCAGAAGGATGTTCTGAATGTGTTGGTGGTTATAAAGGAAGAATAGCTATTCATGAAGTACTAATTATAACTCAAGAGATTCGTGATGCCATTGCAAATGGGGTATCTAAAGAAGAATTAAGAAAGTTAGTTTATACTGATGAAACAACTACCCTTTTACAAGATGGCTTACAAAAGGTAATTCAAAATATAACAACGATTGAAGAAATATTAAGGCTAGTAGGATTGGATGATGAGTCAAGTAAAATAGTACTAAATCAATCAAATAATACAACTTCAAATGAATCAGTTTCACCACTAGCACAAACACCAAACGTAGAATCACCAGTTACGCATCAACAGGCAACACAACCGCAATTTGTACAGCCACAAGTTATACCATCTCCTACTATGGGATCGCAAATAAATTCACAAAATCAGAGTAATAACCTCGAAAATAATTTTAACGAAATGGAAATGATTGATTTATAAAAAACTATCGAAGTTCAAATAAATTTCGATAGTTTTTATTATTTAATAAAGAATTGTAATATTGATTCTAAGTTAAGTTCACTTAATAATATAAGTACCGCGGAAATGGATAAATAAGGCCCAAACGGTAAGATATTGCTATCGTTTTTTATAAGACTTATAACTGATAGTGGTAACGCGATAAATGAGGCAATAAATATTGTTACTATAGACATATCAAATCCTAACACGAGCCCTATTACAAATAATAATTTAATGTCTCCCCCACCTAAACTTTCCCTTTGAAATACCATGTCACCAAAGATTTTAAACAAATAAAGTACCGCAAAGGCTCCTAATCCATTTAAAATAGGTAGCACAACACCATTTAAAATACTTATATCTTGTATTAAACAATTAATTAGTAGTTCAATTATAATAAGCGCACTTCCAACTATTAAAACCTCATCTGGTATTATGTAATATTTTATATCACTTATACTTATGATTATTAATATTGATATGAAAGTAATACTTATAAAGAATTTTATGTTTATACCAAAAACTAAGTATGAAAGTAAAAAAAGTAAACCGGTTAAGGCCTCAAAAAAAGGATACGATAGTGATATTCTTTTTTTACAATTTTTACACTTACCAAGCAAAAATAAATAGGAAATAATTGGTATCAATTCATAAAATTTAAGTTTATGATTACAATTTGGGCAATGTGAAGATGGATATACAATTGACATATTATTAGGTAAACGATACCCTACCACGTTATAAAATGATCCAAATACCATTCCGAAGAAAAACATCATTATACCAGTTGTTAGCTCAAGACTCATAATAATACCTCCTAAAAAGCTTCATACATACTATACATTGGAATTATAACCGCAAGTAAAATACCTCCAACTAGTATCGCCAATGTTACGATTAAAACTGGTTCAATTAAGGTTTTCATCTGATTTATGATAGTTCTATGTTGTTCTTGATAGTAATCGGAAACCCTTTCCATCATAGGACCTAGCCTACCAGTTTTTTCTCCGGTAAGAAGCATTTGATACGCAATGTTTGGGAAAGCCCAGTGATCCTTAAATGCTTTTGATATGCTATCACCTTTTGTTAAGTTCTTAGCAGTATCATATATAAGTTTTTTGTAAACTTCATTTTCAGTTATCTTACTTAATACTTCCATTGAATCAGTTATAAAAACGTTATGATTTATTAAATTTGCAAACGTTTTAGTAAAAATCGTAACTTCATTATATATTATTATATTTCCAAAAACAGGTAAATGCATCATAAATTCCTGCATCGTTTTTCTAAATATCTTAATATTTTTAAATAAATATATGTATATTAATATTAAGATAACTATAAAAATTAGAATGTATAACAAATAATTCTTAAGAAAATCACTAATTCTAATTACGAACTTAGTAATAGCGGGTAAATCACTATCTAAATCAGCGTATATATCAACGAACTGAGGAACTACCCACATAAGGATAAAAGTAACTACGATGATAGCAAAAACCGTTACTACCGCTGGATACATCATCGCTGTTTTCATTTGCCTTTTCGTGCTTTCTGACTCGGTATAATAATCAACCATATCATCCAACGTTTCTGGTAAATTACCAGTCATTTCAGCCGTTTTAATCATGTTTATAAGTAACTTTGGAAAAGCATCCTTTCTTTTTTCCATGGCAACTGATAAAACGTCACCCATTGATAAATCGTAGTATACCGCCCTCCATACTTTTTTTTCTTTAGGTTTTTTAGCTTGGTCATATAGTATTTTTACGGCTTCCGCTAAAGCAATTCCAGATTTTAAGTAAGCAGATAATTGGGAAAGATAAAATATCAATCTACTTCTTTTAATTTTATGTGTGCCACCCATCGTAAAACCACCTGATGTTTTTGCAACGGTTATTTCGTATACCTCATAACCCTCAGCAAGTAAAAATGAGTGAACATCAACACGCGATAACGCCTCAATACTACTTTTTTCAATTTCACCAGCTGGGTTTTTAGCAACATAATTAAATATTAATGGTTTTTCAAACCTCGATGTATTATTATTTTTATCCTTAAATTGCTCGTCAAGTACGGCCTTTTTGGCTTGTAACTCAAGAGTTTCCTTTTTGTTAAAAGTAATTTTCTTATAAAAAGCTTTTAATTTTTCATCGAAGGTAACTGGTTCTCCTTTTTTTCTTAACTCCTCTTCTTTAGCTAATCTTTCTTCTTCCAGTTTTTCTTCACGCTTAGTTAATTCAAGTTCTTTCTTTTTTCTTTCGTTTTCTTTTTTTTCTCTTTCTATTCTAAGTTTTTCTTGTTCTTTTACTCTTTTTTCTTCCTCTTGTCTTGCCTTTTTTACCAATCGTTCAAATTCAGCCTGTTTTTTAAGGGCGTTTTTATCCTTAGCTTCTTTTAATTTTGCTGGATCTTGAGTGTTAGAATGATTATCTGTTTTTTCATAAGCTGACCTTACTCCTTTAACAACTTTTACTTTTTGCCCATCTTTAAGTTCAGGAATAGTACTTATTTCTTTAGTAGTATTTTTACCAATAATAAGGTTAAATACTTTTATTATTCCTAAAATAAAGTAGTAAGGTATTAATAAAACAGATATAAAACCTTTATATATAAATATAAATGGTAATAATATAAATTCAATTATTTTCATTTTACCACTCACCCTTCTATTCTATAAAGATATTATATCATAAATAGTTAAAAATCAAACATAAATAATTACTTATTATAATAAATAATTACTTATTATAATAAATATTATTAATATCTTGCTTAGAATACTTCTATCTTTAAGTTTTTATTATGAAAAAAATAAAAGATTTAGTTGCATATATTTATTTGTACTATATAATTTAATTAAAGCCACTTGTATAGTGGCTTTAATTTTATATTTTAATATTCTTAAACATTAATTATTTATATAATTTTTATCTTTATTTTTGTGATTTTTTACTTGTCATAGATATAGCACTTCCTTGTTTTGTTTGATCTGTTACTATTTCTATAGCGCTATCTATAAAGTTATTTATACTTTCCTTATACACTGATAATCCTTTTTTCATTATTTCATTTATTTCTATTTGATCTATTCCTAAAAAGTCTGATATTGTTTCTGTTTTAAAATACTTTCCATCTATATATCCTAATTTTAATGATATTATTACCGCCTCTTTTACTGATAGGGTACTCATTATCTGTTCAAATGATGGAGTTCTTAATAATTCTAAAATCCTAATATAATCTTCTTTTGACATTTCTTCATTTATTGTATGATATTTTGATTCAGTTGGTTTAGTTATTAATTCGACATTTGTTTGTTCTACTACTGGCTGCTTTACTTCCTCTTTTATTTGGCTTGGTTTTCTTGATTTTATCTCTTTTGTTGGATTTGATAATAGTTTTCTCATTTTAGGCATTAGCGCACTATAAAACCTATTACTTTCTTTTTTTGTTAATTTTGAAAATACTGGATTATTTAAATCTTGCCCGTATCTAATTGCTAATAATTGCCTATCTTTATCGGTTAACTTTGTTAACATTTCATCAACTTGCTCTTTTGTATAATTGTTAAAATACTCATATATACTTTGAAATTTTTTCATTTTTTCTCCCTTCTTTTCGTTACTAGAACAACTATAATCCTTTACTTGTAATTTTTCTAACCTTGATGGATGTCTTAACTTTATTAGAGCATTAGCTTCAATCTGTCTTATTCTTTCCCTTGTAACACCAAACATATTTCCCACTTCTTCTAGGGTGTGACACGTACCGCCATAAAGACCAAAACGTAGTATTAAAACCTCCTGTTCCCTAGGTGTTAAAGTACATAAAACTTCTTCAATTTCATCTTTTAAAACCTCATTAATTGCGTATTCTTCTGGACTAATTGAGCTTTCATCCTTTAAAAAATCACCTAAGTGTAAGTCGTCATCTTGGAAAATTGGAGTCTCTAGTGAAAGAGGATCCTGAGATATTTTAAAAATTTCCCTTACTTTATCTTCGGTAATATCCATTTTTTTAGCGAGTTCAGCCTCAGTTGGTTCCCTGTTAAGTTCAAGCGTTAGCTGTTTTTGAATTCTATTTAACTTATTAATTGTTCCAGTCATGTATGACGGAATACGAATTGTTTTCGAGTGATTTTCGATTGCACGGGTAATTGCCTCTCTTATCCACCACGTTGCATAAGTTGAAAACTTATATTCCTTTGAAGCATCAAACTTATCTACCGCCTTCATTAATCCAATGTTACCCTCTTGAATTAAATCAAGAAAGGAAAGATTTCTTCCAACGTATCTTTTAGCTACATTTACGACTAATCTCAAGTTACTCTCAATAAATAGTTTTCTTGCCTTAGTATCACCTTCACTAACTCTTTTAGCAAGTTTTCTTTGTTGTTCAGTAGATAATAATGGTTTTTCCCCTATTTCTTTTAAATACATATTAATTATATCTATATCTTCTGATTCAGATACATCATAATTTTCTTGAATGGTGCTTTCTATTTCACTTATCTCAATGTTATTTATCATACAATATGTATCTATTGCTAATGATAAGTTACCATCAAATAGTTCTTCTGCTTTACCGGATATAATTTGAATTTTAAATTTGTTAAAAATCACTTCAATCATTTTATTAAAATTAGTATTTTTTGTTATAAGTTCAATTAATAAATCTGGACTAAGCACATAATTATACTTATCTAAAAATTTACTTAAATTATCAAAATGTTTCATTACATTTGTGTAATTAGAAATATTAACAAATTCTTGGGTAACATAATTATTTAATAACGTAAACGAAGTTTCTGGATTAAAAAGCATTTCTTTTACTTTTTTTGATAGTAGAAATATAATTCTTTTCTTAATAAAATTTACATAGTTTTTATTGTCTTTATATGTTTTTTTTGAATTGGTTATTTCATTTAAAACTAGTATATAATAATCATCAGCAGAAATGTTAACGAATTTAAATGATGAATATATTTCATTAAAAATTGGTAGCAGTAAGTCATATATTTGCTTAGAATCTAGTTGCTGGACTTTTTTAAATGTTAATTCCATTATGCCACCTCCTGTTATCAATTCTTAAAGTATGATACTTTGGGAACTTTTTTATGTTTATATAATAACTATATTTTGTATAAAAGTCAACGAATATAAGTAAGTT
>CANPXR010000047.1 GCA_947586655.1 uncultured Bacilli bacterium | reverse complement strand
AAAATTGTTTACATATATTTTTTATCGTTGTATAATTTATTTAGTGAGAGCAACCTACTAGGCTAGTTTGCTTTCCTAGGGTTTTTAGGAAAAGCACTACCCCCTTTGGGATAGCGCTTTTCTTTTATATTTTATATATTAATAATAATATTAAAATTATTAAAAGGATGATTACTACTTTAAGAAATTTGATTTCTTTTTTCATAAGCATCACCACCCTTATTTTTTTTTAAGTAGGATGGAAAGCTACTAGCCCAAATATAGGTCCTCTCACTTTAATTATTCTTTATTTCTTCTAAAAACACTTGGAAAAATCATAAAAAAGAAAAATATGCAAGCTTTTTAGAAGTTAAAAAAAGAAGCCTACTTGCTTCTTGATACGTACTTACCATCTTCAGTGGATACGATAACCGATTCTCCTTTATTAATAAATAAAGGTACTTTTATTACCATTCCGTTTTCTAAGGTTGCGTCCTTTTGGGCTCCACTTGATGTATTTCCCTTTACGGCTTGTTCGGTATCAGTTACTTCGTAATCAATTTTTTCAGGTAAATTAAGACCAATTAATTCTTCACCAAAATACACCAAACTAACTTCTAGGTTTTCCTTTAGGTATTTTAAGTCATCACCAATTTGATTCTTTGATAATTCAACTTGTTCATACGTATTCATGTCCATAAAACTATAGTTGTCACCAGCTTGATACAAATATTGCATTGGTTTTCTTTGAACGTTTGCTTTACCAAGTTTCATGTTACTATTATAAGTCTTTTCAACGATAGCTCCGGTCCTTAGGTTCTTAAGCTTAGCTTTAACAAAAGCGGCTCCTTTACCTGGTTTAACGTGGGAAAACTCAAGTACTTGATAAATGTTTCCTTCGTCTTCAACCGTCATTCCGTTTTTAATGTCATTTACGTTAACCATCCTGCTACTCCTTTCAATTATGATAAAAAATAATCATAAAGCTTATTAATTCTTGGTTTCTTTATGCTCAGTATGGCATCTGCATCTTGGACAAAACTTACTTATTTCCATACGTTCAGAATCATTATGCTTATTTTTTTGAGTACGATAATTTAACTCACCACACTTAGGGCATTTTAAAGTAACATTTGCTCTATTTTCATTTTTCTTTGCCATAATATTCCCCTCCTTTTCGAAGATAACTATGGGTATTATACCAAATTATTTATAATTTTCAAAGAAAATATTACAAATTCTTGATACAATTCGTTTATTTACGTTAGAAGTGTATGAGGATACACCATTTTTATGACTAACGTGCGGTGATATTGAAACAATACTCATTACCGGATCATTATATGGAGCATAACCAATAAATGACTTACTATACGTTTCTTTATCAACTTTTCCATCCCCATCTGAATCATAAAAACTTTCAGAAGTACCAGTTTTACCTGCCGGAAGCGGACTATTACCCATGTAACCTTTTCCTAAGTATCCTTCCATTACGCTTTTAAACCCTTCTTTTACCCTTTCAAAATATACTTTATCTATTGCAACCTCATTTAAAATTTGTTTTTCATAAGCTTTCTTTACTGGACCTATTTCATCAGTATCCGTTGCTTTTCTTACTTCTTTTACCAAGTTAAGTTTAAGTCTTACCCCATCATTTGCTAGGGTATTAACATAACTTGAAAGTTGTAAAGCTGAATACGTATCATACTGACCAATAGCATAATTTAATAATAGTCCCGCGTTTGATGTTTTTCCTTTATAACCTTCTGTTTCAGAAGGAAGATCAATACCCGATTTAACACCTAATCCAAGTTCATTAAAAACACTTCTATAAGTATTAAGTGCACTATCATCAATGTTAATTGGCATATTATAATAATAGTTAACGTTTGCTACTTTTAACGCTAGTTGAAACTGGTATGAATTTGAAGAAAACTTAAGTGCCGTAACATCATTTAACGCTCCTAGTGAAGTGCTCCAAGAACATTTTTGGGGAGTGTTTTTAAACTTTATGCATTTATCATAAAATACGTCTCCAATCCTTAGCTTACCAGTTTTATAACCAACTAACATTGATGCGCCCTTAACGATTGAACCAGGCGTATCACTTCCGGTAAGAAGATTTGTGGTGTAATCTTTTATTTTATAACCATCGCTAGTAGTAATTATCTGCTTTGATGCCATTGCTAATATTTCCGCGGTTTTAGGGTCAGTAATAACAACTGAGGTATGGTCATAATACTGAGTATTAGCTTCTTTTTTTGCGTTTAAAAGTTCTTCTTCTATTACTTTTTCTAACTCTTTTTGAAGATTAATGTCAATTGATAAAACAATATCGTTACCCCTACTTCCTTTTTTAATTAACTTTTTTTTACCATTTTTAACCTCATATTCGTCTTTAGTACCCTTAAGTTCGTCTTCATATTGGTATTCTAAATAACTAAGACCAACCCTATCATTTAACGAGTAACCTTTATTTAAATACTCTGCTTTATATTCAGAAGGAATACCACCCTTACTAGTTGAAACGTTGCCTAATATCTGCCTTAAAGTATCCCCGTAAGGATAACTTCTTTGCCAAGATGTTGAAATAGAAACTCCTTTTAAGTTACTTAAGTTTTGTGCTACGAACGCATATTCTTCGTCACTGGCATTATCTTTTATTACTTTTTCATCATAGTAGTAACCATTGTTCATTAGGTAGTATACGTACGCTGCTTCTTTATCAATTTCTGAGTACAAACTAAGTTCATCATCCGTTATTCTTTTTATTTTTAATTCTTCTATTTGTGATGCTTTTAATTTTCTTCGTTCATACTCTTTTTTTTCTTCTTCTGTTATTTTTTCATCACCTTTACTAGGGTTATTAACAAGCCAAAATTCTTTTAATGCACGCTCGGTTAAGTCTTCATAATTAACGTCTAATTTCTCTGCTAACATATAGGCTAATTCTATTTCATCTTTTGTTTTCATACCAGATTCTTTTCTATAACTTATTAAATTAGTCCCTACGTTATCAACGATTATATTATAATTACGATCATATATTCTTCCCCTTGGCATCGAAGGGCCATAAACCTTTTTCGTTGATAATCTATTAA
Source organism: uncultured Bacilli bacterium (assembly GCA_947586655.1). Classification (GTDB taxonomy): domain Bacteria; phylum Bacillota_I; class Bacilli_A; order RF39; family UBA660; genus Aphodocola. Next base: position 3,937 of record CANPXR010000047.1, on the reverse strand, counting down.
GTTCCGCCACCGAAGCCTTAACGTTAAATAATTGTAAATATCCAATTTTTACAATCATAACGATAAAACATAGGGTTATAAAAAGGAAAAAAATAATGATTCTGTTTTTTGTAATAACTTCTGGGTTTTTATTTTCCTTCAAAATACACCACCTCATGATTATTATGTTAATAAAAACAACTTGATATTCATATAATAAGTAGGAGTTGATTTATGATGTATGAAGTTTTAATAAAAGAATATTTAAAAAGATTATCATTAAAAGATATAAATGATTTTGCAAATAAAAATAACATGCCTCTTGAAAGTGGTGAAGATAAAGTTATTTATGATTTTATAATGAATTGTTGGATGGAAGTGTATAAAGGTGATGCCATTAAGGCATTTAATAAGTTAAAGACAAAAGTATCACAAAGAACATATGATAACATATTAAAATTATATAACGAATTTAAAGATAAGATAAAATAGTTAAAATACTTTTAACACCAACTTAAAGTTGGTGTTAGTTTTTTTTAAAGCGTTTTTATGTTAATATATAAGAAGAAAGAAGGTGTATTAGGTGCAAAAAGTTGGTGTTATAGCAGAATATAATCCATTTCATAACGGACACTTATACCATCTAAATAAAGTTAAAAAAAAGTTTAAAGACGCAAGTTTAATCCTTATTTTAATCGGTAACTTTACCCAAAGAGGAGACGTTAGCGTAATAAATAAATGGGATAAAACAAAAATAGCTTTGAAATATGGTTTTGATCTTATCGTGGAATTACCTTTTAACGTAGCTACATCATCCGCTAGTATATACGCAAATGGGGCGATTGATATATTAAATAAATTAAATTGCGATTACTTAGTTTTTGGCTCTGAAACAAACGACGTAGAATTATTTAAAAAGCTAGCTATTAAAACTAATAATAACGAAGAATATGATGAAAAAATAAGACATTACCTAAACTTAGGTTACAACTATCCTAAATCATGCTCTTTATCTTTAAACGACGTTTGTAAAGTTAACATAAATAAGCCAAATGACGTATTAGCGTTAGAATACGTAAGAAGTATAATAAGGACCAAGAGTAAAATAATTCCCATAAGCATTAAAAGAACAAATGACTATAACGAAGAAGAAGTAAATAAAAAAATAACTAGTGCAACGTCAATTAGAAAGAATTTAAACGACGTAAATTTAATTAAAAACGCCCTACCAAAAGACGTATTAAAACTAGTGAATAACATATCAATTAACGATTTATTTAATAACATAAAGTATGAGATATTAACAAATGATTATTTAAGTGAAATACTAGACGTTGATGAAGGAATAGAAAATAAGTTAAAAAAGGAAATACTAAACGCAAGAACAACCGAAGAATTAATTTTAAAGGTGAAATCAAAAAGGTACTCTTATAATAGAATTAAAAGAATGCTTTTACATATTTTAACTAAGACAAAGAAAAATTATAATAAAGATGTTAATTACATACGGGTTTTAGGATTAACAAATAAAGGCGCTAAAATATTAAAAGATGTAAAAAATAAAATAAACGTACCAATAATAACAAAGTTCAAAAAGGAACATGAAGTTCTTTTTAAGGATGACATAAAAGCTAGCTACTTATATTCTTTAATTACGGACTATGATGTTAAAGAAGATTATCAAAGTTGTATAAAAAAAGTTTAAGAAAACTGATTCTTAAACTTTTTTAGTCCTTTGCTTTAAATATCATGGTTAAAATAAAACCAAATACGATAGCTGCAACTATACCAACTGAAGTTAAACTAAACATACCTGCTAAAAGTCCTAAAAGGCCATTATCTTCCGCCGCTTTTAAAGCACCATGAATAAGAGAATGCCCAAAACTTGTTATTGGTACTAAAGTACCTGCACCAAACCATTTTATGAATTTATCATATAACCCGAATGAGTCTAAAAAAGCACCAACCACAACAAATAAACTAGTTACGTGTCCTGGGGTTAAATTAGTGTTATCTAAAATAATTTGACCAATTAAACAAACCACTCCACAAAATAGAAAAGAATATAAAAATATCATTTTACCACCTCCAACGTAACCGCATGTGAAATAGACGGAATGGATAGTTTTTGATTATTCATCGTTGGACTCATAAGTGCTCCAGTAGCAACAAGAAGTACTTTTTTTAGTTTTCCGTTTTTCATTTTATTTAAAACATCACAGTAAGTAACAAGGGCTAAACAAGCAGGTCCACTACCACCTGCTTTTACTTGTGGCTGATTTTTTCTATCATAAATAATGCAGGCTGAATCCTCATGCTTATTTTTTAGATCAATATCATAGGTTTCTTTCATGTACTCCTTTAATATCTCCTTACCATATACCCCTAAATCACCAGTTAAAATAAGATCATAATCATCTACGGTGGTATTGGTTTCGGTTAAATGTTCATATATTGTCCTTGCGGCTGATGGTGCCATAACGGATCCCATATCATAAACGTCAGTTACGCCAAGGTCAGTTGTGGTACCTATCGATACTGAGCTTACTTTTATGTTAGTTTTCTCATTTGTAATAATTGATGAAGCCGCACCCGTTACGGTGAAAGTAGATCTTTTTGGCTTGGGACAACCATATTCCACGGGATTTCTAAATTGTCTTTCCGCGGTCATGTTATGAGAAGATACGTTTAATAAAATGTTTTTAATACCTTCATCTTGAAGTAAGCTTGCACCCACGATAAATTCTTCACACATCGATGCACAGGCATTATATAATCCTATGTATGGTCTATTAAATTTAATTGAAGAATATGAATTAGCTGTTACCTGGTTAGAAAGGTCCGCTCCAATTATAACGTCAATGTTATCGATTTTTAAATTTGCTTTATTAAGCGCTATTGTAACCGAATCATCTATCATTTTCATTTCTGATTGTTCAAACGTTTTACAACCAGTATAATAATCATCATAAGTTCTATCATATAATTTACCAAAACTACCTTCTTTTTCATCTTTACCAGCAACTGTAGCTGCAACTTTTAAGTATACATTATTAAAATTAATCGTCATATTTTACCCTCCAAAAAATAAGTACCTAATAATACCAAAAATATATGCAGATACTACTCCATATAAGATTACACTACCTGTTAATTTAAAAGCGTTAGCACCAATACCAGTAATTAGGCCTTCTTTTTTATAATCAATCATGCTCGATGTCATTGCATGCGCAAAACCTGTTATTGGAACAATTAAACCAGCCTTTGCCTTACTAACTAAATTATCAAAAAAGCCAAGAGCCGTACACAAAGATGCAATAAAAATAAGAATTATAATCATTATTGAAGTTGCGTCCTTATGAGTTACATCAAAATTTCCCTCAAGAACGGATACTATTATTTGACCTAATAGTCCAACAAAACCTCCCACGATAAAAGCAGTTATTCCATTTTTTAACTTATCTTCTTTAGGAACAATTTCGTTTGTTATTTCTTTATACCTTTCTTTATTCATTTTAATCACCACTATTAATATGAAAAAAAGATTGGTAATTTATACCAAACTTTTTTAATAATTCTATCTTACTTTGGATTTTTTGCTATTTTAAATACTTCTGGTGGAAGTTCTTTTGATTCATCATTATCAACGTATTTAACAGCATTTTGATATATCATATCTATTTTTTCTGAATTAGTTAATTCACGTTTATCTGGAGTTTCATATTTAGAAGTTTCATATTTATGTATTATAGTTAGATATCTTTTTTCAGCCTCGGCATCATCTTTAGCATTTGCTATTTGTTCCATATCGTTTTCATGATCGCTACTTTCTAATGAATAAGGGTTACAAGCAACAAGACTTAAGTAGTATGCAATCTCATCTGTCTTTGCATTTGATATTAATTCCATGTCTTTTGCATGATGTTTACTTTTTAATGAAGCAGAGTTACAAGCAACA
>CANPXR010000046.1 GCA_947586655.1 uncultured Bacilli bacterium | reverse complement strand
ATAAAATAAATTATAGAATGAAAGGAAGGTAATAATTATGTGTACGGCAATAACATATAACACAAAAGATCACTATTTTGGAAGAAATTTAGACTTAGAATATTCATATAAAGAAACGGTTACGATAACCCCTAGGAATTATCCTTTTAAATTTAGAAAAGTAAATGATATTAATAACCATTACGCTATTATTGGAATGGCTTACGTAGCAGATAACTATCCACTATATTATGATGCTATAAATGAAAAAGGGTTAGGCATGGCAGGGCTTAATTTTCCGGATAATGCCGATTATAAACAAGAAGATGAAATTAAAGATAACGTAGCACCATTTGAGTTTATTCCTTGGGTTTTATCACAATGCGCTTCTATTAAGGAAGTTAAAGAACTATTAAATAAAATAAACTTAGTAGATTTAAGTTTTAGTAAGGAATTACCAGTATCTCCATTACACTGGATAATCGCTGATAAAGAAAAATCTATAACTGTTGAAAGTGTTAAAGAAGGATTAAAAGTATATGATAATGAAGTAGGCGTTTTAACAAATAATCCAACCTTTGACATTCACATGTTTAACTTAAATAACTACATGAATTTATCCATTGAACCCCCTAAAAATAATTTTTCTAAAAAGTTAAATCTTAAAACTTATAGCCGTGGTATGGGTGCCTTAGGATTACCAGGTGATTTATCATCGGCATCTAGGTTTGTAAAAGCAACATTTACTAAAATGAATTCGTTATCAGGAAATTCGGAAAAGGGAAGTATTAGTCAGTTCTTTCATATTTTATCATCAGTATACCAACAAAGAGGATGCGTACATATGGGCGAAGATAAATACGAAATTACTATTTATAGTTCATGCTGTAACTTAGATAAAGGTATATACTACTATACAACTTATGAAAATAGTCAAATAACGGGTATTGATATTAACAAAGAAAATTTAGATGGTAATAAGTTAGTTAATTATGATTTAATTAAGGACCAGCAAATAAGAATGCAAAATTAAAATATCATAGCAAAAATTTAAAAGACAACTTCTTTATTGAGGTTGTTTTATTATTTACGTAATTTTTAACATTAAATTTTTATTAATCAAAAATAAGTTGCCATAATTTGGATTTTATTTTTAGGCGATTACCCTTTATTTTATATTATTTTATAATATAATTATTATGTAAGGTTTAATGCCTTGGTTTTAATATAATTAATAATGTTGACGTCCAAACTTGGACTATGATATTATAAAAATAGATAAACAAAAAAAGGAGTAGTAAAATGGATAAGAAGAAGAAAACGATAATAGGAGTAATAGTAGGAATAATAGTGTTGCTCTTAATAATCTTATTATTAAAAGGATGCCAAACGAAAGAGTACAAAATAACGTTTGATACAAACGGTGGAAATAAAACAAGTGCTTTAAAAGTAGAGAAAAATAATAAAATTAAAAAACCAGAAAACCCAGAAAAAGAAGGCTATGAGTTTTTAGGATGGTATTATAATGATGAATTATTTGACTTTAATACTAAGATAAACAAAAATATCAAGCTAGAAGCAAGATGGGAAAAAATAACTAAAGAAATAGAAAGCATAAGTTTAGATAAAAAAGTGCTAAACGTTTACGTGGGTGATTTATTAAGCTTAAAAGTGGCGATAGCACCAAGTGATGCAAAAAAGCAGGACTTAGTATGGATATCAAGTGATACGAGTATAGTAACCGTAGATGAAAACGGAAATATAAAAGCCTTAAAAGAAGGAAAGGTAACGATAACGGTAACAACTAAGGATGGTAAACAAAAAGCTAAATGTAACGTTAACGTAACAACTAAAAAGTCTGCTAAAAAAAGCGTAACATCAACGAAAAAAACCACAACAAAAAGCGTAACAACAAAACCAACAACTACTAAAAAACCACAAACACAATCAGAATATATTATGACTAAGTTTAATGTGATAACTGATTTAGAAGGTAAAACGGATTATACAAGTGTTTTAAAGAAGGCTTTAGGTTTTGAGGAAAAAGATTCATATAAAGATGGTAAGCTAACTAACGAAGATGGTAAACTATCTGGTTTATTGTTGAAAAATGATAAAATAACTTTAAATGAAGAAGATAAACAAAAGTATAATAATCCATTATATTTCTTTGCATACATATTAGAAATAGAAAACGCAAGTGATAAAACAACGATTGAATTAAATGGTATGAACGGAAAAGGACAAATACTATGGGAAGACTTCGATGTAAAAGAAAAAGGAAAAACTCCAGGTGTTGTAGTATTAGTTCCGGTTGATCCTTATAAATTAGAGAAAAATCCAAAAATAGAAATAACGGTAGATACGGATGGTAAAAAAGAAGAATATATGCCAGTGAAAAAAGAATTAGATTTAACTGGATTAAAGCTTCAAAAAATAACAACCGCAAAAATTAGTGTTGAAAAATCAGATGTTGCAGAAACTGATAAAACCATATTAAATAAGTGGGGATATCAATTTCCAAATGACATTAAGTTAAGTAGTGATAACAAAAAACATACTAATGGTGATTTAAAATATGACCAAAGTACTAATAAGTTATCAGGAACCATAAAAGAACAAAAATTAACTGGTGGTTTTGGTAAAGAAGAATTAGATTCATACTTTTTTACTTATACAATTAAACCAAATAAGGTTACTGATAACATAAAAGTTACCATAGAAGATGCAAATGGTCTTACTACTTACACGAAAGAGAATTTTGCAAATGATACTTTAACTATCTTACATCATATTGCGCTTGATAAAAAAGATGGTAATGATAAGACTATAAAAATTATCGTTGATGCTGATGGTAATGATATCAACTATACGGCAAGTGAAGAATACGTTATTGATTATAGTGACGTTGATTTCGTAGATTTGCATACCGTAACGATTACGGATAACGAAGGAAACGTAAAGGAAACTCATGATATTTATGATGGTGAAAAATTTGCTAAGCCATCTAACCCAGAAGTTCCAAAACACGATGAGCATGAAAAGCAATACAATACGTTTGATCATTGGAACGTTAAGGTAAGTGATGAACAAGGTGAGGATAAAGAATACCAATTTACCGAAGAAGTTACTGAAGATATAACGTTATATCCTATTTGGGAAATTGACGTTGAACAATATATTAGTGATGTTATAAAGCATGTAAATGAAAAAGAAAACGTTAGAGATATATTTAAGATAGAAGAAGAAAAGTACGAATTAAAACTAGAGATATTAAATAAAGCTCAAAAGATAGATGAAATAACTAATACGGATATTTCTTTAGCTATAGCACATGCCTTAGCATCAAATGAAATAGATTCCGTTATACTTAAATTAGGAACAAATGAAAAAGAATTGAAAAGTGAAACTTTAACAGAAACTCTAATAAAAGATTTCTTTAAAGAAGTTCTTGATAATGAAGAAGGTAAAACGCTTCATGATTTATGCCAAAAAATAAATTCAAAAGAAAATAGTGGTTTAACGGTAACGATTGTTCCTAAGAAGAATGTAGCCGTATTATCAGACAAACAACAAAGAATAACTTATCACATTACTTTTGATGAAGAAGTAAGGGTTTCTTTTAAAGCTTGGCCTTTGGAAAATCCTAGCGATATTATAATTGAATCGGCTAGTGAATTACCAACTCCGGTTATTAGTGATGAAGAAAAAGATTATCGCGAGTTTGATGGATGGTACAAAGCTGATGGTACGAAAGTTGAAAGCTTAAGTGATATAAAAGAAGACATGACTTTAACTGCTCATTATAAGTTAAACGTAGATAAATTTATTAGTGATGTTATAAAAGATTTAGATAGTTCTGATACTACTCATTCAAAAGATTTTAGTAGTAAATTTGACCTAAAACAAAATGAGAAAAATAAAAATCAAATCGAAATATATTTAAAAAGTGCTAACTTACCATTAAATGAATTAGCAGAAACATCTATTCCTGGAACCATCGCTTACGTTCTTGAAAAAGGTGAAATAAAAGATATTTCTTTAGGTTTTGAAGGAGAAAATAAGAAATTCTCTAATGAAACAAAAGAAGAAGTAATAGCATTGGCCAAAGAATTATTTAATGAAAAGTTAGATGGTAAAGAGAATAAGGTAACTTTAGATCAATTAGAGTATAGTGGTAAATCATTTGATATAATGATTGGTGATGTAAATGATACCGTTAAATTAGTTGATTCTGAAGGAAAAGCGGTAGCTAATAAGACCTATACGTTTAAATTTAATTCTGATTTTGTTGTTGTAGATCAAAATAATGATTTAGGTGCCAAAAAAATTAGTGATGCGTTAAAAAAAGGTTACGATAAGATATATGTAGCTAGTGACGTAACGGAAAATGACGTTATAACAATTAGTAAAAACGTTACAATAGAACCTATTGAGACTAATGTTACCAAAAAGACAATAACAGTTGTTGGAAAAGATACGGTTATAGATGTTCAAAATGGTAATGTAACAATAAAGAGCTTAAAACTTACTGGCGGTAAAAAGTCAGAGTTAAAGATTGAAAAAGATGCAATTGTTACGGTAGATAGTATTGACGTATCAGGCGAAATTGAAGTGCCTAAGGGAAGTCTTGAAACTAATACTGATGAGATGCATGCTAATATTTTAGTAGAAGGTAAGTTAACTGTAAATGGAACAATTACCAACGATAATGAATCTTATCAAAAACCAACCATGGCTTTAGTTAGAACTTGGGCACATCCTGGCATTGTATCTGGTGAAGAGCAAGAAAAAGAAAAAAATGAAAATATTCATCCGGACGCAAGCATAACAGTAACGGGAATGACCAAAAATACTAGATATAGTATAATTAAAAAAGAAGTACAAAAAGGAATTGATAGCACGGTAGAAACATATTATGGTGATTTCTATTATATAAAACCAAATAATTCTTATATTTATTACTTGGCTATTATGGATAATCAGCAACCATCTTCAAGCCCTTATGATAAGATAAAAATATATTATTATGATGAACCTATTATGGTAAGTGAATTAGGTTATGAATCTAAAAAAGCTCCAGTTTCGGGAGATCTAGTTTTTGAAAAATTAGTCCTTCAAAAAAATGAAAAAATTGAAGTCAAGGATAATTCTAAACCTAATGAGTTAGGACTAGATCCACATACTACAAATATCGTTTATGCTCGTTATGTGAAAAAACCTGCATCAGCCTTAACCATAGTAAAAACAGAAGGCTTAACAAATAAAAATAATAGTTTATCTGGCATTTTAACAACCCAAGATAAAAGTGGCAAGTATAACATCCCAGTAACTATATCATCTAATAAATTTGAAGAAGGTGTATCAACTGTTAATGTTATAAATCCAAATGGTGAAGTTAAAAACTACACATATACTTTAGGTAACACAAAAGAGGCTTCACTAAAAACAATGAAAATAAACTTAGAGGCAATAAAAGAATCTAAAATATCAGGTGTAAATGGTAAGGTATATACTATTAAAGTAGACGTTGATGGAGCTGGAAATAACTATGAAGAAGAAACTTACATCGTAGATTATAACAACGTAAATACGCTTGAAGAAGTAATTAATAAAGCTGCTGAAAACACTCACAAAGTAAATAGTTTTACCGTTAAGAAGAATAATAAAATTAACGGTTATAAAGAAAGCTTTACTTATAAATTTAATAGGGAAGAAGGACTAACTCATTATCTTTCTGATGATAAAAAGGTTGAGGAATATACTTTCTCTTTAAAATATGTTGGAAAAAAAGATTCTAAAGCAAGCGTGGTAGTAGAAAAAGAAACTAACCATGAAGAGGAGAAAGTATACTTAAATGATTGGGTATACGTTCATCCTGTGCAAGTTGGTACTGCTATCCATGAGGTTTCAATGTTAACTGACGTTATGAAAGATACCAAAACCACTATTAATGCAATAGATATAGTAGAGTTAATTGATGCTAAGCAACATACTTATAAAGTAACTTTAAATAGAGATAAATATAATGACTGGGTAAAGAAAAATTATCTTTCTAATTCAAATTATACTTTTAAAGATTTAGCTAAAGACGAAAAAGTAATATTAGAAGTAAAGCTAAGTGATGATGAACAATATATAAAGAGTTTAAAAACTTTTGAAAGTAGTTCAATAAATACGTTTAACGTTACTTTTGAAGGGTTAAATGCAACTTATATAGATGAACCTATAAAGTTCTTAGCAAAAGATGGAAAAACCCTTACTAATGAGGATATCATTGATTTTTATAACAAAGGAGTAAAATGGTGGGAAGAGCATACTGGTGCAACCGTATATTCTAAATAATATGATTGATAAAAAGAACTCTTAGAGGTTCTTTTTCTTTTTTATTTTGTTATAATAATACTTAGAAGAAGGTGTTAAAATGATTAAAGTAGTAAAAAGCGAAAACCTAACTGACGTAGAAAAATACGTAGTAATAACACCTTCTAATTATGAAATTTATTATAAAAAAAAGTTTATAAATAAAAACGTTACATGTTATACTTTAAAAAACTTTTTACTTAAGATATATAATGGTAATAAAAAGTTAGCAACTAAAGAAGAAAAATACGTAATAATGTATGAAACAGTAAAACAGTTATCAAGTAGTTTAAAACAGTATGCTAATTTAATTTCTAGCTCTTTTATAAATGATTTAATTAATACTTATGACTTGTTTAATTACTATGACTTAAACGAAAACCAAAAGGTTAATGATTTAAAGATCATTTATCAAGAATATGAAAAAAAATTACTAAATAACGGATTAATTAATGAGAAAATGTTATATGAACACGTACTTAAAAATAATGATTTTAGCGGGCAGTATTTATTCTTAAAGCTTTTTAAAATAAATAATTTAGAACTTGAAATTATTAAAAAAATGAGTAAGCAAGGAAATGTATTAATAAATACGTATGCCTATAATAAAACCTTGCAAAAAAAGTTAAGAAAAATAGATGATACCATTAAATTAAGCGAAGAACCCTTTTTAGAAGATAAAAAAATATATTATAAAACCCTTAATGATATAAGCGATGAGGTATCTTTTATAAGTAATGATATTTCAAAAAAAGTAATGGAAGGTAATAAACTTAGTGATTTTTTAATGGTGTCTAATAACATTGAAGCATATTATCCTTATTTTAATTTACTTTTTAGTTATCCTCATACCATAAGTGAAAAAACTGGTATTTTAACTAATCGGTTTATGAATTTGTTTTTAAATATTTTAAGGGGCGATTTTAGTTGTAAAAATTTTATTAACATACTAAAATTAAACTTATTTAACGAAGAGCTTGAAACGATTGATAAACTAGATAATTATGTTTATAAATGGGATCTTTATGATACTAACTTTTATTTGCCATTTACTTATACTTCTTATTTAGATAATAATGATTTAGATGAGTTAAACAA
>CANPXR010000045.1 GCA_947586655.1 uncultured Bacilli bacterium | reverse complement strand
TTCTTTGGTATGTAATCCAGTGCCCTAAATTAATCACTCCATTTTCATCATAGGTATATCCATCACTAGTCTTAAACATATGTGGAACCTCTAAGTCATGGTGATGCTCATAATATATCTTTGCGTAATTGTACATCTCTTCCCATGATAAAGTACTATTTTTATTTTCAAACCGCATTCCTATTTCTAATAGTAATTGCCCTCTCTTACTTTCTTCTGGGGTGGTTCTTCTTTGGTATGCAATCCAGTGCCCTAAACTAATCTTCCCGTTTTCATCATAGGTATACCCATCATTAGTCTTGAATTTTTTGGAAACTTCTAAGTCATGGTGATGCTCGTAATATATCTTTGCATAATTATACATCTCTTCCCATGATAAAGTACTATTTTTATTTTCAAACCGCATTCCTATTTCTAATAGTAATTGCCCTCTCTTACTTTCTACTGGGGTGATTCTTCTTTGGGTTGTAATCCAGGTTCCTAAATTAATCGTTCCGTTTTCATCATACGTATATCCATCATTAGTCTTAAACATATGTGGGACTTCTAAGTCATGGTGATGCTCATAATATATCTTTGCGTAATTGTACATCTCTTCCCATGTCATTGTTAATCTATCACTAACATATTTTAACATTGCAAATAAATCTTGATTTTCTATTTCTATATCAAATGATGCATCTCTTATTTTTATATTTCTATGATTACCTAAACCTTTACTTTGTATCTTTTTAATTCTATCTTTTAAATTATTTTCAAGTTCTTTAATAAATTCATAGTTATTAGTTAAGTCAATTACTACTGGTGCTATTAACTTTTCAATTAATTCTTCTTTAGGCGTATTTTCTTTAAAAGGAATATCTTTTGTTCTACACATTTCAACTAATTCTTCCATTGAATGTTTTTCTAGTTCTTCAAAAACATCTTTTGTATTTCCTCGAACAGCTAGTGCTCTTCCTAATTGTTCAAAATATACAATATCTGATGTTGTTCCACGCCCCATTATTACACCATCAATATTAGGAGCATGTATTCCTTCGTTATACTGATTTATGGCAAACATTATGCGAAATTTATTATCAACCTTTTTACCATCAAGTGTAACATCATCATAAAAACAATCACGGTTTTGTTTTCCATCTTCGCCCATTTTACTTGTTGAAGTATAAACAACTATATCTTCTTCTGGGATAAATTGTTTAAACCATAGAAGTGCTTGTTTTTTAATTGTTTCTATATCATTAGCACCATCTTCTGCACAAGGTGGACAAAAATAAATGTATTTTCCATTTGGCTTGATGCTTTTTCTTAAGATGTTAGGAATACTTGGTGCTTCATGTATTCTTCTTTTAACATCAGATAAAATCTTCATATATTCTTTATATTCTTTGGTAGAAGCATCTAATCTTTGGACTCTTTCTTCTAGTTTACTTTCTAACCCAATTAAATTAGTATACGCACTTTTATATATGGGTTTTGGTAATACACCATCTATCATTGCGTCACATAAATCATATCTACTTTCTATCTTGCCAGAAAATATTTCATTTGTGTCAGGATTTGCCATATCTCTTTCATAAGATGTTCCTCTATCTCTTATGGTATAAGCAGTCATTCCAAAAATTTTCATTTCAGGATGAGTTTCTATCATGGTATTAATTCTTGCTCCCCATACAGGTGCTCCAACATGATGAAATTCATCTAAAATTAATAAGTTGCAATCAATACTTTCTATTTCTTCTTTATCTAAAGGTACGAAACTACTATACGTCCTAAATTCTAAGTTTGGAAAATCTCTTTTTAAATCTAAGTTTGGATTATTTTCTATTATTTTTTTTATATGCTCAATTATTCCATTTGAGGGAACCACATAAACTATTTTTTTATCTTTATTATCAAAGGCAAGTTGTAACGCATTATATGATTTACCAGTACCCGTTGCATGAACGATTCCAACCACATCTTCTCCAGTGGCATATGCTGCGTTTATTTTTTTATAACTATCAGCATTATGTTTATATAAACTAACCGTTTGAAATTCATTATTATTCATTACCATCACCATCATAAACTTCGATATCAACAAAATGTTTTCCTGATATATCTTGCTCTATTATTAAGACTTCATCGTTTTTCATTATTATTGCATTTAGTTCATTTGCTTCTACCACAATATCTTTTATTCCACTATTAGTCATTACCTTAAAGCCAATATTAGTTCTATCCATAACATCTAATAATCCACCATTTTTGTATTGTTCTGGTATATAAACTTCTATTACTTTTCCTATTGTTTTAGTCATAAAAATACCTCTTTTTTTAAATATTGTATTTAATAATATATTTATCCGCCTATTTTTTCATGATATATTTTATCTAAGACACCGTTTATCATGTTTTTAACTTTTTCATCCGAGTATTTTTTAGCAAGTTCGACAGCTTCATTAATAGCAACAACCTCTGGGGTATTGGTGTATAAAAGCTCGTATAAACCAAGGTATAATATTGCTTGATCAGTAAGACCAAGTCTTGATATTTTCCAATCTTTTAAGTTGTCATTTGCAACTTTCTCAAGTTTAGTCTTATTATTAAGAACGCCCGTAACCATTTGCTTAACGAATTCATTATCTATTTCAAGGTTTTCTTTTATCACGTCGTTAACGTCATAACTAATGCTACTATTTTGATACATAAGAATTTGATATAAAATGGTCATTATTATAACCCTTGCTTCGCCTCTATTCATATTATCCTTCCTTATTAAACTTACTCATGCATTTTTTTCTTAATTCATCCGTGGTAATTAGTGCACAAAACGCAAAGTAATTTTGATCTAATTTATTAAAAGATTCATTTATTATTATTTGATATTTATTTAATAATTCTTTTTCAGTTGGATTAAATACTCCCGCTACCTTACGATTAATATACATAATGCAAATTTTGTCTAAAACGTCCAAAAGTAATTTATCATTATTATCATTAAATAAGTCGTTTATAACAGCTTCAAAGGTTTCAAAAAACATCCTATTAATAACCTTGTTCTCGTTTATATTTTTACTTATAAATAGTTGTTTTAAAAGTGAAATGATAAGATTGTAGTTCATGTATCCAGCTCTTATTTGAATTTTCTCATCACCAAGCTGTTCTGAAACTGTATTTGGCATAATTATTCTAGAACCATTAGTGTCCATATTATAAATTTTTTCTGCTATAATTTCACATATAGCACTAGAAATCCCAACGTGTTTATCATTTACTTTTAAAATTACCTCTGATATCGCCTTATAAAAATTAATCTGATAAAACATATCATTACTATTCTTTAACGCACCACTAATGTATAAAACACTACCATTAATCATGTAATAGTCCATTTTATTTACGTTATTATAGTTTAATACAATAAGTTTAATCACTTGTGCAAACTTATTAACCATTGGTACTAAGTCATTTGGCTTTAAGTAACCTAAATTTAAACATGCAATAAAGTACTTTCTTAATAAATTAAACTCATCTTCTTCATATCTTGCACCATTTTGATTCATTGCTTGTTCAACGATAGCTTTGATTGGTATTTTTATATCACGAGATTCTTCATTCATTTTATCACCCTAGCCTTACTTTTTATCTATTTCTTTTTTTAGTTCATATAGTGTGTTAAGTGCCTCTATTGGAGATATTTCAAGAGGATTAACACTTTTTAACTTTTCAATAATTATATCATATTTATTATTGTTTGTACTAGTTTCTTCAAAATTCATACTAATTTGACTAGTAAACTGTTTTTTAACCTTTTTAGATTCATAAGTATTTAATATCTCATCAGCTCTTTTTATAAGGCTATCTGGTAAGTTAGCAAGTCTAGCTACGTGAATACCATAACTTTTATCTACGCTTCCTTCTTCTATTTTATGTAAAAAGGTTATGTTTCCATTTTCCTCATGTGCTGATACGTGTACGTTTTTAACGTGTTTTTTTGTTTTTTCTAAAGAAGTTAGTTCATGATAATGGGTGGAAAAAAACGTTATTGCTTTTATGTTATCATGTATATATTCAATTATGGCTTGAGCAAGACTCATTCCGTCATACGTTGCGGTCCCACGACCCAACTCATCAAACAAAATTAAGCTATGCTCGGTAGCCCCTTGAATCGCATGGTTTGCTTCCATCATTTCAACCATAAAAGTAGATTCTCCAGAAACTAAATCGTCTGATGCTCCAATACGGGTAAATATTTTATCAAATACTGGTAAGTTAGCCTCTTTAGCAGGTACAAAGCAGCCTATTTGAGCCATAATCACAATCATTGCCATTTGTCTCATATAAGTTGATTTACCAGCCATATTAGGTCCAGTAATAAGTTGTAAATAGTTACCATTTTCAAACGTAATGTCATTTGGTACGAACTCACTATTAAGTACCTTTTCAACAACTGGATGTCTTCCATCTTTTATCTTAACTATCTTATTATCATTTAACGTTGGTCTTACGTAATTATTACTTTCGGTAACACTTGCAAAGGACTGTATAACGTCTAGTTTAGAAATAATTTTAGCCGTTAACTGAATCGTTGGTATTAATTTTTTTACCTTATTTCTAATTTCTATAAAAAGCTCATATTCTAAGTTTATTATTTTTTCTTCTGCTCCTAATATTAACTGTTCTTTTTCCTTTAATTCAGGCGTAATAAACCTTTCGTTATTAGCAAGCGTTTGCTTTCTTTCCCATCCAAATTCTTCTTTTACCTGGGTACTATTTCCCTTAGATACTTCGATGTAATAACCAAATACACGGTTATATCCTACCCTTAAATTCTTAATGCCAGTTTTTCTTCTTTCGTTCTCCTCTAATTTAGCTATAAAATCTTTTCCACCACGTCTTGCTATTTTTAATTCGTCTAACTCTTTACTATACCCATCCTTTATTAAGTAACCTTCTTTTAGGGTAACTGGTGGTTCTTCATAAATACTTTTATCCAAAAAATCATATAAATCCTTAAGGTCATCAATATCCATGTTAAACTTTAATTCTTTTAGGATTTCCTTTAACCTAGGTAGAACCCTTAAAGAAGATTTAAGTTGTAACAAGTCCTTTGCGTTAGCATTACCAAAGGAAATCCTACCTGCTAGTCTTTCTAAATCATAAACCTCATTGAGTAAATCTTTTATTTCGTCTTTTAGTAAAAACTCTTCAAGTAACTTAGAAACCATATCATATCTATTTTCAATTTCTTTTTTATCCGTTAAAGGATTTTCTATCATTTGTTTTAACATACGTGACCCCATGGCGGTTTTAGTTTTATCCAAAAGCCATAATAATGAATACGTTCTTTCTTTTAATCTTAAGTTTTCCGTTAATTCAAGGTTTCTTTTGGTGTTTATATCCATTTTTAAATACGTATTATAATCCTTTATTCTTACTTCTTGTAAATGTTCTAAGCTTCTTTTTTGACTGTTTGTTAAGTAGTTCAATAACACACATACTGATGAAATTATCCTAACGTCTTCTATATTTTTATATAAGTTTTTATACTCACTTATTTCCTCATCGATATTTTCGTATGAAATGGTTACGTCATAAGACGTTTTTAAGGTGTTTATTATTTTTAAGTCCACACTACCATTAATAACTAACTCGGTTATGTTATCATTTACTATTTCCGTTATAACCTTATCATAATCATGCTCTATTAGTACACTAATAAATTCACCCGTAGATAAATCAGTATAAGCTAAAGAAAAACAGTGTTTTAAATCCTTTAAAGCTCCAATGTAATTATTGCTTTTTGAATCAAGCATATCATCCGACATAACGGTCCCTTTTGATACGATTCTAATAACGTCCCTTTTAACGATTCCTTTAGCGTCCTTTGGATCTTCTATTTGTTCGCATATTGCAACTTTGTAACCTTTATCAATTAACTTATCAATGTATATGTTAGCAGCATGATGAGGAACCCCACACATTGGTATTCTTTCATCTAACCCAGCGTTTTTACCCGTTAACGTAAGTTCTAAATCACGAGAAACATTAATGGCGTCCTCAAAAAACATTTCATAAAAATCACCTATTCTATAAAAAAGAATAACATCTTCATAATTATCCTTAGTTTCTAGATATTGTCTCATCATAGGACTTACCTTTTTTCTATCTACTTCACTTCTTTTCAACTTAAATCACCTAACATAATTATATCATTTATACAAAAAAAAGTCTTTAATTAAGACTATTATTACGATAAAATAATCATTATTTTATCTTATAACGCTTTGTTTTTAACGAGTAATTAAACGGATATTTACCCATGTATAAAATACCAGGAACCGCTTCCACAACCGGGATCATGATCTTCCTTAATTCTTGATTTACGTACTGTTCACTTGCAACGTAACAATAGTCTTTTTTTACTGGTTTTTCTTTTAAGGGCTTTACGTAAATAGAATCATTTTCAATAGTATAAGAATACATTGGTAAATCAACGTTTATTTCCATTCCTTTATCAACTAATAAAACCAGTTTATTTTCAGCCTCAATACCTTTACTTACATCATATATTCCTCGGTTAGATGTAAACGTATATATCTTATCATGATAGTCTAATAATACTCGCTCATCAACTACTTCATACGCTTTTAAAATTCCGTTTTCTTTTAAATAATTATCAAAATATTTCGGTGCAATTAAAGGCATATAAAAGATAGCATGGTTTTTTTCTTCGTCTAAAAACTTGATAAATCTTCTTTCTCCTAATATTTCATTATTTTCATCATCAAATATGATTAGTTTTTTGTCACTTGTATTCATATAATTATCTCTCCTATAATAAATTTTACTAAAAAGGAAAAAAATAATGACAAAGATAAAAAACATATATTTATTATATTTATTAATATTTTTAGAAATATTATTACTTACTAAATCAAAAATTGTTATTACAAGTGTAATTAATTCCTCAGTAATGTTTATTTTAAAAATATTTCCATCCCTTTTCCCTACCATGATAATAGGAAACTTACTTGTTAAAAATAACATTCATCAAATAATACCTAAATTTATTAAAAGAATGTTCTATAAATTATTTCGCTTTAATAACATAATGACTAGTATATTTATTATCTCTATGTTTACTGGAACACCCAGTAATGCACTATACATAAACGAATATTTAAATAAAAAATTAATTAGTGTAAAACAGGCACAAACACTACTTTTAACAACTCATTTTATTAATCCTTTATTTGTTATCGCTGGCGTTGGTATTGGCGTTTTTAATAGTGTAAAAATAGGCTTTATACTATTAATATTACTATGGACTAATAATATAATTAAAGCATTTATACGTAAAAAAAACTTAGATAATGATATTAACAATAACCAGCTATCAACTAATAATGAAACATTTATAAATACCTTATCAAATTCAATTAAAATATCTATAAATTCACTATTACTTATCTTTGGAATCGTAGTAATGTTTAACATGCTAGTTGCTCTTTTAAAAAACATATTTAATTTTAACCCAATCATTAGCTCCATTATTAATGGAATATTAGAAATGACAGGAGGAGTTATTTCCCTTAGTAATTTATATATTAATCCAATAATAAAATTTATATTGGCTTTCTTTTTTTTAAATTTTGGTGGTTTATGTATTCAAATGCAAACACTATCAATGATAGAAAATAAAAAGATAAGTTATTTAAAATACCTTATCTTTAGATTGTTTTAATCGCTTTATGATGATGAAGATTTATATAAAATTACTTTCTCACCATTTTTTAGTTCAATTTCAAATGATAATAAAAAACTATTATTCTTTAATTCAACTGACTTATAGCTAACCACATTAATATTTTCATATACAGGGTTTTTATCCTCGCTTAAATTTTTAAGAGAATTATTAAAATTGTCAATCCATTGACATATTCCATTATAGCGGTCTGGGACATTTTGTTGGCTACACAAATCTCCATTATTTTTTTTAAATTGTTCATAACTTAACAAAAAATCTACTGCTACTACATCCTGGTCTTTATAATTTTCTATGTATGCATCTAGAATTCTTAAGGCGTAGGTTTTATCAACGAAAGCTTGTGTTTCTTGTTGTGACTTGGTATATAGTTTTTTTACTGTAAACAATGTTTGATAAAAATAAATTATTGCAACTGATACAAGGGCAAAGCTAA
>CANPXR010000044.1 GCA_947586655.1 uncultured Bacilli bacterium | reverse complement strand
GCTATTACGGGTATATAACCTTTTAATTTTAATTCGTATATGTAATCTTCTACGTTATTTACTTTATTATATAAAGGAAACTCTATTAATATATACCTTGATTTATTTAAAGTTGTAATTTCCTTTGACATAACTAAATCATTAATATCTTCAGTTATGTATACTTCATTACCTAAAAAAAGATCAATATCTATGTTTTCATCTATTAATCTTTTTCTTAAAACATCTAGTCTTTGTTTTTTATCACTATTATTTTTTACATAGTTAGACCCTTTTATATAATGAGGAGTTAATATAATTTTATCAAATCCTATTTTCTTTAAGTTTTTTATTGTTTCAACTGAATCCTCAATAGATTTACAACCATCATCTATATCAAATAATACGTGTGAATGACAATCTATCATGTATTTATCTCCTATTCATAGTAATAATTTCCATACTTACTTCTTGCTTTAGGAACACTATTAATTACTACGCCCGCTAATTTAGCTCCCACGTTTTGTAATAATTTTTTAGTATTTTCTAAATCCGCAACATCCGTTGATCCATACTTACTTACTATTATTACTTTATCCGCGTTTTTAGATATTACTAAAGCATCAGATAGCCCATTAACTGGTACACTATCTAATATTATGCAATCAAATACTTTTCTTAAATCATTTATTAACTTACTAAATCTTTCTGATGAAAGTAACTCAGAAGGATTAGGAGGCACAACACCACGAGGTAATACGTATAAATCCTTTATTTCAGTTTTTTGAATATAGTCTTTATAATCAACATCTTCATCTAATTTAACAATTAGGTTAGACAATCCTTTTTTATTTGATACTTCAAATATTTTATGAGTTCTACCAAGTCTTAAATCACAATCTATTAATAATACTTTTTTATTATTTTGTGCAAAGGCAATACTTAAATTACTACTAATAAAACTCTTTCCCTCACCTGGCACTGAACTTGTTACCATTATTATTTTCGCATCATCATCTACTAAAGAAAACTCTAAGTTAGTACGAATGGTTCTTATGTCTTCACTAATAGTAGACTTTGGTCTTTTAAAAACTATTAATTCGTCTCTCATGTTATTTAGCCCCCTTCTTATAATCCTGAACGGTTCCTAACACAGGAAGGTTAATCTTTGTTTCTATTTGTTCAGCACTCTTAACTGTTCTATCAAAATAATATAAAACAAATACTAGGCCTAACCCCAATACCAAACCAACCATTAAAAATAATATGGTTTGTTTTGGAATATTTATGTTAGAAGCTGTTGTTGCTTCTTCTGCTTCATCTAATATATTAACATTTGATATACTATATAACTCTGGTATTTCATCTTCAAATACTTTAGCGGTTTCATTTGCTATTTTTTTCGCGTTTTTCTTATTAGTATCCGTTACTGTTATTTTTATTATTTCCGTGTTAGTAACTGATGAAACCTCAATTTTATTATATAAATCACCATAAGAATAATCTAAGTTTAAATTATTTTTTACTTGGTTTAATATTCTTTTACTTTTAACTATTTCAGCATAAGTACTAACTAAGTTCTTATTAAGTGATACCTCGTTATAAGTAAGCTCACTATTATCACTAACAAGTACGATCGTAGAAGAAGATTTATACAAAGGAACTTCTATAAATATTCCATATAAACATCCTACTATACCTATTAATAGTGTTATTAAAATAATTAAAGATATTTTATTTTTAAAATAATTTAACATTTCTTTAATATCAATAGTTTCCATACTAACCACTCCTTACATTCCTAAATCATAAAAGGTCTTACCTTCTATTATCATATTTATTACGTCTTTTGCTTTATTAACCGTGTTCATATCAGGCTCCATTACATAAAGCATTGTACTTCCCATACTATAAGTATAATTATGAGAATCATAACCATTTAAATTAAATGATTCAACTTGCCAGCTTTTCATATCTTTCATTTGAAGTTTTATAAACTCTTTTACAACGTCATTAGAAGCGTTCGTCTCAAAGTTATTTTTTAAATTATTTAAGATACTACTATACTTAGTTAGGATACTACTTGATGATTGAACTTTACTTATTATCGCCTTAATTACCTCTTCTTGGTTTTCGCCTCTATGTCTATCCCCCGTTTGATAAGAATGTCTTTCTCTTGCAAACCTAAGAGCACATTTACCATCAACGTTATTATATCCTTTTTTTATGTTACAAAAACTTAAATTTTGATCTGAGTATATACTTATTCCGCCTATTTCATCAACTAAGTTAACAACCGTATCAAAATTAACCCTTGCATAATAATCGATGTTTATTTGTAATAAATCTTCGATGGTAGTAATTGATTTATTAATCCCATATATACCAGCATGAGTTAATTTATCTTTAACACCAGTTGTACCATGTAATTGTACGTAATAATCCCTTGGTATTGATGTTAATAATACTTGTCTGGTCGTTGGATTAACCGTTATAATTATATTAACGTCACTTCTACTTACCTTTGATATAGCTCCATTAGTATCAATACCACTTACGTAAAGAATAAATGGTTCATCTACTATTTTTTTATCACTTTTTTCTACAACATCATCTTTAGGTAATTTAATTGTTTTTATTACTCTTACCTTTTTGGTAAAGCTATCATCTTCACTTTCCAATAAATATTCACCTATATCACTTATTATTATCGCATCTATTTTTTTACTATATAAACTGTTTACTAACCCATTATTTGTTTCATAAATTTTTTTCTCATAATTAATCTTTATCTTATCTAATACATCAGTGTTTATTTCATCTGCTGTACCAATTAATTTTCCTTTTAAATCACTAATAGTATTATACTTACTATCTTTCATAACAATTACATAATAATAATCATATTCTTTTTTGGTATTACCAAAATTATCAATAAAATTAATGGTTGAACTTAAATAATAAATACCCAATATGCTAATTATCATTATAACAGTGCTTATTATATATAAAATTATTTTAATGATTTTACTTTTTAGTTTTAACAAACATACTATAATAGCAATTATGATTAAAGATACAAAAATAAAGGCAAACGTTAACACTTTATTTGATAACAAACCTAAATCATTTAATAAATATGATAAATAACCATAAATTAAACATAATATAACACTAAAAATTATATTAAAAGTTTTCATAAAATCACCCGTAAGGTAATTATATCATAAAATATGATTAATTACTATAAAAATAAAATAGGTTTTAAACCTATTTTAATGTTTCTTTTTTATGTATAAAACATCTACTACTAAAAAGATAATAAGAATTACTAAAATACCATACCAACCATTTTTAATACCATGGTTATCCTCTTTATCATCATTTGAAGTAGTTGTTTTTACAACTTTACTTTTAGTAGTCTTATCATTTTCTTTCTTAGCTACATTAACTTTATATACCTTTTGTTTTCCATCTTCAGACTTAACGGTTACCGTTATCGTATTCTTAGTTTTATTTAAACTTTGATCAGATATTGTAACACTTGCACTAGCATCTTCTGCGGTTGCCTTTAAATCAAGTTCTTTAACACTACTATCAACCGTTACGTTATACTCTAACTTATCTTTATTAAATTCTATGTTAGCTAAAGAAGACTCTAAACTAGATAAATAATTATTATCAGATAATTTATCACTAATCGTTATCTTTAACTGGGCGTTTTCTAAATTAACCAACTGATTTTGTGTAATTGACGCTTTAGTTAGCCTTACATACCCTTCAGAACCTATTGGTGCTCCATCCTTTGCAACTAGGGTAACGCTTGCTACTACAGTACCAGATTTTTGGGGTTTTGAAGACTCTAATTCATAATTACTTCCTGGTGTTGACGTTGTGTTTCTAACAAAAGAATCATTATATTCTACCGAATAAAAGCCAACGTAAGAAGAAGTTGTAATTAAATTAAAATTAACCTTCGTAAAATCTTCGTCAGAATCAACTATAATGTCAAACTTTTTAGTACCACTAGGCGTTATATTAGCAGAATCAACGTTAAATCTTATTTTATTTTCTGCTCTAACACAAATAGGAAAAATTAGTACAATTAAAATTATAAATTTAAATAACAAACTTTTTTTCATATTAATCACCATCACCTTATACATTATTATCTAATTCATCTTTATTACTAAATTTGTATTTATTAACGGTCATACCATAAACAAATATATAGCATAGCCAGTATATCCATATCATTAAAATAATTAAGTTAGATAGGTTACCATAAAACCGTGAGTAATTTGCTATGTTAGTAACATAAAACGAAAAACCAAAAGTAGATAAAACCCATACTATGGTAGTTAAAAGTGCCCCTTTATTAACACTATGACTTGGAATATTAACGTTTGGCGCTATCGTGTATATAATTTTAACACAGAAAAATATTATAAAAAACACAAACGGCCATTTTATGAGAGTATACATTATATTAACGAAAGGATGGATATTTTTATTTATTTCTGTTAAATAACTAACTAGCCTACCACCAATCGTTAAGGTTCCAACTAACCCAATCATTAACAATACAAGAATAACAAGAATTAATATAGCCTTTATTCTTGTCCTTATAAAATTAGATTGCTTACCATTATATATTTGAGTTGATGCAACTATTATTGAATGGGTTGCTTTAGAAGCTAAGTAAAACGCCATTATAATAAATATAAAATCAATTGCTCCGGCTTTTTGTTGTTCTAAAATCCATGTAACTATACTATCAACACCACTTGGAGTATAATGTTTAATAAAATTTATTATAATGTCAAAATTAAGTGATAATTTTGATATTACCATAACTAAAATACTTATAAGTGGAATTATTGATAAAATTACAAAAAAGGATATTTGCCCCGGCAAAATAGCCATTAAAGGGGTACTCATTAAGTTAATGTTTTCCTTTACTGAACCCTTAATTTTTTCTTTTGATTCCTTCATTTTACACCTTACTTACTGTTATTATTCATTTCCTTATTAGCCCTTATTTCTAAAACGGCTTCATTTATGGCATCATCTATTGTTTTTATATCATCTTCAATCATACTATAACCAAGTGTTGCTCCATAGCCATATGGTAATTCGCCTAACTCTTTATATAGTTTTCTCATGTACGCAACAACTTTACTTTTTTCATAACCAACCATGTAAATTAAATACTCATTACCATCAGTTCTTATAATATCACTTTGATCCAGTTGATTTTTAATTAAAACGTTAGCGGCAAGTCTAATTAGTTTATCTCCTTCTTCATGGCCATAAACATCATTTACATGACGTAAATTATTTAAGTTAATTACTATTATTGCCTGAGGATATATTGCATTATTTTCCCAACGTTTAAAGTTTTTATTTAAATAGTTACGATTTTTTAGTGAAGTAAGTGGATCAACATACCTAATTGTTTCTTCCCTTTTTGACTTGTTTTTAATCTTTATTTTTTTCTTAACAAAAATCCATATTATAAAGCATATTATTAATGCTGCTATTATGTATAGATAGTTATAACTTATTTCTTTAGAATCAGTTTTAAATTCTTTCCAAGCAACGTTATATAACTGCTTGTAATTAGACATTTCCATGTACGTGGTAAATAATTTTTTAAAAGTACTATTTTCATTTACATCACGTATTATGTATCCATACTCAAGGTTTTCTTTATCACTATAAATTACCCTATAGTTTGATAACTTGCTATCTTTATACATATCATAAACGTTTTTATCAAGAACAATTATGCTGTCTTTATTAACGCTTTTAATTAGTTGATCGGCTTTATCATAAGCCTTAACCTTTGCTTTTGCTTCCTTTTTCAAAAATTTAGCTAAGGTACTATTCGTGGTAATAACGTCCTTATCCTTTAGTGACCTTACGGAATTAACAACAACGTTTGTTTTAGAGTTATATACTAAAACTACGTACTGCTCATCATAAGGAGAAATAGTAGTAGTATAATTACCACTTAATCCAGAATAATTATAATAATTAGGTGCAACATCTACCTTACCTTCATTAAAGGCCTTGGTTAGATCCTTAACAGAATGATACTTTTTCATCGTAAAAGACGCACCTGATAATTTGGTAAAAGAATTTATGTACGTACTATCAAGTCCAATTAATTTATTATTAATTGTATTAGTATAAGGTTCATTTTCTAAGTATCCAAACACGTATTTTTTACTTAAAAAGTCAGCTTTTGATTTTTCAGATATATTATTTTCAGTAAGCAATAAATCAATTAACGCTTCGTTATACGTATTCTCTAAATTATTATCCTCATACTCAATAAACTTTTTTCTTACGATACTCTTTAGATTTTTATGCGTATCCTTAAAGGTTCTTAGCACGTATGCTTCCCTTACTTCCGTCATGTTATAAACAATATGATATGAATTAGAAATGATAAATGATGCATACCTAGTTTTTGGAATGGCAATATAATCAACAGCGTTATTTTTTAAAGAATTTTGTATTTCATCCACCGTTTGATATGAAGTGTATGATATAGAATTAATAGATGGAATAAAATAACTAACCGAAGCTAAATCGCTGTTTAAAACACCTATTTTTTTATTTACTATACTACTTGGATCAGTTATTTTCTCTTCGTTTTTACCAACAAGTACATAATAATCTTTAAAAAATACCATGTCATCATCATTTAACTTATTAACTTCATCACCCTTAACAACCTCAAAGTATAAATCGTTTTCAGTTACCTCAGAGTTTGCATCATAAGAAATTAAGTTAAATGATAACCCAGTTTTTTCCTCTAGCTCTTCTATGTAATCAAAGAAAACTCCTTCACCCTCACTACTAAAACCAGGTATATTATTTGCGATTGAAACGTTTATCACGTTCTTTTTATTATTTTCAATCCACCTTTTTTCAGTTAAATTTAACTTAGTGTTATTATCACTACCCCTACTAAAGTTTATAAGAACCATTAGTATAACAACAAGCACCACTATAAAAAGTACAACTAACCACTTATTATTTTTTTTCTTTCTCATTATTACCACCTCTTAAAGCTCATCAAAAGTCATTTCTTCTTTACTTTTATGCTTATAACCGATCACAGGATAAGTTTCTTTTTCTTCTTTTTCCTCGATTGCATAAAAAGTAACGTCATAATAATCCTTTACTTCTTTACTAATATATCCTAACATCTCGTTCATCTTAGCTTTAATATCATTATTATTAACGCCTTCATCAAAGGTAACAAAAAATTTTATTAATCTACCCTTAACGTTTATTTTTAAAGAAGACACCCCATCTATGTTAGCTGCTTTTTCCTGAACTTCTTTTTTTTCACTACTCGTAAACTCATTTTCCTTAATGTCTCTTAATCTAACTCCATAAGATGCTTTTTCAGAGTTAGAATAGAATAGTGATTTATAAAATACTAAAAACACTACAAGTATTAATAGTATTATTAATCCTATTTTTATTTGTTTATTATATTTAACCATAATTTTTTTTACTTTTGGTAGCATTAAATCGCCTCCTATACGATAAACATTATACTATAAATTATATTTTATTTCCACTTTAATTATATTTTAATAATAAAATTTAATAATTAGGTAAAATATTTAATAATAGTTTTTATAATAGTTACCCACAAAGTAAATAAAATATTAACTATTATAATTAAACAAAAATACTTATTAGCGTTAATAACTTTAATAATAAAACCGAAGAAATAATATATGCCAAAAAAATATTTAACCTTAAATGTGCTTATGAGGTAGAATCAGATTATAGTTAAAGTGGTGCAGCTTAGATTTTAAAAAAGAAAAAAGTGGTTTCAATAAAGAAACCATTTTTTATTTAACCTACTCACTATCCTTTTGGTCGTATTTTCTCTTTTCTTGTATGTATTTAATTACGCCTAGTATAATTATAAGTATCATTATAATAATAGCAATCACCTTTAAGTCAACATAACCAGATTTTTGAATATTAATCGTATAAACTCTTACCCTTCCATCTTGTGATTTTACTTCTACGTATACCTTACTGCCATTTTTTAGATTATTATTACCCTTTATGTTAACCTTAGCATTCTTATCTTCAGCCTTAACAGATAAATCTAGCTTTTCAACATTTTTACCTATCTTAATCGTATATTCTTGTTTAGTCTTAACAAAATTAATATCATACTGTTTTATCTTTAAGTCTGATAAATAATCACTAGCATTACTTCTGGTAATAATAAGTGTATAAGTATAAGTTTTACCATTACTTGTAGTTACTATAATAGTAATATTATTATCACCTGGTAAAAGAACTTTACCACCATATACCTTACTTACACTCTTCTTAGACGATAATCCTACCTCTATGTTAGCACTAGTAACATTATATCCAACACTATACCTAAACGGTAACGTTCTAATATCAACATTATTACCATTTACCCTTAAATAACTTAAAACAACTTGATTTGAAACTACCCCATTACTACTGTTTCCTTGAGTATTATCCTTAATACCTCCTTGTAC
>CANPXR010000043.1 GCA_947586655.1 uncultured Bacilli bacterium | reverse complement strand
ATTATACTATTTTTCATCATATTTCTCAATATAAATATTGCAATTTCTAATATTTAACAAAAAACAGAACTTACGTTCTGTTAATTATCTTTATATATTTTATAAGTATCGACTACTTCTTGCACTTTTTCTTTTATATCATCTTTATTTTCATAAGAATATTTTATTAAATTATCTAACTTCTTTAAAAATTTATTGTTATCAAAATCTATTGGTTTACCTATATGAATTAATTTATTAGGGGTACTTTTTAGCCCTTCTTCTTCCATAAGTATTTCTTCATATAGTTTTTCTCCAGGCCTTAATCCAGTTATTTCAATTTTAATATCAACGTTAGGTTCATAACCCTTATATCTTATTATTTGTTTAGCTAAATCATATATTTTAACTGGTTTACCCATATCTAAAACAAATATTTCTCCGCCTTTAGCATAACAGCTTGCTTGTAAAACAAGACTTACTGCCTCTGGTATGGTCATAAAGAACCTAGTTATTTCTTTATGAGTTACGGTAACTGGTCCTCCGTTTTCTATTTGTTTTAAGAATAAAGGTATAACTGAACCATTACTACCAAGTACGTTTCCAAATCTTACTGCCACATAATCCGTATTTTTTGATTTCTTATTATAAGACTGAATAATCATTTCACATATTCTTTTAGTTGCACCCATTACGTTAGTTGGTCTTACCGCCTTATCTGTTGAAATAAGTACGAATTTTTCTGATTTATACTTATCTGCTAGCTTTGCAACGTTAAGGGTTCCTAAACAATTATTTTTAATGGCTTCATTGGGACTTACTTCCATTAACGGAACGTGTTTATGAGCCGCAGCATGAAATATTAATTCTGGTTTATATTTTTTAAATATGTACTCTAACCTATCATAATCTCTAACTGATCCTATAACTACCTTTAAGTTCAAATTAGGATAGTTTCTTTTTAGTTCTTGTTCAATATCATAAGCGTTATTTTCATATATATCAAATATTATTAACTCCTTAGGATTATTAGTAGCTATTTGTCTTGAAAGTTCTGATCCTATTGAACCACCACCGCCTGTTACCATTACAACTTTATTTGTAATATTATTAGCTATTTCATCATTATTTACTACGATTTGATCTCTTCCTAGAAAATCTTCATAAGATAAAGGTCTTATTTTCTCTACAATTTCCTTAGCATCTTTTTCATCCATAGCTTTCGTAATAGAAGGCATTATTTTTATGTTACAATCAGTTTTTTGACATTCTTCTACGATTAAGGCTAACTTACTCTTACTAATAGATGGAATCGCAATTATTATTTCTTTTATTTCGTATTTATCACAATATTTTTTTATTTCATTTCTATTTCCAACTACTAAAATACCTTTTATATAAGTGCCTTTCTTTTGTTTATCATCATCGATGATACATCTAATTCTATTATTAAAACCACTAGGATTATTATTGATTTCATCAATAAGTAACCTACTAGCAGAACCCGCTCCAATTAGCATGGTGTTATTATCCTTTTTAATACTTTTTATCTTTATAAGAGTAAGTCTTAACAGCCTATAAGAAAACCTTGAGGCACAAACAAATAATAATATTAATAAAAACTGAATTATATAATAACTTCTAGGCATACTAATTCCTAGCATACTCTTATAAGTAAAGGTGACTGCTTCAAAAAACATACTTCCAAGAACAATGTTTATAAGCTCCGTTATAGAAGCATATTTCCAAGTACTTATATATAATTTTAAAAATATAAAAATAATAACTAATACGCTAGCATCAAGTACGTAATATTTATAAGAGTTAATCAAATAATTATTAGGTATGTTATCAAAATCAAACCTTAAACCAACCGCTAGTAATGACGTTATTATAACCGCAAATAAATCGCATAATAAAAACAGTGTTATTCGTGCGCTTTTTTTATCGAAAAATTCTTTAACTTTGTGCATACTTTTATCCCCAAACCTTTTCAAATTAATTAAAGTATAACACAGATAACATTCTTTTTCAATTAAGATGTAACATAATATGGCTAATTATTAGAATTATAATGATTTATTCTATTAATTTGTATGCAACACATAATAATTAACATAACAAATCCACCAATAAATGCTCCTAGCATAAAATAAACTAATTTTAACACTTTACTTCCTCCTTTTGACCACGTATTATAAACACTTTATTTATCAAATAACATCGATATTTGTCGTTTTATAAAAATATTCTATTTTTATTATATTCCGTTTTATTTTTATTATAACAATTTAAAAAAAACAGAAGAATTAATCTTCTGTATATTTTTATTTTTGATTTAACATATCGCTAACAAGAAGTCCAACGTTACTACCTAAATTTTTCTTTAAACCTATAATGTTTTCTTCATAATTTTTTTCCCTTTTTATAGCATCAAATATAAATGGTTCAAATTCTTCAAAATCAAGCTTTGATTTTTTATATTTACATATATCATGCAATCTTTTTTCTAAATATCTTCTTGAATTATTTACGTACCTATTTTCAAACATCTTTGTTTTGTCTTCTTTTTCAACGTCCTTAAAATGAAGCATAAGCCAAAACTCAAAAGTTGGATTACTAACGTATAAATTAACGTTATTATCACCACAAAACGTTACAACTTCATCATACTGAAAATCCTTGAAATTTTGTTGATCTCGGTCTATAATCATGCACAATTTATCAGTTGAATTTGAATATGTTATGTTTTGGGTTTCAAAATATATGGCGAAATTTTTTGCTAAATCTTTATATATTTCACTTTTAAACAAACGTAAAAATAAATCATTTAAATTTTCTTTTTTTATTCTATAATCTTCCTTTTTATAAATAGAAATCATTTCATTATATATATCATTTATATTTATATTGTATTCATTATCATGAATACAATTTTCTATTTTGTTTTTTATTTCTAATATCGTTATTTCATCAGTTGTTACATTTAATATAAATTCTTTAATAATGCTAACTATAAAACTTGGATGACTATTACATAATGATGCATAATCTCTTAATATGTTAATTATGGTGATATTTTCGGTTATAATTGAATTATTTAAACCATCAAAATATGCTGGTTCAGAATGGCTGCCTTCGGATACTATAAAATACTTTGGTTTATATTCGTGCACTTCTGATAATCTATATTCAGCAAATTTTTTATCAATTCTCATAATTATAGTCTATATTGGCAATTGCACCAAATCTTCCTTCTAAATATGCTTTATCTATTTTTCTATCAAAACGTGCAACATCTTTA
The DNA here is from genome assembly GCA_947586655.1 of uncultured Bacilli bacterium. GTDB lineage: Bacteria > Bacillota_I > Bacilli_A > RF39 > UBA660 > Aphodocola. Next base: position 5,553 of record CANPXR010000043.1, on the reverse strand, counting down.
AACTCCTCCAATGAAAATATTCTAGAGTCACCATTTTCATTTTTTTCTGCAAACCATATTTCATCCCTTCTAACCAAATCAAAATCTAATGTTTTTAATTCATGAGTCGTAATAATTAACTGGTTAGTAGATTTAGACTTCAAAAATATTTTTAATAATCCAGATACCAATATTGGATGTAAACTACTATCTAATTCATCAATTAAAAATAATTTCCCATTAGTTAGTAAAATATCAATTAATTCTAAAATTCTAATCGTACCATCAGATTCTTCATAAGCTCCAAACTTATTATCATTATCCTTATGAAAAAACTTTAAAGAACAAACATCATACGTGTTATCTTCTTTCTTTTTTATTGTATACAAATCATTTTCAATTCTTAAAGTGCAACTTAAGTTATTATATTTCAAAGAAAGTGTATCTATATCATTTATTAAATTATTATAGTCATTATCAGATAACTTTAGTTTAATGTTTTTTATATCACTTTCCTCCGTTTTATAATCAACTATATTAATATCTAAAGCTTTTAAAATTTTTAGAATTTTTTCCTTACTTTTAATATAATCAATATCGAATAATTTATGAGTTGAAGGTCTTATAACAATGGTATCATGCATTAAAAACCTAAATACACTATATATATCTTCAAAAAAAACGTCATCGTTTCCTGACATAACAAGTCTTCTTGTCATTTCACTCAAAAATAAATTTTGATTATTTTTTCTCATCTCTTCTAAGCAATTAGTAAAGTTCAAATGTTTGTTATCCTTAATATCTGAACAATAATTCTTTTTTTTCAAATCACGTTCAAATATCTTTTTTTGCTTATTTTTTGTCATGTCTATTAACCATTCAGAAACAATTTCCCTTTTGAATATGTTAATTTCAAATCCATATGAATATAGTTTGTCATTCAATGCAAGTTCATATTCAAAATACGAGTTTTCTTCTTTATTACTCCCAATTCCCCTATAATATTGATTATTAATTAAAGGGGATACTCCCTTATTTAACAAAATTTGTACTACACTTAAAGCTAGTATTAAATTTGATTTACCAGAGCCATTAGCACCAAACATACCAGAAAATTTTAAAATTTTATGATTATTTTTTTCAATAATATGATTTTCATTGTTTCTAACTTTCCCAGATAACATTGAAAAGTATTGTAAATCTTTAAAAGATCTAAAATTTTTAATCTTAAATCCAATTAACATTAGTATTTCTCCTTTCATTCAATATAATTATATTATAAATTTTCTCATTTGTGAATGATATTATACATGTTTTTATGTAAAAATCAACTACATTTTACGATTTTTTCACATTTAACACTTATTTTGTGATAAAAACTTAAGTTATATTACTTATAACAATTTTAAAAAAACAGAAGAATTAATCTTCTGTTTGTATTATTCCTAAATCAACTAACATGACACTTATTAATGATAAAGCGTTAAAATAGCCATTATTTTTAAAACTTTCTTCTTCTTTTCTATAAACAATTTCATTTATTCTTTTAAAATTAGTAGGATCATAACTTCTAATATTATAATTTAATAAACCATTATGCATGTTTTCTACCGCAAGAATTAAGGTTTTTTCATCAATATCTTTAACATGATGTATTGATTCATTAAATTCTTTTTTACACTCTATACTAGTATTAAAATTTTCTTTAAAAAGTATTTTTTTAAAGTTAGATATATTATAACTTTCATGACACGGATAACTTAAAAGTAATAATCCGTTCATTTCATAATCATTATCTAATGAACTATAAAACGTATTAATTGCAGTTTCATAATAACTTTGTATTTTTTCATCTTTTTTATCTTTTTTATCTTTTTCTTTATCCCTATCCCATATTATATATATGTTAGTATTTTTTAAAGTCTTTTTATAGTCCTTTTTTAATAAATTATATAGTTTATCTTTATAATTTTTATCATCAATAACTGATTTAATACTAGAACTTTTAGTATTTGCAACAATTACCGTATTTTTATTATTTTTACTTACGAATTCGTGTTGCATAACTTTTTTTCTTTTCATTGAAATATAATTATAATCTAATACTTTAGTAAAAATATGTTTTAATAACCTAAATTCGTCTTCTTCTCCTTCTACTACTATTACTATCGTACCAATGGTTTTATCTTTATTAATCTTTAAAGTCTTTTTCGTATTTTGGCATTCCATCAAAGACTCCATTTAAATACATTTTTTCTATATTTTGAGATTCTCTTGGATTTTCATCTGAGAACCTTTTAATCGTAGTACCTTCTTTAGCATCGAATTTAAAAGAAAATATTTGATCTGGACGCAAGATTGATGTATCTAATAAATTCGTAGAATGAGACGTGAAAAATATTTGAGAATTTTTACTATTATTAAAGAAATATCTTATTAATGCTTCTTCTAATTCATTATGAAGTCCACTACTAAATTCATCAACGATTAACATACAATTATTTTTAGTTGCAAAATTTATTGGTAAAATAACATTCATAAATGATTTGTTTCCAGTTGATTCTAATGGTAATGGCATAATAAAATCTGTCCCTTTTTTTCTTATACCTATTATTTCTTTATCAGAGTTAATAGAAATAGTTTTATCTTTACTAGGAAAATGCTTATTAAAGACAACTTCACTATCATAACCAATCTTTGATATTAACTCATTTAACTTACTAGCATCATTTTTCTCTGCATATTTACTAATAAACTGCTCAGATATTCTAGATGGATTATATGATTTAATTGCCCTTGTACCTATTAAGCAATTAATATACAAAGAGTTTTTTAAAAAATCAAACCACTCGTTTAAAACAGGATCATTATTAAATTTAGTGTTATAATACTCTAACTTTAATAAAGATAAACTAGGATTAATATCTTCTTTAAGATCTTTTCCTACACCAAAATTGGTAGTACCACTTTTACCTACTCTATCAAGCTTTAAATCGCCATTTACATAAAGTCTTTCTAAACTTATAGCATTTTTATCAAAAGTTATATCATACTTAATGTCACTACCACTAACATCAAAAGAATATGATAAACTAAATTTAGTACCTTTTGTATACATTGATTTTTTAACAATAAAATTTTGTTCAGAGTTTCCTAACAATAAATCAAGTAATAAAACTATTGATTTTAAAACTTGAGTTTTTCCAGATGCGTTTTCTCCTACGAATAAAGCTCCTTTTAAAACCCTATTTTCCCCTACGTTAGTACTTTCTAGTATTTTATAATTAGTTGCCCTAAAATCAAACGTTGTCTTTTTTATAAAAGTCGTATAATCCTTTAAAGTAATTTCAGTTAACATATTATCTCCCCTTCATTTATATTATACTATTTTATATTTTTTAAGTGTAAAAAAATTACAATTCTATTTAATAAAATGTATTTTTTTTACATTATTATACTAATTAGTTTACATATGTCAATAATTTTCTAATATAAAATAAAGAAGTAAAAAATAAATTTTTACTTCTTACTTGTATTTATTAATATTACTCTAAAACAGCAAAAAACAAATCCAAAGGTTAATAATACTAAACCATACGTACTTATTTTATTTAATACATCTAAAATAAATGTTTTAATTAGTTCTGATACCTCATCATTATAAAACACAATGTTTTTTATATTAACGTTATATTTAACAAATAAATTACTTATTAATAATAAGATCCCACTGGTCATAAAAGGAATAGATACCCAATTTAACTTAGATACTAATAATAGTAATATAGAAATAACTATAATAGTAATAGCTAAAGCTATTAATAATTTATCAATAATAGTATATATTTTATAGAACTTACTTTGAACTAAATTAAACATATTTGATAAGCTTATATTTTCTTTATATACTTTTTCTATTTCAACAACAAACATATCTAAAGAAGAAGAATCTGATACAAATATGTTAGTTTTAGATAAATAATTATCTATGTTACTTTCAAGTTTTTCTTTAATTTTACTAGTATCTATGGTTACTTTAGAGTCATTATATAACGATTTTACCATGCTATTAAAACTTATCTTTACGTCTTCTTTAGTAAATATGTCATCTAAAACATCTTTTCTAAGACCAGACTGAACTATGTAATAAGACATATTTTCTTTAATTCTATTATGTAATAATTCGTAGTAATTAGTTTCTTCTAACTTATTAAGAACGTAATTTTCATTAAATATCGTTGATTTAAAAACTAGTAGCATTACAAATCCAAATATTAAAATTGATAAAACAAATTCTAAAAGATATTTTAAAAGTAGTTTAATTCTCATATTTTTCACCTACTAATTTTGCACGTACTACGTAGCGATCCGTTTTATATCCTACTACCCCAACCGGATAACATGTATAAATTACAAGTTCTTCTTGTTTGCTTTGTATGTTTATGTTTTCTAATTCACTTGCTTTCATTACTTTACCATCAATAACCTCATAAGTATAAGTGCCATAATCAGCTTCAATTATAATGTTATCACCTGCTACTAAGCTTGGTATCTTACCAAAGTGATTACTCGTATTATGCGCAGAAATTAATACCGTTCCACCTTCTCCTGGAAAATAACTTGCAACGTAATGACCAGTACCAGTCTTTAAAAGTTCCATGCTATCACCATGATATATAATGGCATTAACTCCTAATTTAGGAATCTTAATTCTTGCCCAAACCTCACCATAATCTGGATAATTTATCAATCTTTTTTTAACAGAATCAAAGCCAACTGGCTGTTTTTTTTCATCTTTTTTTTCTACTACCGTACTATTTATTAAAATCATAGCATTAGAAATGGTTTTTCCAAATAAAAAATACGCACCAACTATACAAAAAGATGAAAAGAAAAGGGACAATACGATTTGACTCGTAATCCCTTTAATAACTTTTACAATTTTCTTATGCATTAGCTTTTTTAACTTTTAAAGTAATTGCAACTACGCCAATTAATGAAATAGCGCCAGCTAGCATCATAAAGTAATTAAAGCTATCAGTGTATCTTACTGTATTTTCGGTAACTTCTGCAAACTTTGTACCATCTAAGTTATAAATAGCGATAGTACCATTAGAAATAGTAACCTTAATTTTAGTTTCTTTAGAAGTTTCTAAAATTAAATTCTTTAGTTCGTTTTTCGTAGCTTTAGTAAGTTCATCAACGCTTTTTGCGCCACTATTTTCTACGATTTCTACTGCTTCATCAATTTTATTAGAAATAGTATCGATAGCTTCTTTAGATAAATCGTTCTTAGCTAAATACCTTTCTATTAATATTTTTTGTTGTTCGTTTACAGAAAAACTAGCTCCATTAATTGTGTACGTTTTAGTTAACTTTTCTTGTAACTGTGTTTTAGTCATAGCACTAACCTTAGGCATAACTAACATAATAGCTAACGTAAAAAGTACTAATAAAAACTTTTTCATTTTTCTATCCTCCTTTTATAATTCTATTCTACTATTATTATGCATTAATTTCAAGTGTTTAATGAAAAAATAATAATTAAATTTTAGACTTTTTTCTAGCTAAATT
>CANPXR010000042.1 GCA_947586655.1 uncultured Bacilli bacterium | reverse complement strand
GGGGTTACTTTACCATTTTTTAGTTACGGAGGAAGTAGTTTAATAATTACTTTGATTTCCATGGGAATTATTTTAAATATTTCAAGGTATAAACAAAACTAAGATACTAACAAATAAATTAATAAGGTGATAACTTATAAAGTTTTTATCTTATTTTTATTAATTTATTTAAATACTATTATGATAAAAGCATAAAGGTTTAAACTCTTTTACAAATACAAATTATAAACATGAAAGTATTAAAACATATATTAATTTTTTCCTAACACATTTGACTTAGTAATTGATTCCATTAAAAAATAAAAAATAAGACTGAACTGAACTTCATTTCTTAGACAAGAAAATGTGGTTCATATAAGGAGTCTTATTTTTTTAATTAATTTTTATTAAAGCCATGCACCATAAACTAACGCCAAGGTACCTAAAATTAATCCACAGATCCAAAACAGCTTAACGATATCCTGCTCTTTCCATCCTAACTTTTCGAAGTTATGATGAAGTGGCGTCATCAAGAATATTTTCTTTTTAAAACATAAAATTGAAATTACCTGAATAATAACTGATAACGTTTCAATTACAAACACACCCATAATAACCGCGAAAGTAATTTCATGTCTTATTAATATTGCAACTGATGCTAAAGCTCCACCTAAGGCCAAAGAACCTGTGTCGCCCATAAATACTTTAGCGGGATAAGTGTTATAAACCAAAAACCCTAAAACTGATCCTGCCAAAATAAAACAAAATACGGCGATGTCTTGGTATCCTAATAACCAATTGGTTGTCCAAGTAATAACACCAAGCACTAAAACGGCAATGAATGATAAACCTCCTGCTAAGCCATCTAAACCATCAGTTATGTTAACCGCGTTAGAGGATGCAACAAGCATAAATAAAATAAAGAATCCATAAAGCCATCCAACGTCAATTTTAAGGTTAAAAGCGTGGAACCACAATAATGGTTCAGAACCACTTCTCATGTATATATAGAAAAATACAATGGCGATTAAAACTTGACCAAACAGTTTTTGAATTTCAGTTAAACCTTCGTTTTTATGATGCTTAAGCTTCATAACATCATCAATTCCACCTAATATAGCATAAGCAACAAAAACAAATAAAACAATTAATAAATTACTATTAATCTCTATCTTTTTTGTAAAATACATTATTAAGATTGTTATGAAAGTTGGTATGATGAATATCAAACCGCCCATGGTTGGGATACCATTTTTTTTCTTATGACTTTCTCCAACGAAAATACTTACCTTTTGCTCAATGTTTAATTTTTTTAAAAAAGGTATTAAAAAATAACCAGTTATCGTTGAGATAATAAAACCAATCATAAGTGCTAAAATAGATTTTGTTAATATAAACACTAATCTCACCTCTTTACGTACGATTATAATTATACTATATATTTTCTGTTTTTAACAATTTTTTATACTTGGTTGATATTTATTTTACTAATTACCAAGCATTAGTCTTACTACCGAGGTTTCCTCTAACCTGGTTCCAGCTTCTGGAGACTGCTCAACCACAACGTTTCCACTACCACTATATTCAACGGTATATTTTGATAATATCTTAGCGGCCTCTTTAGGTGTTTTTCCAATAACGTTTTCAACCGTGTAATATTTTTTATCGTTCCAATTATATTTTTTTTCAGTATTAACATTTCTTTTTTCTATACCTAAGGCGTCAATAGAATCAAGTAAAATTGATTTGGCAACGGGGGCTGATACAACCCCTCCGTACTGAACGACTCTTTTAGGATTGTTAATTGCAACGTAAACAACTATTTGGGGATCATCCGCTGGTAAAAATCCAATAAAAGATAAAATATAGTTTCCAACTAGATAAACACCATTTTCAACCTTTTGAGCGGTTCCGGTTTTTCCACCTACCCTATAACCTTCTATGAAGGCATTTTTTCCGCTACCATTAGTAACAACACTTTCTAAAGCACGTCTTACTTCCTTTGAAGTTTCAGCGGATATTACGTTTCTTACTTTCGTTGGTGTATTTTCTTTTATAACGGAATTAGTTTCTGGATCATTTAAACTTTTTACAATGTATGGTTTGTATAATATACCACCATTTATAGCGGCGGAAACAGCGGTAATTTGTTGTATTGGAGTAACTGATACCCCTTGACCAAACGCCGTGGTTGCTAGTTCAACCGGACCTACTTTGTCTAGGTTAAAAATTATCCCATCTGCTTCACCATTTAAATCTACGCCCGTTTTTTTACCAAAGCCGAATTTATCAATGTAGCTAAAAAGTTTATCCTTTCCTAAACGGTTACCTAATTCTACGAACCCAGGGTTGCAAGAATTTTCAACCACTTGTAAAAAGGTTTGGGCGCCATGTCCCCCAGCTTTCCAACACTTTATCTTGGCATTAGCTACTTTAACACTTCCAGCGTCATAAAAAGTATCATTATCAAGATCAACTAAACCTTCGTTTAACGCCGCCGCAAGCGTTATTATTTTAAAGGTAGAACCTGGTTCATAAGTAGCCCAAATCGGTAAATTTCTATTTAGGGTTTCTATGTCATAATTTTGATAATTAACCGCATCAAAGTTAGGCCTAGAGGATATTGCAAGTATCTCTCCTGTTTTTGGGTCCATAGCAATGGCTAAAGCTGTTTCAGGATTATACTTGGTTACAACGTTATCAAGTTCTCTTTCAACGCTAGCTTGTATTTTTTCATTTATGGTTAAAGTTACGTTTACACCATTAGAAGGTGACTGATAGACTTGTGATAAGTTTAATTTGTTTCCTTTGGCATCAGAAAAATATTTTATCGCTCCATATTCACCCGTTAGATAATCATCATATTGTAATTCTATCCCTGATAATCCCTGGTTATCAATTCCGACAAACCCCAAAGTATGTGAAAGCATAGAGCCATAAGGATAACTCCTTTTTGATTCTCTAACCAAATAAACCCCTTGCAAATTTAATTTTTCTATTTTTTCAGCTACCGAATAGTCAAGTCTTCTTCCAAACGGGTGAACCCTTTCGATACTAGTATTTTTATAAACGTGCGTTTTCATGGTATCATAAGACACGTTTAGTATTTCCGCTAACTTTTTGGTTGCATATTGTTTATCTTTTATCTGATTAGGTATTAGTACCAGTGACGTGGTTGTAACGTTATCAGCTAAAACAACCCCATTACGGTCATAAATTTTTCCCCTATCAGCCTCGATTGGAAGGTTACGACTCCACAAATCAGAAGCTAGTTCATTAAGCTTATCATACTGAAAAACCTGAATGTAAAACACCTTAATTATTATCACGATAAACACAAAGAATACACCTATTACAAAAACTTTTAGTCTTTCATCAACTTTTTTATCATTCAAGCGTTATCACCCGTAATAATTGTATGAAAACAAAACGATTAACATGTTCTTTTTTTATTAGCAAGTTAAATTTTAATCATTACTTAATTTCTTCTTCTACCTTATTTATAACGTACTGTTTCGTTTGCTCATAACTTTTTCCAAGAACAACGGATAATTCATCATATAAATATTTTTCTGCTTTGTTAAAATACTCTTTATCTTTTTCAGATAAGTTTTTCTTACTTTCAAGTCTTTGCTTGTTTCTTAAATAAGTTGTTTTAATTATTTTTATAAGATCTCTATGATCTAAGGTATGAAGTAAGTTACGATACTCATTTTCTAAGTTTTTAACATCAGCATCAAGAACGGATATGTTTGGAATTTCTTTTATCAAATCTAAGGTTTCTTTTTTGGTTAGTAACCTTCTTAGATAACCATTTTCATTATTAACCGGAGCACTTATCGTTAAGGAACTATCAAATAATGGTTTTAAGATATAACAATCTAAATTTGTAAATTTATTCTTTTTTATGTCAGTTATTTTACAAACATCAGTTTTATACATTACGTACGTATTTTTTTTAAACATATACTAACCTCCAATAATAAAAATAGCTAATCAACTGGACTTACGCCTGTTAATTAGCTACACGTTGTAATTTAATTATACCATTTTTAAAATTTATTCGTAAGCAAAAATTTACTATTTTCATTTTAAAGCTTCTACTGGCTGTTTTTTACTAGCAATTAAAGAAGGAATAATTCCCGCGGTTAACGTAAGTGCGGTAATTAATATTATTAATAAAACAGCATGGTAAGAACTTAAGATGGCAACATTATTTAAACCAGTTAAACTAGTTAAAACATAATTTACTAAAACAAGCAGAATCTTCGTAATAAAAATACCAAAAATACCAGATGATAAACCAATTATTAACCCTTCGGAATTAAACACCCTTAATATATCTTTTTTTCTTGCTCCAAGGGCTTTTAATATTCCTATTTCTTTCGTTCTTTCTATTACGGATACATAAATAATTATTCCAATCATTATTGATGATGCCACTAAAGAAATGGAAGAAAAAAGAATCAAAATAGTAGCTATTGCATCTAGTATTTTCTTAGATAAACTACTAATTTCTTTTGAATAATCATGGTAAATAAGTTTTTGATTAGCACTTTTACCATCGTTATATTTATTTAAATAACTTATTATTTTATCTTTTCCATTAAAATCCCTTGGATATATATAAATAGCGTAAGGTACGTTATCTAAACCAAGCATGGTAAGAGCCATATCCTTTGTTATTCCAGCGGTTTTAAAACCTATTCCTCCCATAAAAACAATTCCCATAGAATTAGTTTGGGATTTTACTATCTTGCTATTACGATTATGTGTTATAACGTAATTAGTAAGTTCTTTTGTATATCCTATTTTTGAAACTCCAGAAACAAAGGAAAAACCACCATTATTTTGCGTTATGTCACCCTCACTTTTTTCTTTTAATATTCCAACTATTCTTAGCGTTTTATTATTTTTATTTTCATATAAATTTTTATTTATTACGTTTTTAACGTATACATCATCCGTTATTTTTTCGTAAAAATCATCGTTATTTATTAGTTTAAGTTCCTTTCCTAGTATATCATCAAAATTAACGTTATTAGTAACGTTACCAAGTAAAGCGTCTAACACACTTTTATCCACCCTGTTTTTATTATCTGTTATTAAAACCACTTCTTCACTTTTAGTAGGTAACTTTCCTTTTATTAAATCATAGTTTTCTTTTAAAGATGAATTATTAAAATTAGATGGTAACTCCACGAGATTAATGGTTTCGTTATTTAAGGTATTATAACTATTTCCATTAAACGTTAACATGTTTAAGTTATTTAACCTGTAATAGGAGATTGAATCCAAATATTTATCGTTTAACTTGTCTAAATAATTTAAAAAATCACTTGTTATTCTACCGTTTAAGGCATTAGAATTATCATCATTAGAATATGGATAAATGCTTGATGCATCTTCATTATTTATTTCATAATCAGCCGTTAGCGGGTTTTTTTGGTTCGTAATAATTATTGGAAAAGAGGATATAGCATCTTTTTCATAACTATCTATTTGCTTTTTAAAACCATTTGAAACTGACAAAATAAGCGCTATTCCAATTATCCCAATTGAAGATGCTAAAGAAGTTAAGAACGTTCTTACCTTTTTTGTTCTAATGTTATTTAGACTAAGCATAATTGCCGTTAGGTAACTCATCTTCGTTTTTTTTATCTTAAATTCACGTGGTTTTTCTTCATCGATAAAAGGCCTACTATCACTTATAATTGAACCATCTTTTATTTTAATTATTCTACTTGAGTATTGTTTTGCTAGGGCTTCGTTATGGGTTACCATTATTACAAGTTTATCACTTGATATTTTTTTAATAATTTCCATTATCTGAGTACTAGTCTTAGAATCAAGCGCTCCCGTTGGCTCATCTGCTAAAATAATATCCGGGTCATTAACAAGAGCCCTTGCGATTGCTACCCTTTGCTTTTGACCACCAGACAACTCGTTTACCTTTTTATTCATCTCCTTTTTTAGTCCAACGTTTTTTAAAGCTTTAATAACTAAGCTTTTCTTGTTTTTAATTCCAGATAAACTAAGAGATAACTCAACGTTTTTATAGACGGTAATGTTTTCTATTAAGTTGTAATTTTGAAAAATGAATCCAACGCATGAATTACGATAACAATCCCAATTAGAATCCGTAAAATCCTTAGTTGATTTACCATTTATTATAAGATCCCCTTTTGTATAATAATCCAAACCTCCAATAACGTTTAAAAGGGTTGTCTTACCACTACCAGATGGTCCTAGTATTGATACAAACTCGCTTTTTTTAAAGTTTAAGTTAACATTATTTAAAGCAACGTTTACTAAGTCATTATTTTTATATATTTTTTTTATGTTTTTTAAAGTTAACATATCAACATTCCTTTCAGTTATATAATTCTACGTAACTTGTAAAAACACTCTAAAAAATCAAAATTTTATTTACACTTTTTTTAATATTACTTTAAAGTAAATATTTTAAGTGATATAATTATGTTAAGTAGTTTGGAAGTGGTATTATTAGCATTTACGTTTATTTTCTATTGTTTTTAATATATTCATTTATCGGGTGGATAATTGAAATAATAACCGAATATATTCATCATAAAAGATTCGTTAATCGTGGTTTTTTAATCGGCCCTTATTGTCCTATTTATGGTACCGCAGCAATACTAATGATCTTTTTATTAAATAGGTATTTAAAAGATCCGGTTGCACTATTTGTTATGGCACTATTAATTTGTTCAATTACTGAATATTTTACAAGTTACTTAATGGAAAAATTATTTAATGCAAGATGGTGGGATTATAGTAATAATAAATTTAATATAAATGGTAGAATCTGCCTAGAGACAATGATTCCATTTGGGTTTGCTGGTATTATTTTCATGTATTTTATTAACCCATTAATATCTAAGTTTTTGTTACTTATGTCACCATTTTTTATAAAAATAACAGCAATAATTTTGTTTACTTTATTTTTACTTGATAACATAGTTTCGTTTAAAATCATACTAGGATTTAAGAATGTTACCTTTAACCAAGAAAACGATAACACCGCTGAGATAACCTCAAGGGTTAAAGACGTATTAACGGGGAAATCAAGGTATAGCAAACGATTGATAAAATCCTTTCCTAATTTAAAGGTAAACAATAAAATCAAGAGGAAAAAAGTAAATAAAAATAAGGTAAAAAAAGACTGATCAAATAATTTTTTTGATCAGTTTTTCTTACGTTAACTAACACTAATATCCTAAATCTTTAATCAGACGATTTAGGTCATTTTTATATTCTATGTTTACCGATGAATAAATAAGGATATTATCAGTTGTTACTAAAATGTTATAAGTATCACTTAACTTTTGTGTATATTTCTGATACGTTTTACCATTTTTTTCCTTTCCTTTGGTTTTATTATTTTCAAAGGCTTCCTTGTTACTCTCGTACGCTTTTTTAGCTTTTTCCTCGCTAGTAAACACGTAATATTCTACCTGATAATTACCATTGTTTGCGGAAGAAACATGGGTTATGTTTTTATCTTCCATCTGGCTTGTAACATCAATTACAGTAAAACCTTTATCATATAACTCATCTAATACTTCACTAGTGGATAATACCTTTTTTTCTCCACAAGCACTAAGTGTTAAAATTATTAATATCAAAGTTAAATACTTACAAAATTTTTTCATAATTTATCCCTTTCTTTTTTATCTAAATTACTTTTAAGTTATGGTTTAGGTAAATTAAAATACCTATTTTCCATCATATGATTCGTGGATATTATAACATAAAAACGTAACTAAGTAAAATTTTATAAGTATCTTTTATAAAAAATAAACAAATTAAAATTTGTAATTATAATTTGTTTACTTTATCTCTTCTATTATAATTGACACTAAGGGACTTATAAAAAAAGACTGCGTGTTTAAAGTATCTACATCTGGACTTTTTAAATAAATAGGATGTCTCCCTAAATTAACTAATTCAAATAGCTGATTTGGATACGTTAAATTAATTATCCCTTGTCCAACTACGGTTGTTGGTGTTGTTTTACTACCCCATACGGAATTACCGGCGTACACGGTTGGGTCTTCAAGCCTTCTAAATCCAATTGAAATAATACTTGAATCATCTTGCCCATCACCAAAAGCGCGTGCTTGAACGGTAAAATAAACCTTATAGACGCCCTTTTTCATAATTGTTATCGTATTATTGCCGTTACTAACATAAAAAATTTTATCGTCATCGTATATTTCAGTTTCTAATGGAATTCTATCAGTTGGATTAACTTCTATTCCCTCTTTAGGAACATCTTCATTAAAAGTTAAAGCAAATAACGTTGGTATAGAATTTGTACCAGTAGGTCCTGTTGGGCCTTGTGGGCCTGCTACACCCTGAAGGCCCTGATCCCCTTGGGGTCCTTGCGGCCCAACATCACCTTTTGGTCCTCTTACGCCTTGTGGACCTCTTTCACCTTGGGGACCTTTTATTACTCCAACATCAACCCATTTACCATTTTCATTAGACCATACGTATAAATTTGAATCAACTAAATAAGAATCTCCTGAGCTTCCATTTGGATGTTTTTGCTGTAATTCCTCAAAAGTACTATAAGAACCTAATATAGTAACGCTTGTGCCATCAGCTCCGGTTGGTCCTTGTGGACCAGCTTCTCCTTTTTCACCAGGAGGGCCTTGAGGTCCTTCTTCCCCTTGAAGACCTTGCACTCCTTGTGGACCTGTAGGGCCTATTATCCCTTGCTCACCTTGTGGTCCAACTTCTCCTTGAGGACCCGTTGGACCTTCTGAGCCTTGTGGACCAGGTAATCCTTGTGGGCCGGTTGGACCTTGTGGGCCAGTTATACTAGATAATATATAAGTTGGACAATTTTGCTTACACATTTTGTATTTTTTTATATCTTCTATCGCCTGCTCATATATACTCATGATTACCTCCTTACCATATTTTATGTACCTTATTATGTTTAATAAATAACATATATCACAAGTGAAAAATTAGTATATAAAAAA
>CANPXR010000041.1 GCA_947586655.1 uncultured Bacilli bacterium | reverse complement strand
ATTTCCTTACTAGTTAGGACTTTAAACCACTCTTCAACGTTAACAATCTCATCCCATAACTGGTATTTTTCTATTTGTTTTATTATTTTTTCTAACTCTGTTATTTTCATATATTTTTCTCCTTTTCAACCATTATACATATTTTTCTTTTTTTATGCAAGAAAAAAAAGCTTATTAAATAAGCTTTTAACCAATCATAAATTCTATTAAAACAGGCCCTAATATAATAAGTAAGATAAGTGGTATAAAAAATAGAACAGAAAATATACTTATTTTATTTGGAATTTTATTTATTTGTGCCTTAATATCCATTATTTGTTTATCCTTTAGAAAATCAAGCTGATTATACATGGTTTCAATAATACTATTACCAAAAAGATTTGACTGTTCCATGTTTAATATTATGTTATTAATGGTAAGACTAGGGATTCTAAGGCTCATTAAAGATAAAGCCTCTGTTAAAGATTTACCAAAATTAACTTGTTTTAGAGTTTCTTTAAATTCATCTGATATTTCAGAATCAATGTATTTACATGCCATTTTTATAGCATTTTCTAAATTTCTACCTGACTCCAAAGCAAGGGTCAAAACCTCAAAATAATAATACGCCTCACCATCTAACTTTCTTTCTCTTTTTTTTAATTGTTTATCTATCATGAAATAACCTACTAATATATACCATAATACGGTTATAATTGGTGCAAGTAAAGCCCCATAATCCATGAAAATAAATAATGTTACGAATACTATCAAAGATGAATACAATCTAAAATTCATAAAATATTCAGTTGTAAACTTCTTTGATACTCCAAATTGATTTATTTTGGCATCTATTTTTTCTATGTCCTTAGCACGATAAATGCGGTTAATAAATGATTTTTTTTCTTTCATTAGTTAAACCTCACTTTCATGATCTTATTTACTATAAACGCGTATAATAAATATAATATTATAATTATAAATAATAATACGTTACCTAAACTAGTATTAAATAAAGGCATAAAATAGCTTGAATTTAGAATGGAAATAATTCCAACGAAAACGAGTGGCATAATAAGCAAAATCTTACTAATCATGTTTGCACTAGACGTTAATGATTTCATTTCTTGTTTAAGTTTTCTTTTGTTAAATAACATTTTTTCAACTGATGAAAATACGTTTATGATGTTACCACCAGTTTTATTTAAAATACTAAGTGAGGAAGTTATATAGCTAACCTCTTCTGATTCTACTCTTTTTGAAAATCTTTCAAAAACAACGTCTAACGATAATCCATAACTTATTTCTAGATGCATTTTTTTAAACTCTTGTCTAATTGGTCCTTTTAGTTCATGCGCAACAATTTCAATTGCTTGCATGGTACTTCTTCCTGATCTAAACGCGTTATTCATTATTATTATTGCGTTTAATAAGTCTTGTTCTATTTGTTTTTTCTTTATGTAATCATAAATTTTAAAGTAAATATCAATTAGAAAGAAACCTAATAAAGCTGATACTAAAACATCTAAAAGTCCAGGAAACCTACCTTCTATTATCCTGGCAAAGAAAATAATAAAGACGAATAATAAACTAATAACTATTTTATTACTAACAAAGTTCATCGTTGAAACTTCATTTTCTTTATCATATGAAATATACTTATTATACCTTAACGAATAATTTAACAAAAAAGGAATTTTTTTAAGTTTGTTACTCATCATGTTTATTAATTTATAATAATAATTATATAATAAATCAAAAAGTGAAATCTGAGTATTTTTAATTGAATCAATGCTATACTTTGATATTCTACGTTCTATTTTTAAAGACTTACTATAAATAATTAAATAGAAAATAATAAGTGCTAAAATTATCATAATAGCAGTTTGAACAATAAAAACATTCATGTAAAACACCTCTTTTCTTATTTTTTAAAAGTAAAGATATCTTCTATGTCATCTATTCCCTTACTTTTAATCTTTTTATAGACACTTGGAACGCGTTTTTTAAGGTCAAATGCACCATCCACCTCACCATTTTGCGTGATACCAGTTTGCTTAAAATTAAATATTTCCTTAAGCTCAATCACATCATCCTTAAAGCCATCTACCTCACATATACTAGTTACCTTTCTTCTACCATCTGATAATCTAGAAACGTTTATAACTAAATCAATGGCGTTTTCTATGTACTCACGAATAGCCTTTATAGGAATATCCATACCAGCCATAAGTACCATGGTTTCAAGTCTGTTTAATGCATCTACTGGACTGTTAGCATGCATGGTTGTAAGAGAACCATCATGCCCAGTATTCATTGCTTGTAACATATCGAACGCTTCTTTTCCACGAACCTCACCCACAATTATTCTGTCCGGTCTCATACGAAGAGAGTTAATAACTAAATCGCGGATGGTTACCTCACCAGTACCTTCATAGTTAACTAATCTCGTTTCCAAACCTATAACGTGGGACTGCCTAAGTCTTAATTCCGCTGCATCCTCAATTGTTATGATACGTTCGTGATCCCCGATGAATGATGATAACGCGTTTAAAAGCGTAGTTTTACCACTACCAGTACCACCACATATGATTATGTTTAATTTTGATCGCACTGCAGCATCCAAAAACCTAGCCATATATGGAGTCATCGCACCGGTTCTTAAAAAATCCTCAATCGTTTGCATGTCACGTCTAAACTTTCTTATTGTAACAACCGGGCCCTTTAGTGAAAGCGGTGGAATTACCGCATTAAGTCTTGAACCATCCTCA
Source organism: uncultured Bacilli bacterium (assembly GCA_947586655.1). Classification (GTDB taxonomy): domain Bacteria; phylum Bacillota_I; class Bacilli_A; order RF39; family UBA660; genus Aphodocola. The sequence continues at coordinate 6,407 of CANPXR010000041.1, read as the reverse complement.
AGCCTTGCATCAACCATTGGGTTTGCCGTATCAATCGTTCTACCAAGTGGCTGAACTATTTTTTGAATCGTTCTTATGATGTGTTCGTCATTTATGAACGAAACGGAATCATCTTTACTTATTTGTCCATCAATTTCAACGTACACCTCGTTTTTTCCGTTAACCATAATCTCGGTAATATTAGGGTCTTCAAGTAATTCCGTTATTGGACCATATCCATTTATCTCGTTTTCAATAAGATTAAAGATATGACTTCTTTCTAGGTTGGTTAAATCATATCCTAAAAGAGCTTTATCAATTTCATCATTAATATATTCATGAAGTAGCTTGTTATTTGGTATTTTATCATCAATTAAATTAGATATAATGGTGTTTCTTAGGTTATCTAAAAGTTCTTTATCCTTGAATATGTCATAATCTGCAACTGGTTTAGTAACAACCTTTTCTTCTTTAATATTAAATTCATCAATTAATTTTCTTTTAGCCATTTTTACTTTCCTCCTTAACAGGGGATTTCGGATCTATTAACGCGGTCGCAAGTTTAGTAAGTTTAATTATATCATTTTTCTTTTGCGACCTAATTTTTTTATTAAGCGTTAATATTTCACCTTCCATAACATATTTATCAATATCTTTGATATAAAATGATCTATCAATCGTATAATCAACGTTATGTTTAATAATATTTTTTACATCAAACAAAGAAAAATAATCTTTTCCAGTATCCTTTGAGGAATTAAAAACTACCTTATAATTATCTTTTTCAGTATCTTCAAAAATAGCAATCATGCTTCTTGAGTTTTTTAAATCAACCGGATCATTAGTTACTAAAAATACGGTGCTATCACTTTTATCTAAAGCTGAAAGCGTAATAGGATTTAAATTATGCGCCGTATCAATAATTATCACATCATATTTATAAATACAAGAAGTAATAATTAAATTAGCGTATTTAGAATCTATCTTTAAGGCGTTTCTAGGATCCTTTGGTGCGGGTAAAACATCAATTTTATCATTATACTTACTTATATAGTTAGATATATCTTCAAATCTATTATTGCTTATGTCATCTACTGCATTAAAGATGGTTTTATCAACCGACACGTTAAGACTTAAAGCAACTCCCCCACTATTTAAATCTAAGTCCATAATAAGAACTTTTTTATCCATTAAACTATATATTCCCGCAAGATTAATCGCGGTAGTTGTTTTACCAACCCCACCCTTACAAGAAAAAATTGATATTATTTTAGCAGCTTTACTTTTCATATTATCCCTCTTTTATAATTACCCTTTCATCTTTTATTTTTCCAACGTAAGAACTTTTTTCCTTTAGCGTTTTTCTTCCAATTATGCTTCCAAAAAAAGTTTTTGTTGTCTTATCAATACTTACACTAACCATTTTTTCCTTAGGTTCTACTACTATTTTATAATTATCTACGTCATCATCATTTTTTTGAATTAAATCTACCATTTCATAGTAAGGGTCTTCATCTATGTGTTCTAAACCATATCTTACCACCATCTTAGTTAGATGGTTAAGCTTATTTACGTTATATTTTGCAAATCCCATATCAATAACAAAAACCCCTAACATTATTAAAAACGGAATAAAAACGACAAATAATATAAGGCTTTGACCATGATTAGATAATTTATTCATTTTTTATCACCCTTGATACCGATACGTTAAAAACGTCTTCTTTTATGTAGGTTAAGAAAGGAGTAATTGGTTTTATCTTTTTGGATACGTTTATCGTTACGTAATTTTCGCTATTTAAAAACTCTATTTCTAAGTCATTTTTTTTATCAACCAAAGATTTTATTTCATCGTAAGTATTACCATCTTGATAAAGCATAACAACGTCAGACACCTTATTTTCAAGGCTATTTTTTAGCGTTATAACACGACTAAAATCAACCACGCAAAAAATAAGGAGTAATGTTATTGGAAGTATTATGACGAATTCAACAAGTGCCTGACCTTTTTTACTTTTCATTTTTTGCCACCCCTATTATCTTTAATAATTATAACAAATTGACAAAAAGAATACAATGATAAATATAAAATATTGTCTAAATATTATATAATAAAGTTGGTGATAAAAAATGAGATTATTAATTATATCTGATATTCATGGTGATTATGAAAGCTTATATAAAGTAACTAAAGAAGAAACGTTTGACCAACTAGTAATTTTAGGTGATTTATTTTCTTATGGATTTAGTGATAATAAAAACGAAATCCTAAGTTTACTAGAAGAGTATAAAAGTAAACTTATCTTAATAAAGGGTAATTGCGATACTTTAATTAATTATGATGCTTTAATGATAAAGCCATACGAAGCAATAACAATGCCTTTTAACAAACACTTAGTAACCTTTACGCATGGTAATACGTATAAAAAAGGCTTTCTTCCAAGTTATCATGGTGATATATTTATAAGTGGCCATACCCACGTACCTTCTATTACAAAAGAATTTGACATAATATACGCTAATCCGGGTAGCTTAGGAGCTCCTAGGTATGGAACTTTAAAATCATACATCATCTTTAGTGATAATAAAATCACCATAAAGGATTTAAATAAAAACGTACAAAAAGAAATGGAGGTTTAAATTTCCATTTCTTTTTCTATCTTTAAAAACTTTCCATCATTAACGTAAAACACGTTTTTCGAAGGATCACTTTTAATTATTTCTATTTTTTTATCAACTATCTTTAAGGCCGTGCAATCATCCAAACACATTACTTTTGTTTTAGAGTAATTACCCAAAACTTTATTTAGGTCCTCTTTTTTCTTAGGATCAGACGAAAAATGTGGTACGAACATAAAATCTAAAAAACCAAGTCCGTCTACTACAACGTAATTATTAGATATTTTACTAATAATTTCTACGTCTGATAAACCACACTTACAGCATGCTATCGCTCCCGCGGAAATACCTGATAAAACGCTTCCTTTTTCCAAGGCACATCTAAGCATCTTATCCATCTTGGTTTCTTTTATTACGTTAACTAATTTTTTAGTGTTACCGCCACCAATGTAAATTATGTCTGCTTTACTTATTTTTTCTTGGACAACTTCCATATGTGTTAAAGTTTTATTAGTAATTTTACCAGTTATGCATCCTAAGTTTTTATATATGTCCTTTATTACCTTGTAATAAGAATCCGCAAAATCATCCGCAAGACCAATAAATAAAAAATTAGGTTCTTTTTTATCTGTTAGTCTAACTATTTCTTCGTCAATTTCTTTGGTTTCATACTTGGTATTAGCCCTTCCTACGCTTCCACCACCAATTAATACTAATTTCATAACATCATCTATTCCTTGCTTTTTAATTTATTCATTTTTTCTTTTATTAGTTTTATTCTTTCTTTTTTAGCGTTTAAATCTAAAACGTAACCATCCTCTTGTTTAACAACAATATCTTTTTCCTTTATTTTAAACGGAAACGTTTCTTTTTTTTCTTCTTTCATGCTTCCATCAGATAAATTCTGTAATATTACGACGTCATTTTCAACTCGGTCAACCGCATACTTCACTTCTATCACCTACCCATTAGTATTAGTTTCAAGCGTTTGAACCGTTATGTCATTACCATTACTTTTAAACAGTATGGTACCATCTTCGTCGGTTCTAAAAACCTTTACGTTTAAATTATCTAATTTATTTAAAGTAGAAAAACTAGGATGATTATAAATGTTATTTTTACCAACTGATATAACCGCGTACTTTGGGCTTACCGCCTTTAAAAACTCGGTAGTTGAACTATAATTAGATCCATGATGCGCTACTTTTAAAACGTCACTTTTTACGTTTATTTTAGAACTTAAAATCTCGCTTTCTACCTTACTTGATATATCCCCCGTAAATAAAAACGAATTATTACCATAAGTTAATCTTAAAACGATTGATGAATCATTTAAATCATCCTTATCATTACCAACATGAATAACGGAAATAACCGAATCACCCAAGTTATATTCTTCTTCGTTTTTTGGGACGATATAAGTAAGATTGTTATTTTCTAAGGCATCTAATACGTCAAGAAAAGTCTTAGTAGTGGTTATTTCTTCAGGCATAAAATACTTTCCTATCTTAAAATTATTAATGACATCATCCATTCCACCAATATGATCTTCATGTGGATGGGTTCCAACTAAATAATCTATGTTTTCTACTTTTAAATCTTTTAAGTAGGAAACCAGTAAATTACCATCTTCGTTGTTTCCAGCATCAATTAGCATGTTATGACCACCTGTTTGAACTAAAACCGAATCAGCTTGACCAACATCAATAAAATAAACAAGTAAATCCCCGTTTACGTCTTTGCTTTCCACTTCATTAGTGTAACTAAAAACGGCCGCAGACATATTTTTTACTTGATCTAACGCGTTAGATGAAATAAATACATAAATAAAAATTATAATGCCTACTATTATTTTAACAATGTTTTTATTCTTCATATTAACTACTTCCTATAATATAATAATACCATATTTTTAAAATAATCACATTAAAAAAAACTGATTACTCAGCTTCTTTTTTTATTACTTCTTTTCCCTTATAGTTACCACACTCTGGGCATACTCTATGAGGTCTTATCATTTCTCCACATTTAGGACATTTTACGGTTGCGTTTGCCTCAATTTTATAGTGAGTACGACGCATTCTTTTTCTTGTCTTACTTACCTTTCTAAATGGAACTGCAAATAATTGGATATCCAACTTTAACATATTCTCACTCCTTCCTTACTCCTTATTAAATTTACTTAAAGCTTTGAGTCTTGGATCAATTACTTCCTTTTTATTATCTTCCGTAATAAGACGCCAACCATCACCTTCTAAAGGTTCTTCTTTGGCATCAGGATGAAGAACTCTTAAAGGAACATCCACTAATATATATTGCCATATAATTGGAAAAATATCAAGTCTATTTTGAACAATTTCTAATGAATTGTCATCATTTTCCCCAATTACTTCTTCTATTTTTATATCAAATGGATATTCAACGTCTTTTAACGTTCTTGCACAAGGAAGTATCATTACTCCGGTTACGTTTATGTTTAACTCATAATCTTCACCGTTATTTGAAACGTAACCATTTACCTTAATTGGTGATATTCTTCTTATGTCAGTACCTTTTAACGTCTCTTCTGATACCGAAATTTCTTTAGATATTGGTATTTCATCTAAACCACCATAAATTAGCTTAGTTAAATCCACGTTCAAACTTATCACCACCGCTTGTTAATTATACTATGTTTTTCATATATTATCAAGATTTAATTACTAAATTGAAAGGTAAAAGAATAGATAAAGCGGATATACCAATACATGTTATGCAAACTAATTGATATTATGCTTTTGTAAACGTTATTTAAAATTTAAAGTCTTCTCTTTAACTTTTATAATAATCTATAACGTCTTCATATAAATTCTTATTAAATTTTTTATTTTTTATCATATCTATTTCAAATTTATATGGTGGAAAAAGTCTTTGTTTACCATTAAAACTAACGTAAGGAGTTTCAAGTATCTTAGGTACATCACTAAGTCTTTTATTATAAATTATATTAATTAAAGCATCAAAACCAATCGTTCCGTATCCAATGTTTTCATGCCTATCTTTGTGTGAACTGACTGGATTTTTAGAGTCATTAACGTGAACACACCAGATTTTATCTATGCCGATTAACTTACCAAATTCATCTAAAAACTCATCAAACTTTGTCATGTCATACCCTGCGTCATTTAAGTGACAAGTATCTAAACATACCCCTAGTTTTTCACTATGATTAACCCCATCTATTATTTTCTTAATATGATTTATGTCAAAGCATATTTCACTACCCTTACCAGCCATAACCTCTAAACATATCTTAACCGTTTGATTAGGCTTAATAACCTCATTTAAAGCGTTAATAACGTTATTAATTCCAGTTTCTAAGTCAAGATTAACAAAGCTTCCTGGATGTAAAACTAATTTTTCTATCCCAAACATTTCCGCCCTTTTTATTTCTTCTTTCAAAAAGTTTATTGCAAACCTATAATTTTCTTTTTTTTCGTTATTAGCTAAATTAATGATATAAGGAGCATGTATTATTATGTTTTTTAAATCTATGTTATTTTCATATAATAAATTTCTTGCTTCAACCGTTAAATCATAATCAATCTTACACCGTTTAGTATTTTGTGGGGCTCCGGTATAAAACATAAAACAGTTAGCACCATAACTTACCGTTTCCTTTACACTTCCAACTAATTGTTCTTTACTTGTAAATGACACATGAGAACCTATTAATAACATAAAGCGCCTCCTACTTATATAATTATTATACTAAATAAGCTAACTTAAGGCAAAGAAAAAAAGAACTAATCGTTCTTTTATGATGCTGG
>CANPXR010000040.1 GCA_947586655.1 uncultured Bacilli bacterium | reverse complement strand
TTTTCTCTATTTTTTTATTGTTAATATATTAAAAATAATAAAAAAGTGATAAAATAAAATTTATATGGAGCTGATTATATGTTAGAAATTAAAGATTTAACGGTAAAAGTAGAAGATAAGACGGTTTTAAATAAATTTAATTTAACTATAGAAGATGGGCAAACACACGTTATAATGGGACCTAATGGGGTTGGTAAATCAACTCTTACTAAGGTTATTATGGCTGATCCTAATTACGAAATATTAAGTGGTGACATCTTATATAACGGTAAAAGTATATTACCATTAGCAACGGACGAAAGGGCGAGATTAGGTATTTTTTTGGCGATGCAAAATCCGTTAGAAATAGATGGTGTTACTAACTCAGATTTTTTAAGAACCGCACTTTCTAGTAAATATCAAAAAAACGTTAATTTGTATTCCTTTATCAAAATGCTAGATAAAGCTAAGTCTGATTTAAAAATGCCTGATGAAATGGTACACAGAAGTGTTAATAAAGGTTTTTCTGGTGGTGAAAAAAAGAAAAATGAAATATTACAAATGAAAATGCTAGAGCCAACTTTTATCATGTTAGACGAAATTGATTCTGGTGTTGATGTTGATGCGTTAAAAATAGTCGGGGATAACATTAATACATATAAAAGTGAACATCCTAATTCTTCTTATTTAATTATTACTCACTATACTCACTTATTAAAGTATGTTAAGCCTGATAAGGTTCACGTGGTAAAGGAAGGTAAAATCGTTAAGAGTGGAGATTATGAATTAGCCCTTGAAATTGAAAATAATGGGTTTAACTTTGAAAAAATAGTGATAGGAGCATTCGATGGAAGTGACGCAAGTGAATAGGATATTAATAGGAAGCGGTAATGATAAAGTAGGAATAATAAAACAAAACGAGTTATTTATCGATATAAATAAAGATACAAATATCCTAATAAAAGACGATTCACTTAATAAATATACGTTTAATGTACATGATGCTAAGTTAAATGTTTTAGCTACATCAAAAAATGCAAAAGACGTTACTTACGAGATAAACATAGGTTCTGGCAACGTTACGTTTAATAGTATATCGTATAATCCTTCTTTTACTAAAATAATTATTAATCTTAATAATGAAAATTCAAGTATTTTAGTTAATAATTCGGTTATTGCTAAGCAAAAAGCTAGGTTTGACATAAAAGTTAACCACAATAGTAAGTTAACAAACAGTGATGTTTATAATAATGGTGTAACCAAAGAAGATGGTACGATTTTATTTAATGTATCTAGTTATGTTCCTAAAAAAAGTAAAGGCTCTAGGGTTAGTCAAAATAGTAAGATAATAACTTTAAATGATACTAATGATAATCAGATAAATCCAATTTTATTAATAGATGAGTTCGAGTGCGACGCTAAACACGCAGCTTTTATTGGTAATTTTAACAAAAACGAGTTATTTTACTTAATGAGTAGGGGACTTAGTAAAACAGAATCAATGAATTTGTTAATAAACGGATTATTGATAGGAACGTTAGATATTTTTCCTGATGAAAAAGAACAACTAAAGAAAAAAGTAAATGAGAAATGGGGGTGAATAACATGGATTTTAATAAAGATTTTAAAATTTTATCATCCGGTGTTGTTTATTTAGATAATTGTGCTACGACGTTAAAACCAAGTGCCGTTATAGATGCTATTAGTGATTATTACATGAATTATAGTGCGAACGCAAATCGTGGGGATTATGACATGAGTCGTAAGGTGGATGATAAGATAAAAGAAACAAGACAAAAGGTTGCTAAGTTTATAAATGCTAAAGATCCTAGTCAAATAATATTTACTTCTGGTGCAACCGAAGGATTAAACATGATAATTAAAGGTTACTTTTTAAATCACTTAAATAAAGGGGATGAGATATTAACCACTAAGGCTGAACACGCTTCACTTCTTTTGCCATGGTTTGAGGTAGCTAAAAAAAGATCTTTAAAAATTAAATACATAGATTTACAAGATGATTTATCCGTTACGGTGGATAACGTAAAAAAAGGTATAACAAAAAATACTAAGGTAATATCTTTAGCACATATAACTAACGTAATTGGAGACGTAAGGCCAATAAAAGAAATAATAAAATATGCTCATGATAATGGAATTTTAGTAGCAATTGACGGGGCTCAAAGTGTTCCTCATGATAAGATAGATGTATCGGATTTAGACGTGGATTTTTTAGCTTTTTCGGCACATAAAATGCTTGGGCCGACTGGTGTTGGTGTATTATACGCAAAAGAAGAATATTTAAAGGATATGGAACCATTAATAACCGGTGGAGGAATGAACGCATTTTTTGATAGCATGATGAACGTAGAATATAAAGATATTCCAGAAAAATTAGAGCCCGGCACTCCTAATGTTGCGGGAATAATTGGATTTTCAAAGGCAATTGATTACTTAAATGAATTAGGAATGGAAAACATACATAAGTATGAAGTTGACCTAAAAAAATACATGGTGGAAAAACTTTCTAAATTAAAGAACGTTATTATTTACAATAAAGATGTTCCAAACGGAATTGTAACATTTAACGTAGATAAAGTTTTTGCCCAAGATGTGGCAGCTTATTTAAATAAGAAAAACATATGTGTTAGGGTTGGTAGTCACTGTGCTAAAACTCTTTCCGAAGTACTTGGGGTAAAGAATACTTGTCGTGCTAGTCTTTATTTTTACAACACAAAAAAGGACGTTGATGAATTAGTAGATGCTTTAGATAATGATAACATACTATACGATTCATTATAGGAGGTTTAGATGGACGAAAATTTAAGAAAAAGTATTATATTAGAACATTATGATAATCCGGTTAATAAGGGATTAGTAAACGCTGATGGGTACGTTAGAATTAACATGAATAGTTCTTCGTGCATAGATAATTTAGACTTTATGATAAAGATAGAAAATGGTATAATAAAAGACGCTAGGTTTGATGGTGAGGCTTGTGCTATTTCAACGTCAGCATCATCAATCATGATGAATTTAATCATTGGTAAAACAGTAGAAGATGTAAAAAAAATAATTAATAATTATGAGGCTATGATTAATGAACAACCTTATGACAAGGATATTTTGGGTGAAGCCATTGTATTTGATGAAATATATAAGCAGGCAAACCGAAAAAAATGTGCGCTTTTACCGTTTGATGGTTTAAAAAAAATTTTACAACAAGATAAGGAGTAATATAAATGATAAGAAAAAAGCAGGTAATTAATCCAGAAAAAACAATGTTTGCCCACCTAGTTAGGTTAACTGATTCGGATATAAAGGAAAATAGACTTCCAAACTATAACTTAAGGTGTACACATAAAGCATACGTTGTTGGAGATATAGAAAAAGCAAGGTATGATGTTCCAATGTTCTTAGACATTATGAATGACGAAAGCTTTGGATATCAATATTTTAATAGCATAAGTGATGCTGAGTATAATTTAATACCAGAACATAAAAATGAATTATTTACCATTGGGGCAAGACCATTAATTGATATCGGAATTAAAGAGCCATGCACGATAGATGAGTTAAGGGTCAGGTTAATTAAAAGTGGAATTTACTTTAATTTTTCGGAGCTTGATCCAGAACAAGCAAAATATGTTAAACTAGCAATGTTTACGGATTATGACTCAAAAGAAAGTAAATCAATTAGTTGCACGGTTGGTATATTAGGCCATGATGAAAATGGGGTTAAAACCTTTTCAGACCTTATTAATAAAAATCTTTTACAATATTTGTACTTTGAAAGTTTAAATGAGGCATGGCACAAATTAAAACAACGCAACGTACATGAAACATTTGCGTACGACGCAAAATCACTAAAAGAAATAGGAATAAATGGGTGTTATACAATAGAAGAATTAAAAAAAGAATTACTTTGTCGAAAAATTAGTTTTTCCGATGATGATGTAGATCTTAAAAGAGAAATTAATAAAACCAAAAAATAGAAAGGATGAATCAAGATGATTGAGTTCGGTAAGGGTTTGGATGAGGAAAAAATCAAAAAAATTTCACGATTAAAAAAAGAACCGAAGTGGATGTTAGACTATCGTCTTGATTCATATAAAAAATTTAAAAATTCTAAATCTCCTTCGTTTGGACCTTCAATAAAACTTAATTTAGATGATATTAGTTATTATAAGTCAATAGATAAGGGCCTAACTAGTGACTGGAATGACGTTGACGATGGTATTAGAAAAACGTTTGAGGACATAGGAATTCAAAAGGCTGAAGAAGATTATTTAGCGGGTGTTCACGTACAATATGAAAGTGAAGGCTTATATCATAACATGCTAAAGGAATTAAGGGATAAGAACGTCATATTTTTAGATACTGATACCGCCTTAAGAAAATACCCTAAATTATTTAAAAAATATTTTGGTACTTTAGTAAAAAATGATGACAATAAATATGCTTCATTAAATGGATCCGTATGGAGTGGTGGTACGTTTATATATGTTCCTCCTAATACTAAGCTTGATAGGCCACTTCAGAGTTATTTTAGAATTAATTCAAAAGATATGGGGCAATTCGAAAGAACGCTGATAATAGTGGATGAAGGAAGTGATTTGCATTACATAGAAGGGTGTACCGCTCCAACTTATTCTTCTGATTCACTTCATGCTGCGGTAGTTGAAATATTCGTTGAAAAAGGTGCTAAATGTCGTTATACTACCATTCAAAATTGGTCTTACGACGTGTATAATTTAGTTACTAAAAGAACACTGGTACAAGAATTTGGAGTAATGGAATGGATTGATGGTAACATTGGCTCTAAGGTTACCATGAAATACCCTTGCTGTGTTTTAAAGGGTGATTATTCAAAGGGAAGTTGTATTACAATAGCGGTTGCATCAAAAGCTCAGGTGCAAGATACTGGTGCTAAAATGATTCATTTAGGTAAGCATACGAAAAGTAATATTTTATCTAAATCCATTGCTAAAGATGGGGCAAACGCATCATATCGGGGAATGGTAAAGATAACTAAAGAAGCATTAAATTCTCATGCTAATGTTAAGTGTGATACAATTCTTTTAGATGACAAGTCTAAAAGTGATACGTTTCCGATAAATGCTTGTCATAATATTTCTAGTTCAATAGAACATGAGGCAACTGTTTCAAAAATAGACCCTGATGTATTGTTTTATTTAATGTCTAGGGGAATTAATGAAAGTAAAGCAACAGAGCTTTTAATAATTGGATTTTTGGAAGCTTTTAGAGAAGAATTACCACTTGAATATGCCGTTGAATTAAATCAGTTACTAAAGGGTGAAACAATAAAAGGGTGCAATTTATAGCGCCCTTTTATGTTAGTTATTAAAATCTGTCGAATTTTGTTTTAAATTTCACTAAAACAAAAATATTGTTGATCATTTTAAACTAAAATATAATTTTTGTAGCGTTTAGTATTATTTTTTACCCATGGCTAACTGTAAAAATTCATTTTTTATGCTTTGTACATAATTCTTTAAAGAAGTATATTACTACCTGAAAGGAGAAGAAATTATGTTAAATCAATTTGTAGTAATCGGTAGATTAGTAAGAGATCCTGAACTTAGGAAAACAGAAAATGGCAGGAACGTAACTAATATTACCTTAGCTGTTCCAAGAAGTTATAAAAATCCAAATGGAGAATATGATACGGACTTCATTGATTGCGTATTATGGAGTACCGTAGCAGAGTCAACAACCGAGTATTGTAAAAAAGGAGACTTATTAGGAGTAAAAGGAAGAGTACAAACAAGAAAAATTGAAACAGAAGATGAAAAGCCAAAACAAGTAACGGAAATAATCGCAGAAAAAGTCACCTTTTTATCATCTAAAAAACAAAATAAATAGGAGGAATTAAACTGATATAATAAAATGATATGAACCCCGTTTTTTGAACATGAAAATGGGGTTTTTATATGAATAATCATTGACTTTTTTAAATATGAGTTTATAATAGTATTGCTCAAAGGGGTGAAGATATATGAAAAAGTATAGTTTGGTAAAGAAGGCATTAGCTTTTACCGTGTCAGGTGTTTTATTGGTTTCAATTTCTGGTTGTTCAAATAAGAATAATAAAAACGTTAGGATAATAAATGAAAATGGTAATCAATTGGTAGTCTTAACCTTAATAGATAGAATAAGTAAAACCGCCGTCGGTAAAGAAGAATATGGCTATATTGATTCTGATTTAACGTTTCATAGCGTTATTGATAATAATACAATTAATTTATGTTCAAGTGGTAATTCTAATTGTGATGTTTATTATTCCGATTATGTTAATTGTTTAAGTGAGGATGATCATGATAAGGTAATATCAAGTAATGAGGTGTTATTAGATGACATAAAATCTTTTGAAGATAGTGCCTACGTATTAAACGTCCGTGATTCAATTAAAATTTCAAATGGAGATAAACAAATAGACATGAATAAGTTTGATATGCGTTATTATTTTAAGGATGCGGATGAAACTACTTTAGAAAACAGATTATCAAAATAGCGTTAATTTTCTTATGATGCATACTAGGTGTGATACATAGTTGTTTTCATAAATTTAGTTTTATATAAAGTTAAAAGAAAGTTTAAAAAATAAAATGGCTTTCTTTTTTATTTATTTTTGTTTATAATTAGATTAGTTTATATAATAAGGGGATGAAAATTTGAACATAACAAAGATTATTGAAAAGAAAAAGGATAACAAAGAGCTTAATAAAGATGAGATTACTTATGCGGTTAATGCTTACGTAATGGGAATTATATCTGATGCTCAAATGTCATCTTTATTAATGGCAATTTGTATTAATGGTATGAACTTAGATGAAACATATTTTTTAACAAAGGCCATGATTGAAAGTGGAAACGTAATAGATTTATCTAGTATTGATGGAATTAAGGTTGATAAACATTCAACCGGAGGGGTAGGAGATAAAACCTCACTTGTTTGTTTACCAATCGTAGCTGCTTGTGGCGTTAACGTTGCAAAGTTATCAGGAAGGGGTCTTGGTCATACTGGTGGTACGATTGATAAGTTAGAGTCAATCAAGGGGTTTAGGTCAGACCTAAGTGAAGAGGAATTCATCCGTCAAGTAAAGAGCATAGGAATTGTTGATGCTGAACAAACTAAGCAGATAGTTCCTGCGGATAAAAAAATGTATGCCTTAAGGGATGTTACTGGCACAACAAGATCGGTTCCTTTAATTGCTTCATCGATAATGAGCAAAAAGTTAGCAGCGGGAGCTGATAAAATAGTTTTAGACGTTAAGACGGGTTCTGGGGCATTAATAACTGATTTTGAAGAGTCTATGAACTTGGCTAAGATGATGGTTATGCTTGGTAAAATGTTTAACAAAAAGACAATTGCCCTTATAACGGACATGAATGAACCATTAGGGGATTCCATTGGAAATTCCCTTGAGGTTAAAGAAGCAATAAGAACGCTTTCTGGTATTGGAAACAAGAGGTTAACGGATTTATGTTTAACGATTGCTTCTTACATGGTAAGCATGGGTAAAGATATTTCTTTAAAAGAGGCAAAAAAACAGGTTGAGGATGCGTTAACCAGTAAAAGAGCACTTAATAAATTTAAGGAGTTCGTTAGTTATCAAGGCGGAGATATAAACCAAATAAAAGAATCTAAGTACTCATATGATATACTTTCAAATCAAGATGGATACGTAAGGGACATTAATGAAACTATGCTTGCCATGGAATGTTTATCCATGGGTTCTGGTAGGATAAATAAAGATGATACCATAAAGCATGGTGTTGGAATGATTATTAAAAAACACATAGGTGATTACGTATCAAAGGGTGATGTTTTAGTTACTGTTTATTATGATGATAAAAAAGTTAACGATAATAACGTGTTAAAATCATTTATGTTAAGTAGTACAAAAAGTGAAGGTTTTCCTCTTATTTATACGGTTATCGAATAATTAAAACTTAAATGTATAATTTATTTTAAAAGACATATTTTTTATTAGAGGTGTTTAAATGAAAAAAATATGTCTTTTTATCGTTTGTATTTTTGTTTTTATTACGTTAACAGCCCACGTTAAGGCCGTAGGCGTTAATGATAACGTGTCAACAACGACAAGTGCTTCTGAAAATAAAAATACTAATCTGGAAGATAAAAAAAATTGTGATGAAAAAACGTGTAAGTCTGATGATGATCAGACTATAAAAGAAACAGAAGACGGATTATTAAATGATGGTAAGAGTGCTATCCTAATTGAGGCATCAACCGGAAAAATCCTATATGAAAAAAACGCCCATGACCGGTATGCGCCAGCATCAATGACTAAAATAATGAGTATGATACTTATCATGGAAGCTATTGAAGACGGTAAGTTAAGTTGGAATGATACGTTAGTTGCAAGTGAGTACGCTGCGTCTATGGGGGGATCGCAAATATTTTTACAACCTAATGAAAAAATGAGCGTTAGGGATTTATTTAAAGCGGTAGCAATTGGATCAGCCAATGACGCTACGGTTGTTTTTGCAGAGCGAATAGCAGGAACTGAAAAAAAATTCGTTAGTAAAATGAATGCTAAAGCAAAGGAACTAGGACTAAAAGATACTAATTTTAAAAACGCCGTTGGTTTAGATGAAGCTAATCACTATTCATCAGCATATGATATGGTAATGATGGCAAAAGAATTAGTAAAACATGAAAAAATATTCGAATATACCACTATTTATGAAGATTATTTAAGACAAAATACAGATAATAAATTTTGGTTAGTTAATACTAACAAATTAATTAAAACGTACGATGGTGCAGATGGACTTAAAACTGGTTATACAAAAGAGGCAGGATATTGCTTAACCGCAACGGCCAAAAAAGATGGTATGAGGCTTATTGCGACTATTATGGGTGCTAGCGAAAGTAAAACAAGAAACAGCAACATGGCAACTTTACTTAATTATGGATATAATTCGTATGAGATGCAAGTTGAGGTAAAAAAAGATGAGGTTGTTTCAAAAAAGAACATGTCAAAAGCAAAAAATGAGATAGTTCAAATAGTACCTAAAAATGATGCAAGCATACTAATAGAAAAAGGAGAAGAAAATAAAAATTTAAACTATGAAATAAAATTAGATAAGATAAAATTACCGATTAAACATGGAGATAAAATAGGAATATTAAGATTAAAAGATGGCAATAAAGTTATAAGTACGGTTGACTTAACCGTTAAAGAAGACGTAGAAAAAGCGAGT
>CANPXR010000039.1 GCA_947586655.1 uncultured Bacilli bacterium | reverse complement strand
AGAAAGTTGCTATCTATTGCTTACTTTAATGTTTAATAAAGAAAAAAGGAAAAAATACTTTGATACTGCTAGGTTAATAATGAAAAAATAACTTGGCAAAAAGAACTTAGAACGTCTTTATTGAACGAAGAAGTGGAAAAGTATGAGAGAAGTGTTTTTAAGGATGATGATTTATTAAAGGTAATGTCTAAAAGTAGGAAAAGCATTTATGAACACTATTTAAAATACACCCATCCGTCATTTTTAGTTTGTCTTCTTAATTCTTATACATATAGTGATAATCCAAATGAAATTTTAAAATTTAACGTGTGGGGAGAAGAATCCACAAGAATAAGTAAAGAGCTAATATCATTATGCAAGTTAAATTTAATTATATACCTAGAATTGTTTTATTATATTGTAGGAGAGATAAATATTAAAAAGTATATATTTAAAGATAAAAGTCTAAAGCAAATGTGGGCGACCGCGATTAACATGTATTTATTGTTTAAAGAATACTTTTTCATGGTAATAAAAGAGTAATAAAAAAATGAAGCCACTAATAAAAGATTACCACTTTTATTTCGCAACTTCATATTAAAAAATTACTCTTTTATCATTTTTAAATTTCTTTTTATCTTATTATTATCAAATCTAATAATTTTATCAGCTTTTTGCAGTATATTTTCTTCTCTTGAGATAATTAATATAGTATGCTCCTTTTTCTTTTCTTCTAATAATTCTAATACTTTACCTTGAAGATTATCTTCTAGTGTATCAATTATCTCATCAAACATTATTATCTTTGAATTCTTTAATATAACCCTTGCAATCGCTATACCTCGTTTTAAATTAATTGATATCTTAGATGAAGAATCATTAATGTCAGTATCATATCCATTTTTAAGTTCCATAATCTCTTCATGAATTCCTAAACTTTGACAAACAGTTTTTACTTCTTTAAAATTTCCTCCTACTAACATTAAATTATCTTTAATACTTAAATCAAAGAAATTAGGTTCTTTTCTTACCAAGGAAATTAAGTTATAAAACGTAGCATCATCTATTTTTTCATATGGAATATCATCAATAAATATGTTACCACTATGCTTTTTATTCATTTTCATAAGAAGATCTAAAACTCCTGTTTTCCCAGAACCCGTCGGTCCAGTTATAACGGTAATTGTATTTGGATTAATAACTAATGATACATCATTTAAGATAGGATCTTTTTTATCACCATATAAAACTTTTTCAAATTTTATTTTTCCTAAATAATCTTTTTTATTTACTAAGTCATTATTTTCACTAGTTCCCCTGTATTCAATTAACCTATTTAGTCTATTTAATGATACTTTAGCATCCTGAATACCTGACGTTAACGTACCAATGATTTCATAGTTTTCTATTATCTTTGTATAATATGTATAGATAACTAAAATCGATCCTATTTCCATTTTTCCTATGGAAAATAAGTATACACCATACGCTACTAATCCATATCTTACAGTTTCTATAATTATAAATACTATTTGCTTAATAACAGTAGAATATATATTAAGAGTAGCATTAGATTTCAAATAATTAGAACACTTTTCTTTTACCCTTTCATTTACGCTTTTAAAAACATAAAAACCCTTTATTTCTTTTACCGTATTAAAAACCTCATGAGTAATTGTTGTTTTTTTATCGAGAGCCTGTTTCCTTTTAGAATTTAATTTTCCCGTTTTTTTATTTAATATTCCTAGGATCAAAATCATAGTTAGAGAAACTATAACTGTTATAATAAACATTTTTATATCAATTGTATAAAAATAATAGTATATAATTAAGAATTCCATTATTTGTACAACTTTTATGATGGTATCAGAAAAGAATGTAACTATTATATCTAAATCATTATTTATAATGTTATTAAACTCACTAATTTTAAATCTTGATATACTATGTATAGAATTATTAATAAAAGAAGAATACGCTAATTTAGAATACAACTTATACATTTTATTATAAACAAAATAATAAAATACTTGATTTAAGCATACGCTTACATAATAAAACAGCATAACTCCAATGGTTATTATTATCATCCTATAGGAAGATGAAAAATTATGTGCAGTCGCATAATCAACTACCTTTGCCCATAGTATTGGTATAACAAGTAAGGATCCGCGGTAACAAATAGAAATTAAAAATTTTAATAAAATTTCAAAAGAACACTTTTTAAGTATTCTTCTGTTTTCTTTTGCTATATTATTCATAATCATTTAATATTCTTATCATACTCAATATCTTGAATTTCGAACTTTCTATTTTCCGAGATTTTTACCATTATTTTATTAACTGTTAAACCAACAAACGCTAGTATAAAAAAGTATAAGATACCAAACGCTGAAAATGATGGGGCTGATTCCGTAAATAAATCTATTAATGATGCACCTACACCCATTGCTGAAACAATCGTTAAGTTACCAATTGATTTTTCTGTTACTTGTGATTCTAACCCACTAAATAGTTTTTCAGCTTGAGATAAGTAATTTTTTGTCATTGACCATATTTGTTGCATATAAGATACCGTATTAGTCAAGGTTTCATATCTATATCCAATTAAATCCAAAGACTCAGTAAGAGAATTATCACTTTTTGCAATTTTTTCTCTAGTTTTTATATAGGTATTCATTTGATTAATTCTAGAATCTATTAAGGTAACGGTTTTTTTATAACCATCTATCTTACTTGTAAACGCAACAATATCCTTAC
Source organism: uncultured Bacilli bacterium (assembly GCA_947586655.1). Taxonomy (GTDB): domain Bacteria; phylum Bacillota_I; class Bacilli_A; order RF39; family UBA660; genus Aphodocola. Next base: position 6,544 of record CANPXR010000039.1, on the reverse strand, counting down.
CTTTTACCTTAGCATTTTCTTTTACTGCATCAATTTTTTCCCATATTATTCTATGTAAATTTAAATATCTATGAAGTTGTCCTTTAAACTCCCTTATGAATATTTGCTCTTCAATGTACCTTTCAACCTGATCCATTGCTTTGGTTTTATTATTAATAAAATAATATTTGTTTCCTCTTACCACATCATAATCTTTATTACTAAATTCAAAATACTTCTCTTTTTCAGTTTTTGCTAAAAGGGTTGCGATATCATTTTTTGTAGCTTTATCTAAGACTATGAAATAAGGAAATACCGTTTCTATGTTAGCTAACTCTTTAGGTACTGGAGCACCTAAACTAAATATATAACTAAGCGCTGGTGATAATTTGTTTTCATAATAATTCGCTAAAGAATCGATATCGTTAAACAATGAAAATTCAGTTACGTTAGAATCATTTAAAACGATTAGGCCATCTTCAAATATCTTTATATTAACACCAGTTCTAGTGGCAACTTTAATAAATTCTAGACCATCAATTCCATAATCAATTGCGCTTAACTCTAAATCATCATGGAGTTTTGTTAACTTTTTCTTATCTAAAGAAAGTTCTGATTTTCCTTCTCTTAAAAAATCATATATCTCACTTAATTGTAGTGTAGTTCTTTGAAACCACCCACCTATATAAACCTTTTCTATTCTCATGATAACCTCCACTACTTTTTATTTAACACTCTTTGAGAAAAAACCAGCATCATCAAGTTCAAAACCATATTTATAATAGCAAGCGTGAGCCGCTGTTCTAACGTTGTTAGACCATAGTTCTACTTTTTTACAATTACGTTTTTTGCATATATCAAAAGCATAATCAAGCATCTTAGTTGCAATTTTATGTCTTCTATATTCTTCTTTAACCCCAACGTGGTTTAAAATGGCATATGTATTCATGTCTTCGTAAAGTGTTTCTATAATAGTTATTTTTAAATGAGAAACTATTTTACCATCAACTTCACCAACAATATAAATAGAGTTTTTGTCCTTTTTAGTTTTTTTATACATACTTTTAGCATACTCTAAACTCGTTTTTTCTTTAAAAACATCGTTACATAATTCGACTACTAAAGGGACATCTTTTTTTTCCATTTTTCTAAACGTTACTTCCATATATATTTCTCCTTAACATAAATTGTTAATATCTTCTATGTTGATAATATAATATACCCCCCCCCGGGTCAAGTTTTTTGCTTTTCCACAGTAAATTAAAACGTAAATATTATAATCTTTTTTTTACAATAATTTTAAAAATAAGTGGTATCATATTAAAGAAAGGAGATTATATGGAAAATATTTTAAACAAGAAAAGTTGTGGTTGGAAGGATGTAAATGATACAAAAAAAGATGATATTTTTATGTTCTGTAATTCTTACATCGATTTTTTAAACGAGTGTAAAACAGAAAGAGAAACATCAAAATACATAGTAAGTAAATTAGAAGAAAATGGATTTAAAAACATTAACGAAATAGAAAATTTAAATAGTGGCAACAAAGTTTATATGTTAAATAGAGATAAAAGTGTTTATGCTGCAATTATTGGTAAAGATGATTTAACAAATGGACTTAATATAATTGGTTCTCACATAGATTCGCCAAGATTAGATTTAAAACCTAATCCTTTATATGAAGATGCAAAATTAGCTCTTTTTAAAACCCATTATTACGGTGGAATTAAAAAATATCAATGGACAACAATACCACTTGCTATCCATGGCGTTGTAGTAAAGCCTGACGGAACTAAAATAGATATTACAATCGGAGAAGATGATGACGATACGGTATTTACAATAACTGATATCTTACCACATCTTGCGCAAGAGCAATATGAAAAAAAGATTGGAAAGGCAATTGAAGGAGAAGATTTAAACCTTTTAATTGGTAGTATTCCTAATAGTGAAAACTCCGTCAAAGAAAACATAATGAAAATAATAAATGAGAAATATGATATTACCGAAATCGATTTTTATAGTTCAGAGCTTGAGGTCGTGCCAGCATTTAAAGCCAAAAATTTAGGACTTGATAAATCAATGGTTGCAGGATATGGTCAAGATGATAAAGTGTGCGCATATACAAGTCTAAAAGCTTTATTAGAAGCTAAAAGAAATGATAAAACCATTATTTCAATATTCGCGGATAAAGAAGAAATAGGAAGTGTTGGAAACACGGGGATGTGTTCACAGATGTTTGACCTATTTATAAACGAATTATTAAATAAAACCAATCAAAATAATCCTGGCGCATTAAATAAAACATACTGTAATTCCATTATGCTATCGGCTGATGTTGGTGCGGGAACTGACCCTAACTATCAAAGCGTATCAGAAAAAAATAATTCATCATTTATTGGATATGGTGTTGAACTTAATAAATATACTGGTTCAAGGGGAAAATCAGGAGCATCAGATGCTAACGCTGAGTTCGTGGCAAAAGTAAGAAATATTTTTGAGAAAAATAACATTAAATATCAGGTATCTGAACTTGGTAAGGTAGACTTAGGTGGTGGTGGAACCATCGCTTATATTCTAGCAGATAAAGGAATGGACGTATTAGATTGCGGTGTACCTGTTATATCAATGCATTCACCATATGAGGTTACAAGTAAATATGACATATACTCTGCCTACGAAGGGTATAAAGCATTTTTCGAGGAAAATTAAAGGAAATTTTATATTTCCTTTTTTATTTTACATAATAATAATGGTGATTAAAATGAAAGTAAGACTAGGATACGTTGCAATTTCTAAAGCAATGGAAGATACAACCACTTCAAGTACCATTACATATACTAATTATGTAAATAAGAATTATACGATAGATAAATTATTAGAAATAACAAAAAATAATTTAGATTCTTTAGAAAAAATAATTATGTATAACGTTAAAAATAACATTCACTTTTATAGATTAACATCTAAACTAGTACCTTTAGCAACGCATGATAAGGTTAGTTTTGATTACATAACTCCTATTAAAGATAAATACGAAAAAATAGCTAAATTAATAAATGAAAATAACATTAGAATAGATACCCATCCCGATCAATATGCGGTTTTAAACAGTATTGATAAAAAAATCGTAAAAAACACTTTTGAAATATTAGAATATCACTATAAAATACTAGAAGCCTTAAAAATTAAAAACAAGATTATAATATTACACGTAGGTAGTAGTGTGGCGGGTAAAAAAGCTTCAATAACTAGGTTTATAAACAACTTTAACAAATTACCTAGTTATATAAAAGAATGCATAGCAATAGAAAATGATGATAAAACATATAACATCTTAGACGTATTAGATTTATGTAACAAAATAAAGGTACCTATGGTATTAGACTATCATCACTATATTTGTAATAATAATAAAGAAAAATTAGAAGATTATATAAGTGAAATAATAAGTACTTGGAAAAACATGAACCCAAAATTCCATTTTTCTTCACCAAAAAGTAATTTAAAAAAAGAGTTTCGCTCACACCACGATTATATAAACTCAGGTGATTTTATGGCCTTTTTAAAAATAATTAAACCATATAATAAAGACGTTGATATAATGCTTGAGGCTAAAGCTAAGGATGATGCAATATCAAGATTAGTAAGAGAACTTAAGTATAAAACAAATTATAAGTTCATCGATGAAACAACATTTATTATCTAATATATAAGACATTTAATATGTTTAATTTTACTTAATTAAAATATATTATATTAGAAAGGGGTGTTTCGTATGTATTATCCTGGATATCCAGGTTATCCAGCATACCCTGTTTATGATAATAACGGCGGTGGCTACGGTTCAGGTTGGATTTGGATTATAATAATAGTATTTATAATATTCTTCTTATTCTGGGGATTTGGTGCTAATAACAATAATAATTGTGGATGTAATAATAGATACAACTAAAAAAGACCTTAATTGGTCTTTTTTTGTGCCTTTAAATCTTTTATAACATTTATAACAAATAATATTATGAATATTAAAACTATAACTGTTAAAGATTTAGAAAGTAAACCACTTTCAATACTAATTAATGACTCCTTAAATAAATCAATAGAATATTTCATAGGTAAGAAATTAAATAATTTTTGGAATCCAGTTGATACCGTTTCAATTGGGAAAGTGCCACCTGCTGCAGCTAGTTGTAAAACTAATAATATTAACGCAATAAACTTTCCAATGTCATTAAAGTTAACTATTAAAAATTCCATTATTGATTCAAATGTGCAAGCAACTAAAATAAGCGATGCGAAATATAAAACGTAATTAGTAACATTAAATCCTAATCCAATTTTAAGTAATATTCCAAGTATAACCGCCTGAAGTGATGCTAATCCTAAATAGCAGAAAGTTCTTGCGAGCTTATTTTCAGCATTACGACTACATTTTTTAAACCTATCCTTAACATCATAATATAAAATTATAAATAACATTAAAGAACCTACCCATAAAGCAATTGACATGAAAAACGGAGAAAACGCAGTTCCGTATTCATTTACCTTGTTAACGTCTTTTTCTTTAACATTTACCGGATTTGCTGTATATTCATCCAAATTATTTAACTTTTGTAAATCACTATTAGTAGATGAAATAGATTTTGAGACTTCTTCCTTAGCCATACTAACACCAGTTCTTAATGTATTAGTTCCTAAACTTAAAGTGTTTGCACCATTATTTATTTCATTTATACCATATAAAACAGCATTAGAATTAATTGATAAATTATTTGTACCTACCATTAATTCTTTTGATCCTAATAAAAGTTTTGAAGATCCTTGTTTAAGAGTATCAACACTTGTTTTTAAATTATTTATTCCAGAACTTAACTCAACTAATTTAGAAGAATTATCGTTTAAACTAGTTATACCTAAGCTTATTTGATTACTTGAATTAGATAATTTAGTTCCAAAATTAGATAATAAATCAACTAAAGTATAATTATCATCAGTTATTTTATAACTTGATACTATATTGGAAAAATACGCGCAGTTATCTTCATTATACATCCCACTTAAAGATGTACAAAATGCATTTTTAAGTGTTAAAATTGGAGTTGTTAGAATTTGTGGATTACTTTTAGCTTGATTAAGTATCGTGTTAACGGATGTAATATAAGTATTTAAACTACCATTAAATTCATCTTCACCAGATTTTAGCGTACTAACCCCTTTAGTTAATTCATTCAATTTTTCAGCACCACTAGCCATGGCATTTACTCCGTCTTGTAGTTTATAAATACCCATATCAAATACTTTTAAGTTCTCATATAAAGTATTTGTGCCATTATTAACTTCTAAAACACCATTATTAAATAAATTATATTTATCATTTAACGAATTAGTACCATCTTTGAGTTTAAATGTTCCTTCATTTAACTTGTTAGTTCCATTTAAAATATCACTTAAACCAGTATTTATTTTTTCTACTTTTCTTGGAACCTCATTTAAGTTATCATTAAGAGTTGAAACAACTTCTTTAGAAACATTACCTCTTACTTCTTTTTCAACTTCTATAACCACACGACTAATTATTTGAGAAGCCAAATAATTAGATTTTTGATTTGGAGAATAAGTTATAGTAGCAGCCGTTTTATTATTAGTATTAGCACTTAATAAATCACTAGTAAAGTTACTAGGGATTGTGATAACAGCATAGTAATCCTTATTACTTAACCCAGTATCTGCCTTTTTTTTATTTACAACACTAATATTAAGAGTGTTTTTACTTTTTAAAGCATTAACCAAATCGGTTCCTTTACTTACATTATTTACTTCTTTATCCTCGTTTACTATTGCAACTGGAATATCATCCATATGACCATACGGATCCCAATATGCTTTTAAATAAAAGAAACTATACATAAAGGGTATTAATAATACACCTAATATAACTATATAGCTAAACCAACCTTTACCTTTACTTTTTTTATTATCTTTTTTATTTTTCATTTAAACCCTCCTAATTAAATAAACCATCTTTTAAAATTCTAGTTACGTTTAAAGTAACCTCTTTTTCATCAATGTCTTTATTCCATTCAAACATTACTGCTATATATATTTTATAAATTATAAAAGCAGTTAAATCAACATCACACTTTTTTATGTAATGTTTATCAATCGCCCATGCTAATCTTTCTTTTATAAAATTTAAAATAGCATCATCTATCATAGCTATGGACTTTTTAGAAGAAATAGTATTTAATTCTTCTGCTTCTTTTGTTAAAGTTACAAATAATTTTGCTTCTTTTTTATATTTTAAAAGTTCATATAATGTTTTATTAACACCTTTAAAGAAATTACCATCATTTGAATGCTTAACTATAAGATCCTTCATCTTTATCAGTTCTTCTTCTATTAAAGTTTTAAGTAAACTTTCTTTGTCTTTAAAATAAGAGTAAATAGTTTTCTTTGTAACCCTTGCATTTTTTGCAATCTCATCCATGCTAACCTTTTTATAACCATATTTAGTAAATAATTCCCTAGCAGATTGCAATATTTCTTCTTTTATAATAACACT
>CANPXR010000038.1 GCA_947586655.1 uncultured Bacilli bacterium | reverse complement strand
GTAGGACCAGTTGCTCCCGCTACGTACCTAGGATAATTAGGATTTTTTCTATCGTTTAAAAAATCTGCTATGATGCTTCCAGGATAACAAGTACAACCTGGGTTGTTGTTATTATTCATATAATTATCTCCTTTCAAGGTATCATATGAAGTTAAAATTCATGTATTTATTACGTTTGTTGCATATTATTTTAAAATGTGCTATTATCTAGTTGCTATTTTAAGGAGAAAAAATCATGGTAGAAATAATACTAGATACTTTATTAGACGCGTTAAAGATTCTGCCTTTTTTATATGTTACTTTTTTGATAATGGAGTACGTTGAGCATAAATTTAGTAAAAAAAGTAAGAATAAAATTGCTCGTGCAGGTAGGTTTGGTCCTTTAGTAGGAAGCTTACTAGGGGCTGTTCCACAATGTGGTTTTTCTGTTATGGCTACTAATCTTTACGCAACAAGGATAATTACCTTAGGAACGTTAATGGCGGTTTTTTTATCGACTTCTGATGAAATGCTACCTATTCTTATATCTCATGGTACTTCTTTTCCTTTAATATTTGAAATTTTAATCATCAAGATTATAATTGGAATAGTAGCAGGCTTTGTAATAGATTTCCTTTTAAGAAAAAAAAGCGAAAATAAAGACTATGAGATAAGGGATTTTTGTTTGGAACATCATTGTGATTGTGATCATAGCATCATAAAATCTTCCGTAAAGCATACGCTAAACATCATTTTATTTATAATCGTAGTTACTTTTATTTTAAATCTAGGAATTAGTTATTTAGGAGAAAAAAACATCAGTAAAATATTTTTAAAGGATAGTTTTTTAAGCCCATTTATTTCAAGTTTAGTTGGACTTATTCCTAATTGTGGCGCAAGTGTTATCTTAACCGAGCTATACTTAAAAAAAGTAATATCGTTTGCATCTTGTATATCAGGCCTTCTTACTGGTAGTGGGGTTGCGTTATTAGTTTTATTTAAGGCTAATAAAAACGTTAAGGAAAACACAAAAATTATTTTGATGTTATATTTAATAGGCGCCATGTCGGGTGTTTTAATACAAATTGTCCAAAGTATTTTATGATGTTAAAGTTAGCTTTTTATTTAGCTAATTTTTTTGTTATAATAATTATAGGAGATGGTAAAAGTGAAAAAACCATTAGTATTATGTATTTTAGATGGTTGTGGTATTAGAAATGAAACGGATGGGAATGCGTTTAAAAACGCTAATAAGCCTACGTTTGATTACCTATGGAATAATTATCCGCATAGTTTACTAGAAGCCAGTGGAACAAAAGTTGGTCTTCCCGCTAATCAAATGGGAAATAGTGAAGTAGGCCACACCAACATAGGAGCAGGCAAAGTAGTGTATCAACCGCTTGAGTTTATTAACAGAAGTATTAATGATGGTAGTTTTTTTAAGAACAAAGAAATACTTAAGGTTTTAAACCACGTTAAAAAGGAAGACACCAAGTTACACATAATGGGATTAGTAAGTGATGGTGGCGTACATTCTCACATAAATCATCTTTTAGCACTTTTGGATATGTGCAAGGAAAATGGCGTTAAGAAAGTGTACCTTCATCTATGTACCGATGGACGTGACGTTGACCCACATAGTTCTTACCATTATATTTCTATGGTTCAAAAAAAGTTAGAAGAACTTAAAATAGGTGTTATTGCAACGATTGGTGGACGTTATTTTTTAATGGATAGGGATAATAACTATGACCGCTTAAAAAAAGGTTATGATGCGGTTGTAAATGGTGTAGGTCCAAGAAAAGATTCGATTGAAAAGTACGTTCATGAAAGTTATTTAGAGGGTGTTACCGACGAATTTTTAATACCAACCATTTTTTGTGAGGGTTCTAAGGTAGAAGAAAATGATGCGGTTATAACCTTTAACTTTAGAAAGGACCGGTTAAGAGAGTTTTTTACGGCGTTAACAAATCCTTCTTTTGATAAGATGGAAGTAAAAAAAATTAAGAATTTAAAAGTGTTAACGATGCTTCCAGTAACTAAGTCAGTTATCTGTCCTTACGCATTTAACCTTCCTTTGTTAAAAGATGTTTTAGGTAAGTGCCTTCAGGATAATAACTTAAGTCAGCTTAGGATAGCAGAAACCGAAAAGTATGCGCACGTTACGTTTTTCTTTGATGGTGGTAAAGAAGAAGACTACGAGAATGAAAAAAAGATTTTAATACCATCACCCAAAGTAGCAACTTACGACTTAAAGCCAGAAATGAGTGCCATTGAAGTGACGGACGCACTTATTAATGAGCTTAACAAAGATGTTTATGACGTTGTCATTCTTAACTATGCTAACGGTGACATGGTAGGGCATACCGGTAACTATAATGCTGCTTTACGTGCCGTGGAATGTTTAGATGGCTGCTTGAAAAGATTATATGACAAAGTGCAAGAAAAAAAAGGAGTGTTAATCGTTACCGCTGACCATGGTAACTGTGACGTTATGTGGGGTAAAAACCATGAACCAGTAACGTCTCATACCACTAATTTAGTTCCTTTTATAGTAACCAAAAAAAAGATTAAATTAAATGACGGGAAACTATCTGATGTTGCGCCTACTATCCTTGAGTTATTATCCATAAAAAAACCATTAGAAATGACGGGCGTAAGTTTAATTAAAAAAAGTTAAAAATAATAAAAAAATCATAAAAAAATGTAAAAAAACCATTAAAAGTTAATAATTTGTCAAAAAAAGTAGAAAAATACTTGCTTTTTTCCGTAAATATAGTATCATTAAATCGGAAGTACAAGTATTTTACTTCCCTTATTGCTAGGCCATGCGTACCCACTCGTGGCCTTTTATTTTTGAATTATAAGTAACTTAATAGATTATAATAAGAGTAAAGAGGGTTTTTTATGAAACATTTTTTTATTGGGTTAACTAGCGTTTTAATATCAGTACTTATATGCATGCTACTTCTAAGTTTTTGTATTAAAGAAATCGTTATAAACACGTTATCTCGTGAAGTAGTAAGTAAGGAGATATCTAATAACATAATCTTTGGAATAAAAGATTTATATGGTGGTATTAGTAATGAGACTTTAACTGAAATTAAAACTAACGTTATAAATAGTGATGTAATAAATAAAATAACGGAAAAATATTTTGATAATATCGTTTTATTGGTAACTAAAAATGAGAAGGTAAGTATTCCTAGAACCGATGATGAATTAATTAGTTTGATTAATGAAAATGAAACCATATTAAATGATAATGGTATTTATATTACGGAAGAGGAAAAAGAAAAAATAGTTAATGTGTTAGCTAACGAAGGCAAAATGGGCGAAACTTATAAAAACGTAATTGATAACGTAAAAAAGGATCTTTCCGATAACAAAATTAGGACTATAAAAGCCTATAACGTGATGATTACAAATAATTTTAGGCTGATGATAACAAGCATTATCGTTATTCTTACGTTAATTATAGCGATTGTTAAAAGAACGTATTATAGATGGACTTATAACTTAGGCGTATCCTTTGCTTTATCTGGAATTACTTTATCTTTATTGATACCTTTTATGTCAAATTTAATCCTATCTAAATTAGGAAAAAACATGATGGGAAGAACACTTGATATAAATTTAAACTCAATGGTTAATTTAGGATACATATGCTTTGTTTTATGTGCTTTATTAATCATAATTTATATTACGCTAAATAAAATAACTAGATATAATGATGAAAAATATGAATAAATATAACAAACTCCCGGAATTGTTGCATAAATGATTAGCTGATTAATTTGTATTTTATGCTAGAAGTGTTATAATTAGCTTATATACTTTATTATGTTATTTCTACGTTTGATAATTATTTTAGTTATTATTATCTTGAGTATTAGGCTTTTTAACTAAGGAAGTGGCAATGTGACTGAAGAAAAGACAAAGAAGAAAAGTTTGAAGGAACTTAAAAACATATATAATCTAGTTAAACAAGATAAATGGAAACTTATTATTGCCTTAATTTGTATTTTTGTAAGTTCCTTACTATCAATTACAAATGGTTGGTTACATGGTGAAATAATAGAATACATAATAGCTTTAAATGTTAAAAATGCCTTGTTATTTTTAGGTGCTTATTTTGTAATTAGCGTTGTATTTAATAATATTTTAGATAATATTGGAGTTATGATATCAAGTAAGCTGGAGGCTAATTTATCTAGAAAATTAAGTATCATGGTTTACAAAAAAACACTTAACTTGCCATCTTATGCATTTGAGGAAAAAACAAGTGGTGAACTCATTAACAGGATAACTTCTGATACTGAAACACTATCTAATATGTTTAACAGTATAATTCAGACTTTGATAAATGGATTTGGTTGTTTTCTTATTTTAATTTATGTATTCTTTAATTCATATATAGTAGGACTTGAAATAATTATTTTCCTAATTATTATTTTTTTAATTACGAAAAAACTTAATCCTAAAATTAAAAAAATCAATAAAGAGCTAAAGGCAAAAAAAGATGATTTTACCGCTCTTTCAACTGAATCAATCCGTGGTATAAGAGAAATTAAAACACTTGGGATAAAGAAAAACTTAATCCATGAGATAAAGGATTTAAGACAATTAATTTTTAATAAAGACATTGAAGATATAGACTTACACAGGAAATATTCAATGATTATGTGGACGATTAAATTTACCATGGAATGCCTTGTTTTTGCAACGTGTTTGATTGAGATCTACTATGGAAAATCAAGTATTGGCTTCTTCATTGCCATGACATGGTATATATATAAATTTACTTGGCTTATAGATAACCTAACAAGCATGAATAGAATGTATCAAAGATTATTTGTTTCCATTAGAAGAATTAATGAGATAATTGATAATACACTATATAATGATGAATTATTTGGTAGCTTAACGATAAGAAACCCACAAGGTAATATTACTTTTGATAAAGTGTGTTTTGGTTATCCAAATGAAGATATTACTTTAAAAGACTTTAGCGTTTCTTTTGAAACCAGGAAAAAAATTGCCGTTGTGGGTAAGTCAGGTCAGGGTAAATCAACGTTATTTAATTTAATTACAAGAATATTTGATGCTAGTAGCGGTAACATTTATTTGGATGGTATCAACATAAAGGACTTATCAGAAGAAACCTTAAGAAAGAACATATCGGTAATAAGACAAGAGCCATTTTTATTTAATAGAACAATAATTGAAAATTTTAAAATTGTTAAGCCAACCATTACTTTAGGTGAAATTAAAAAGTATTGTAAAATGGCATATTTAGATGAATACATAGAATCCTTACCAAATAAATATAACACTTTACTTGGCGAGGGTGGGGTTAATTTATCAGGTGGCCAAAAACAAAGATTATCAATTGCAAGAGCACTTGCTAAAGAAAGTAAGGTTATATTATTTGATGAAGCAACTAGTGCACTGGATAATGAGTCACAAAGCTATATTAAAAAGGTTATTGATGATTTAGTTAAGGATCACACCGTAATAATTATTGCGCATCGATTATCAACAATAGTTGATTCAGATGTAATATACGTAGTTGATAAGGGTAAAATAAGTGATTTTGGTACTCATAAACAGCTATTAAAGAAAAGTAAGACATATAAAAATTTATATGAAAACGAAGACAAAGAATAATCTTTGTCTTTTTTGAATAAAAAAATTATATTTACATAAAATAAAATAGAATTAAAATTATTAGCACTCAAACTTGACAAGTGCTAATAATTGTGGTATAACATAATTAGAAAGGAAGATGATTAGTATGGATTTAATTCCAAGAAGATTTTTTATGAATGATTTCTTTGATGACTTTATGCCTACAAAGGAAAACACCATGAAGTGTGATATTTATGAAAAGGATGGCGATTACCATATTGAGATGGACGTTCCTGGATTCGATAAAAATGATATAAAAATAGAAGCCAAGAAGGATTCACTAACAATAATCGCAGAAAAATCTAGTGAAAATGATGATGAGGATAAACAAAGAAATTATGTTCACCGTGAAAGAACTTATGGAAAATATCAAAGGTCATTTTACTTACAAGATTTGGATTCTGAAAAAATTAATGCGGAATTTAATAATGGTGTTTTAAAAATTACCGTTCCTAAAAAAGAAGAAACCGAAGATAAAAAGTTCATAGAAATAAAATAATAATTAGTTAGTAAGAAAATAGTTAATCTATTTTCTTTTTTTATTTTGCATGTTATAATTTAGGTAGATTAAAAAGAATAGAAAGGGTATTATTATGACAGAACTAGAGATACTTGATGGTTATTTTAGGGCTGCTAATTATTTATCAGCATGCCAGTTATATTTGCTTGATAACCCTCTTTTAAAAAGACCTTTAACAAAAGAAGACATAAAAAAGAAAATAGTAGGACATTGGGGGACTGTTCCTGGTCAAAACTTTATATATACCCACTTAAATAGAATTATTAACAAGTATGATTTAGATATGATTTATATATCAGGCCCAGGTCATGGTGGAAACTTTATGATTGCTAATACTTACCTTGAAGGTAGTTATACCGAAAAATACCCAACCATTACCCAGGATGAAGCGGGATTAAAAAAGCTATTTAAACAATTTTCATTTCCTGGGGGTGTTCCATCTCATGTTGCACCTGAAACCCCAGGTTCCATTCATGAAGGCGGGGAATTAGGTTATAGTCTTTCTCATGCTTTTGGCGCAGTACTTGATAATCCTAATTTAATTGCGGCTTGCGTAGTAGGAGACGGGGAAGCCGAAACTGGCCCTCTTGCAACAAGCTGGCACGGTATTAAGTTTTTAAATAAGAAAACTGATGGGGTTGTTCTTCCCATTTTACATTTAAATGGTTATAAGATAAATAACCCGACCATTTTTTCAAGGATGAGTAACGAAGAGCTAGGTAGTTTCTTTTATGGATTAGGCTATAAACCATATTTGGTATCTGGTAGTAACAACATGATGATGCATAAAAAGATGCTTGCAACCATGGATCAGGTTGTAAGTGACATTAAAAACCTTAAGGAGTCTAATGATGAAACATTATACCCGATGATTATTTTAAGAACTCCAAAGGGATGGACCGGACCTAAAGAAGTTGATGGAAAAGTAGTAGAAGGTTCATTTAGGGCACACCAGGTTCCTATTTCAATGGAAAAAGAAGAACATTTGCATTTGCTTGAAAATTGGCTTAGAAGTTATAAACCAGAAGAATTATTTGATGAAAATGGGACCTTAATAAAGGAATTACAAAGTCTTTGTCCTAAGGGTTATAAAAGGATGGGAGCAAGTTTATACACTAATGGTGGATACTTAAGAAAAGATTTGATAATGCCTGATTTTTCAAAGTATAAGGTTGATGTTACTTATCCTGGTGCCGTTAAAAAACAAGATATGTTAGTTTTAAGTAGCTTCGTTAGAGACATATTTAAATTAAATGAAGAAAATAAGAACTTTAGAATATTTGGTCCTGATGAGACCATGTCTAATAGGCTTTATGACGTTTTTGATGCTACGAAAAGAACTTGGCAACTTGAAGTAAAAGAAAATGATGAGTATTTATCAAAAGATGGTAGGGTAATGGATTCAATGCTTTCTGAGCACATGTGTGAAGGAATGTTAGAAGGCTATTTACTTACTGGTAGGCACGGTTTTTTTGCAAGTTATGAGGCCTTTATAAGAATAGTAGATTCAATGGCTGCTCAGCATGCTAAGTGGCTTAAGGTATGTAACGAAATACCTTGGAGAAAACCTATTTCGTCACTTAACTTTTTGCTTACATCTAACGTATGGCAACAAGACCATAACGGATTTACTCACCAGGACCCAGGTTTTTTAGACCACATCGCAAATAAAAAAGTAGACGTTGTAAGAATGTATTTACCGCCTGATGCTAACTGCCTTTTATCGTGCATGGATCACTGCTTAAAAAGTAAGAATTACGTAAACGTGATAATAGCATCAAAGCATCCGTCTTACCAGTGGCTTAGCATGGATGAGGCAATAAGACACTGTGCTAATGGCATTGGGACTTGGGATTTTGTTTCGAATGACCCAAACCCAGATTTAATTATGGCTTGTGCGGGAGATACGCCCACGATAGAGGCCATAGCAGCCACTAAAATATTAAAAGAATATCTTCCTAATTTAAAAATAAGGTTTATAAACGTTGTTGACTTAATGAAGCTTGACTCAACGACTAATCATCCACACGCGTTAAGTAATTCTTTATATGATTATTTGTTTACGAAGGATAAACCAATAATATTTGCTTTTCATGGTTATCCAACTTTAATTCATGAACTAACTTATTTTAGACATAATCATAACATCCACGTTCATGGTTATAATGAAGAGGGAACCATTACTACCGCTTTTGATATGAGAGTAAAAAATAAGATTGATAGGTTTAACTTAGTAATTGATGCAGTGGGTAACCTAAACTTAGGCGAAGAAGGCGAAAAAATAATAAACGACATGATAAAAAAACTAAAGGAACACGAAAGTTACATAGTTGATAAGGGTGAAGATTTACAAGAGATAAGAGATTGGAAATTTTAGTATTGATTGGCTTTCGTAAAAGTGTTGATAAAAATAGCTTAATTTAGTATACTTTAATTATAGAAAAGGAGTTAAACATGAAAACCATTAAAAAAATTATTATGTCAGTTGTGCTAGTGGTATTAGCACTTGCTTTATCCGGTTGCACAAAAAAAGAAACACTTGTTTGCACTAAGGATCAAGATGAAGCTGGAGTAGCAATCAACTCAAAAATGGAGGCAATTTTTGAGGGAAATGAAGTAACTAATATTAACTTAAACGTAACAGCGGAAGTTAATTCAGCGCTTTCTACTTATGTTCCAAATATGAAGAACTTAATAGAATCACAATATGAAAAATATAAAAAGGATGGAACTATGGTTAACGTAACTAGTAAGGATAACACGATAAAGGCTGATTTAACATTTGATCTTAAAAAGATGAGTAGTAAAGATAAAAAAGAGTTGGATCTTATTGATACTAAAGGTACTAAAAAGGCCACTCAAAGAGAATTAGAAAAAGAAGGATATACTTGTAAATAGTATGTCCTTTTATAATCACTAATATAGTCATGCATCATACAATACTAAGGAGGTTTAATGATGGGTGAGTATATTTTTGGAAGAGATACATACGTGTATGATGGTAATTTAGGAGAAAAAATTTCTTTATACACTCCAATTGCCCCGCCACAACATCAAGATGGTGTGGTAGGTATTGAAGGAATAATGGTGCCAAGACCCATATATGATGATCCATGTTATAAAGCAAGCGGAAAATTAAAGGATAAAGTAATAATACTAACAGGTGGTGATTCGGGTCTTGGAAGGGCAGCGGCAGTTGC
>CANPXR010000037.1 GCA_947586655.1 uncultured Bacilli bacterium | reverse complement strand
ACGTTAATATAACAAGCTCTATGCGTTTGATAGAATCTTGAGTCTAATTTGTTTATTATATTAACTAATGATTCATTTATAGGATATTCATCACTTGTTGTAACTATTGTGGTTTTATCCGATAAGTTATCTTTGTAAATATATAAAATATTATCTAAGTTTACGTAATGTATTTCTTTTTTACACTTGAAACTTATTATTTTTTTCATGTTTATTTTATTTATAATTAACTTTAAGGTTTCGGATAACCTTTTTTCATAATTATCAAACTTTGATATAAAATCAAATATAAGTAACTTTTGTTTTGACATATTAAGTTCTAATTCGTCGTGAGATGTTAAGATAATTATAATACTATCCCAATCAACTCTCCTTATTTCTCTTGCTATATCTAACCCTGTCTTATCAGGTAACTCTAAGTCTAATATATAAATTTTAATATCTAAAGGAGCATTAATTAGGTTTTTTAGTTTGAGATTATACTTATCAAATGAATGTATTTTATAGCTAAAATCATAGGGCATAGTAACTTTTTTAATGATGGTTTCATTTAAATCAGTAACATATTTATTATCATCACAAAGTATAAAATTAATCATATACCTCACCCGATTTTAATTATAGCACAAAAATAAAAAAGAATTCACCTGAATTCTTTTCATGATAAATTCTCTAAAATAATACCTGTTCCTTCTGCTACACAAGTAAGTGGACTTTTGGCAATTCTTACTGGGACTTTTATCTCCTTTGCAATGAGTTTATCTAACCCCTCTAATAAAGCTCCTCCACCAGTTAATACAATTCCTTTATCAATTATGTCGGCTGATATTTCGGGTTCTATTTTTTCAAGAACCGTTTTAGCGGCATGAATAATTATATCAACGCTATCTTTTATAGCTTCTTTTACTTCTTTTGATGTAATATTAATAGTTTTTGGTAAGCCGGTTAGTAAATCCCTACCTCTTACTTTCATTTGTTTTTCCTTGATATCATCAAGAACTGTTCCTATTTTTATTTTTATTTGCTCTGCTGTTACCTCTCCTATTAATAATTTATATTTATTTTTTATATATTTAATAATATCTACATCAAAAGAATTTCCCGCTATTTTAATTGATTCACTATGAACAATACCATCTAACGAAAGTACCGCGATATCAGTAGTACCACCGCCAATATCAATTACCATGTTACCACTTGGTAAACCTATTTCAAGCCCGGCGCCAACCGCCGCAACCTTTGGTTCTTCTTCTACGTATACTTTTTTAGCACCCGTTCTTTCTGCTACCTCTCTTATTGCATTTTTTTCAACTTGTGTTATATTTGACGGGCAACATATTAAAATTCTTGGTTTGCTAAAAAAGGTTTTTCCCTTTATTTTTTTTATAAAATAATCTAACATGATCTCTGTTTTATCAAAGTCTGCTATTACTCCGTCTTTTAATGGTTTTACTGCAATTACACTACCTGGTGTACGTCCAATCATTTCATGAGCTTTTTGACCAATGGCTAGTACCTTTCCTGTTTCCTTATCAATTGCAACAACACTTGGTTCAGAAAGTACAATTCCCTCTCCTTTTACGTATATGAGAATGTTAGCGGTGCCTAAATCAATTCCAATGTCTTTATTTTTCATATTTTCTAAATCTCTTATAATTATATAATTTATATAACTAATTTTCTATTAATTCTTTTACTGATTTATCATAATATAATTCTGGATTGATTACGCTACCATTTTTATACATCTCAAAATGCAAACCTTGCTTTACATCACTATTTAAAGGACAAGTTCCACTTTTAGCAATTATTTGTCCTTGGGTTACATTATCACCTTTTTTTACTAAAACCTCACCCAAAGATTGATACATAACTATTATTTCGTTTGAGTTTCTTATTTCTATTGTTTTTCCAAGCAACGTATCTTCAGTTACGTTAGTTACCGTTCCAGTTACTGATGCAACCACATCAAACTCTTCGTCTGATTTATAATCAACACCAGAATTTTGCATGTATATTCCTTCGTGATATATTATTGATTTTTGCTGTTCTTCATCTGAAGCATCCTTATCATAAAAACCCTTGTTAATGCTAACTTTTTCACTAGTATAAGGTCTTATTATTTTTTCTTCTTGATTTAATACTGGATAATAATTGTCAAAAATATAATCATTTACATAGGTAAAATCATTCGTAGTTTTTGACACACTATTAGTGTTACCATCAGTTAGAAAAACAACTGATAATAAACTAACGATTAGGAATGCACATAAAATAGAAATTTTTACAAATGGTTTTAATTTTCTTGTTTTCATTTTCTTCACCTCTCATTTTAAGTTTTAACGAAAGAGAAAAAAATATACACTAATTTATCTTTTTTATTTCACAATTTTTATAATAATAAGTTAATATGGTCTTATAATCATATCCTTCTTTTGCCATTCCATTTGCGCCATACTGACTCATTCCAACGCCATGACCATATCCATTAACATTAAAAACAACCGTTTGATTTAAAACTTTAATTTCAAAACTAGTTGATTTTAAATTAAAAATCGTTTTAATTTTATTAGAATCAAAATTTTTACCATTGATTGATAAGCTAATTATTCGGCCAGTATTTGTTTTTTTTACATCACTTATTATTATGTCGTTTGTATTTTCAAGACCGAGGTTAAATAAAAATTCGGACCTAGAAACTTCACTAGTAGTACTAAATACGGGTGACTCTGTTTTATCCCAAATAGATTGAACGCTTACTAAGTATGGCTTAGATGAAGAAAAAACATCACCACTATTTTCGGTGTATCCGTTACTTGTTGAAAAAAATAATGCATCTATTAACTTATTATCGTACAAGACAACTTCACCCTTTGTACTTAAAACAGCATTTTTTACTTTTTTAAGATTGCTATCATAATTATCTTTCCATTTTTCTTTCATATCATCATAACTTATATAAACTTGATTTTGAGTACCATCAGTTACGTCATAATCATTTTTATTTAAATAAGCACGATTCAAAGCATACGTCCTAGATGCTACAGCCTGTGCCTTTAATGCCTCATCACTAAAAGAAGCAGGCATTTCTGCTGCTACTACTCCTACTACATACTCTTCAACTGGTACGTTTATTATCTCACCACTAGAATTTTTTTTAACTCTTATTACTTTATTATTATAGATGCCATATCTAATTTTATTTATTATTTCACTTGAATTATTTAGACCAACTATAAATAATGGTATTAATATTATTAGTAATGTTAATAATAAGAATTTTTTCATATTTTTGATTAAAGAAGACTAATGGTACTATAAAGATCTATTAAAAAATTTACTAATAAATAAGCCAAACTAAGAGAAATTACTAAATAAAAACAGTGTATTTGCATTATACTATTCTTTTTAAAGAATTTATCTAAGTTTGTTGCGGTTACAACCCATATACTAAATGGTATAAAAATACAATATAAGATTATTTTAATACTCATTAGTTTTCTCATACCTTTCTACTTGATCAATTCTTATTTTATAACATGGGTCTAAAAGAAATGTCGAATTAATGAATATATCTATCATTTCTTTTATTTCAAGGGCATTATGTGATTGTGCACCAAATGCTAATACGTTAGCATCATTATGCTCTTTTGCAGATTTTGCTTCATCTTTGTTATCTATTTTTGCACATCTTATTCCCTTTACCTTATTACATGCAATAGAAACACCAATTCCAGTACCACACATTACAATTCCTAAATCAACTTCTTTATTTATAACTGCATTACTTAAAGTTAATGCATATTTAGGATAATCTATCCTTTCGTCTGAATAACAACCATAATCAACTATATCATAACCATCTAATAATTTTTTTAATTCTTCTTTAACCTTATAAGCCCTATGATCATTTGCAATACCAATTCTCATTTTATTCCTCCATATATTCTTATTATATCAAAAAAGACTTTTATAAGTCTTTTATTTTTCTATTTTTATTATTAATTGATACATTTTTTCAAAATCAAATTCTTCTAATTCAATTTTTACTCCTTGTTTTTTTAACTCTTCTATTAAATCTTTTATTCTTTCAACATTGCCATTAAGAGAAACTTGCGTTTTATTTTCTTTATCTAAGCTTGCTTCTTCATCGCTTATTTCCAAGATATCTAAGGTATCAGGCTCATCATACGCATTTTCGGTTTCAGAATTAGATGAATCAAAACCATCCTCTGCTTTGTTTAAATTATCATCTTGGATAATTTTATATTCTTCATTATCCTTATTTTCTACTTGGGAAGACAAATCATCATTAACGGTTTCAACATCATCTTTTGAAGGCTCATTAAAATCAAAAACTGGTGATTTATCAAAGGATTCATTTTGTATGTTTGAAAAGTTATCAGTAGAATTCGGTTGTTGCAAAAAGTCAGGTGTTTGTACATTTACTTGTGAAATAGCATTATTATCATATGGTTGAAGTAAATCAGACATACTAGCACCTTTAGAAAGTAATTCTTGCGGATCATTGTTAGGTAGCGTATTATTCGTCAATTCAAGGTTAGAAACACCTTCAAAATTAGAAGGATTATTCGTAATAAGGCTTTGCTTTTCATTAGTAAACGTTTCATTACCAACAGAAAAATTATACGGATTATTAAAATTATTTAAATTACCATTTTCATAACTATCAATTGGATCTTGTGGCCCTACACTTGCTGGCATTACGTTCATAGGATCTAAGACATCCATCGTTGGTGCATGCGTAATAGTAGCATCACTTAAATTTTTTATTTCTCCTAAATTAGGAGGAACATCTTCATATTCTTGGTGGTCATTTATTAAATTTGAATTAAGTAGTGTTTGTCCTCCATCACTTGACATGTCTTCCGCAGAACTTTGAGAAAATCCATTTGGTACGTTAGTTTGTAATGGTTGATAATCAAACTGCTTCAAAGTTGAAGAAAATGGAGAATTCATAAAATTTTGTTGGTTTAAATTACCTGTTTGCTTAGAAGATTCATCACCACTACCTAATGGATTATTGAAGTCATTTTCAAAAAGAGGTTTTACACCTTGATTAAAATCATTATTCATATAGTTATTAAACATATTAGCTCCCTTTATTCTTAAGTAAATCATACAATAAAAAAAAAACTATTACAATGGTTTTTTCTTAATTTCATTAAATTTCCTTGGATACTTATCACTTGTTTTACTACGTTTTTTAATTTTTATTAAAGTTCTTGTTCCAGCATCATTAGGTAATTCAAAAGTAATAGTTTCTTTTATAACACATCCAAGTGTTTTTATAGCGTTTTCTGCGTTTTTTAGTTCTTCGTTTATAGTTCCTTTCATGGCTATAAAGTACCCTTCTTTTTTCACGAACGGAATGCATAGCTCTGATAAAATATTAAGGTTTGCAACGGCTCTTGAAGTTACTATATCAAAGGTTTCTCTATTATTTAAAGCATATTCTTCTGCTCTTTCATTAATAGTTTTTATTTTTTTTAAACCTAGTTTTTCTATTACTAAATTTAAAAATACTATTCTTTTATTAAGGGAATCAACTAATGTTACGTCTAAATTAGGGAAGAAAATTTTTAATACTATTCCTGGAAAACCTGCTCCCGTTCCAACGTCAAGTAACAACTCATTATTTAAGTTTATTACTTTAACAAGTGTTAAACTATCATAAAAATGTTTTAAATAAACTTCTTTCTCATCTGTTATCCTAGTTAGGTTAGTATGCTTATTATAATCTATAATCATTTGATAATATGTGTCTAAATCCTTTAATTGTTTACTTGTTATATTTATATTTAATTCGTTTACGGCTTTTATAAATTCTTCTTTATTCATTGTAGTACCTCTTTAAATATACCATTAATATTGATATATCGGATGGATTTACTCCACTTATTCTTGTTGCTTGATCTATCGTTCTTGGTCTTATTTTTTCAAGTTTTTGTCTAGCCTCAGTTGCCAAGTTATCTACTTTAGAATAATTTATATCATCCGGAATTTGTTTTTTACCAAGTCTATGCATTTTTTCGGCTTCTTTTTTTGCCTTAACTATATACCCTTCATACTTATGATTTATTTCTACTTGTTCTAATGCTTCTTTAGTATATTTTTTACTAAACTTACTTACGTAGTCTATTATTTTTATTTCTGGTCTTTTTAAGTATTCTGCTAAATTACACTTATACTTAGGAAAGGTAACGTTTTTTATTTCACTTTCTATATCTTCTATTTCTTTTATCTTATCCTGAACTTTTTTATATCTTTCTTTAGGAAGTAAACCTATTTCATAACCTTTTTTACTTAGTCTTAAATCAGCGTTATCACTTCTTAAAAGCAACCTAAACTCCGCCCGTGAGGTTAATAATCTATACGGTTCTATCGTCCCTTTTGTTACCAAATCATCTATTAAAACTCCGATATAAGCATCACTACGAGATAGTATTAATGGTGCTTTCTTATCAAGTTTTAATACCGCGTTAATTCCCGCTAGTAAGCCTTGACCAGCCGCTTCTTCATAGCCAGATGTTCCGTTTATTTGGCCAGCCGTAAATAAGTTTTCAATTATTTTTGTTTCAAGTGAAGCTTTAAGCTGCAATGGGTCTATTGCGTCATACTCTATTGCATATGCATATCTTAGTATTTTAGCATGCTCTAAGCCTTTTAAAGAATGGACCATTTTTTCTTGTACATCGTATGGCATAGACGTTGAAAAACCTTGTAAGTAAATATCATCATAATACATACTTTCTGGTTCTAAAAACAATTGATGCCTTGGTTTATCTTTAAATCTTACTATTTTATCTTCTATCGAAGGACAATACCTAGGACCCGTTCCTAACTGCTTATAAAAACCACCATACATAGCAGACTTATTTAAATTATCCATTATTATTTTATGGGTTTTTTCATTAGTATAAGTTAAATAACAAGGTACTTGTTTTTTATAATCATAGTACGCAATATTATCAAAGCTAAACGTAAGTTCTTCTGAGTCCCCATCTTCTTTTTTTAAAAGAGAAAAATCAATTGAAGATCTTTCTATTCTAGGAGGAGTCCCAGTTTTTAATCTTAGTAATTTAAAACCTAATTTGGATAAATTATCACTTAAAAAGTTAGCTCTTTTTTCCCCGTGTGGGCCTTCTTGTTTTCTTTTATCCCCAACTAATATATCGGCTTTTAAATAAGTTCCGGTTGTTAAAATACAAGCATCACAATAAATTGCATCATCACTTTCCGTTATTATGCCTATTACTTTTTGATTTTCAATAATTAAATCCTTTACGATTCCTTCTTTAATAGTTAAATTATTAGTGTTTCTTAAAGTATTTAACATTTCTTTTTTATAAGTTACTTTATCTGACTGACTTCTTAAGCTTCTTACCGCAGGACCTTTAGACTTATTTAGCATTTTTATTTGAAGAAGAGTTTTATCCGCATTACGACCCATTTCTCCACCTAAGGCATCTATTTCTCTTACTACGATTCCTTTAGCAGAACCACCAATCGATGGATTACAAGGCATGTCTGCTATGTTATTTATATTAATTGTTATAAGAAGCGTGTTTTTATTCATTCTTGCACTAGCTAAAGCTGCTTCGCAACCAGCATGACCCGCTCCTACAACAATAATGTCATATTTCATATTTAACACCACATTTCTTTTGGTATTATACAACAATATTAAAAAAAAGTTAATTACTCAACCTTTTTCATCTTTTAAAAGTTATTGTTTTTATTTACCTAAACAAAACCTACTAAATAAATTATCTAATAATTCTTCATTATAATTAGCTCCTATTATGTCACCTAGGCGCTCCCAAGCTAATTTTAAATCTATTTCTATCATATCTATTTCTTTGTTTTCCTCTGCCCCTTTTTTAGCATCTTCTAATGATTCAATTGTAGATTTAAGTAAGGATATTTGTCTTACATTAGTAAAAATAGTAGCGTTTTTATTTAAAATTTCCTCCACTTTAAATAATTCTTTTATCCTGTCTTTTATTTCTTCTATTCCTTCTTTGTTTTTAGCACTTACTTTAACTATGTTTTTATCATAAGAATTTTTATTTTCTAAATCTTTTTTATTCATTATTATTATTCTTTTTTTGTTTTTTGTTTTCTCTAATAAAAATTTATCTTCTTTTGATAATTCTTCTGAGCCGTCTAACACTAACAATATAAGTTCTGATGAGTCAATTAAACTAAGGCTTTTTTCTATTCCTATTTTTTCAATTACATCATTAGATTTTCTTACACCCGCAGTATCTATTAAATTTAGCTTAATACCCCCTACTATTATACTTCCTTCAACAATATCTCTGGTTGTTCCTTTTATGTTTGTTACGATTGCCTTTTCTTCATCTAAAAGAGCATTTAATATGCTTGATTTTCCAACGTTTGGCTTGCCTAAAATAACCGTTTTTATTCCTTCTTTTATTATTTTTCCATCTTCTGATAACCTAACGATTTTACGTAGGTCATTTAACATATCACAAACTTCTTTTTTAATTCTATCAATCGTAACTACTTCGATATCTTCGTACTCTGGATAATCTATGTTTACTTCTATATTAGATATTAAATCCACTAATTTATCTCTTAAAATAGTAATTAAAGTGGAAGTTTTACCAGATAACTCATTTACTGCCATCTTTCTTTCTATTTCTGATTCAGACTTAATTAGATCCATTACGCCCTCTGATTGTGTTAAATCAATTCTACCATTTAAAAAAGCTCGTTTGGTAAATTCTCCGGGTTCTGCTAATCTACAACCATTCATTAATAATATTTCTATTATTTTTTTTATCACGGCAACGGAACCATGGGTATTTATTTCTATTACGTCTTCTTTTGTGTATGTTTTAGGAGCCTTCATTATTGAAACTAAAACTTCATCAATTATTTCATCATTATAAACTATATGCCCATAGTTTATGGTGTGTGATTTTAGTTTTTTTAAATCTTTTTCTTTAAATAATGGATTAACTATGGAAATAGCATCACATCCAGATAATCTAATAATAGATATAGCACCTTCTTTTAATGCGGTAGATACTGCAACTATAGTATCATTCATAGAAAATCACTTCCCTTTTGATATGTATTATAGCATATTTTAAAATTTTATTACTTTGATTTTTGATTTTCACTTAAATAATCAATCATTCCTGTTATTTTTTCATTTAAACTTTCTTTAGTCATATATATTTTTTCTGTTTTTGGTAAATGCCTTTGTTGTGTTGTATTAGCTGGACTTCGAGAAAATTCATTTGTTTGTTGTATATAGTCATCATAATATTCGTAGATTGACTCAACAAGTTCATATGTGTTTTCATCCATATTAACCCCTTTAGTGATTGGTACT
>CANPXR010000036.1 GCA_947586655.1 uncultured Bacilli bacterium | reverse complement strand
AAAGTAGCTATAACGCTACTTTTTTATTATATAATATTAAAAATTTATTCAAATGAAAAAAATGTCGTTTTTTATAGGTTTTTTTCATTCAAATGAAAAAACTTTACATTTTATAAAAACTGATATATAATGCTATTAGAGGTGAAAAAAGTGATAGAGCGTACGGAATATTTAGACTTTTTAAAAAAATTAAAAGATAAAAATATAATAAAAGTTGTCACGGGGATAAGAAGATGTGGTAAGTCAACGTTGTTTGAATTATATAAAAAATATTTATTAGAAAATAATGTAGAAAAGAATCAAATAATCAGTTTAAATTTTGAAAATCCTAATAATATGATTTTTAATGATTGGATGGAACTATATAAATATATAGAAAAAAAACTATTGCCTAATAAAATGAATTATATATTTTTAGATGAAATACAAATTATTCCTAACTTTGAAAAAGTTGTAGATGGATTATTTATAAAGAAAAACGTTGATTTATATATAACAGGTTCTAATTCATATATGTTATCAGGAGAACTTGCAACTTATTTAACTGGAAGATATATGCAAGTTCATATGTTACCACTATCTTTTAAAGAATATATAAATTACTATGGTAATGATAATGAACTAAAAAAATATGATACTTACATACAAGATGGTGGTTTTCCTTATTTAATAAATTTAAACCAAGATAAAGAGCTAATAAGAAATTACCTAGATGGTGTATATAACACGGTTTTAATGAAGGATGTTATCTCTAAAAATAACATTAAAGATACAATGATGTTAGAAAGCATAATTAAGTTTATATTTGATAATATAGGACAATTAGTTTCAACTAATAAAATAAGTAATACACTAAACTCTAATAATAGAAAAAATTCTGTTAATACAATAGAAAGTTATATAACTAATTTAATTGATAGTTATATAATATATAAAATATCTAGATATGATATAAAAGGAAAAGAATACTTAAAAACTGGGGATAAATATTATGTATGTGATTTAGGATTAAGAAATTTTTTACTTGGAACAACAAAAGATTATGGCAGCATTTTAGAAAACGTAATATTTTTAGAATTAAAAAGAAGAGGTTATGAAATATATATAGGTAAATATGAAGACGAAGAAGTTGATTTTATAATAAAAAATAACGATGGAATAAAATACATACAAGTAGCTTTGTCAGTTCGGGATGAAAGTACTTTAAAAAGAGAATTAAGACCACTTAAAAATATAAAAGATAATTATCCTAAATATTTAATAACTCTTGATTATGATACTAATGATTTTGATGGAATAAAACAAATAAGTGCTATTGATTTTTTATTAGGAAGAATAAATTTATAAATAAAAAGGAGACATTAATTTAAAACTAATGTCTTATTTTTATTATAATTTATACAACATTAATGGTACTAAAACTTATATTTTTATTTTTGCAATATAATTTATAAAACGCAAGAATTTCTATCATTTGAGGATTTTTACATCCAAGTATTCTTCTTTTCTCAATTTTTAAATCATTAACCATCTTATCGTATGAGTTATCCACAAAAGGAATTATGTATCCTACCGTAAAATTTATATTATCAACTTTAAATAAAGACGTATATATATAATTATTTTCCAAATCTTTATTAGCAGATAAACAAATATCAATAATTTCTATGTTTTTATTAGTTTTAGTATCTCTTAATAAAATAGTGCCTTTATCTACGTTTATTTTCTCAACTAAAAATAATGAGCTATAATTGTAATTTTTTATATCATTTAAGATCTCATAATATTTATTATTTATACTAATGTTTTCTTTAAAAAACCTATAAAAGTATGGTTCTTCATCATCAATGGCTATAAAGGTTATTATATAACATAGCAAAGAATCTAAATCAAAATATATTTTATTAATGTTAAATAAGTTCATGTATCTACTCATTATACTATTTTCTTTTGCTATACCATCACCGCATAATTCAAGAGCGTCGATTGATTCTCTTCTTATTTTTTTATATTTTTTAATAAGTTTATCGTTACTTATTTTTTTACCATGCTGTTTTGATAGAAAAATAGATTCTTTTTCTTTTTCTTTATGCATCATTTCAATTAATGAATACCCTTTATAAATAACGCATGGAATATCTAAAAATATGGATACAACTTTTTTTGCAACATCGTTAATATTACATTTATTATTAAAAAGTCTTAAATATACTATAATTCTTCTTTCAATGAGTTCAATAGGTTCTGCTTTATCTAGTGTCTCTTTAGCATATGCAACAAACGTATCAACGTAATTTAGTGGGATTTTATTTTCTTTAAATATATTAGATATTTCATTAACATATTTATCATCTATATTATATTTGCTATTTGAGATGCTATCTATTTGTTCTTTTTCAAAATATTTATAATCTAAATTTTCAGGCATATTATCAAAAGCATAATCGTAATAGTTATAATAGTCATTATATATGCAAATATCTTCATCTATAAAAATATAATGTCTTAAATAAAAACTTTTTAATATATAATTTTTACAATCATCAAAAATCTTAAAATCATTATAATAGTGATTGTACATATCAGCTAACATATCAACTAAAATAATACCATAAAGTTTCATAATGCCAATAAATCTTTTGTTTATCTCATCTTTTATTTTTACTTGTTTATAATCTATATTTTTTAAAGCAATACTAATAGTTTCTTTTAATTCATCAGGAATAAGGATTTTGTCACCTTCTGAAACTACGAAAAATTTACTATATAAAGATCTATATAGTTCATCAAACTTATGATAATTTGTTTTATTATTATTTAGTTTTTCCAATAGTTTTAATTCTTTTTCATTACAATATTCTAATATTTTACCAGGGTTATCTTTATAACATAAAATAATTTCATTTAGCATTTTATTTCTGCTTATTTTTTCATAATCTTTATAATCATCTATAATATTTATATATTCGTTATAAATAAAACTTTTATTACACTTTTCAAAAAATGATACTAACTTCATACCATAATCACCTACTCAAATTTTATATTATTTTTATTGCACCAATCCATTGCAATTTTTTTATATTCTTCATTTTCAAATTTATACCAATCATCAATTATACCGTAAATAATACATGTATCTTTAAATCTTCTAAAAGCACCTTTACCTGTAATGGATCTTTTTAATTTATCATAAATTATAGTGTCTTTTATACTTTGTATAAAATTTATCATCATTTGATATTTATTAATTTCATAATTAGTTGGTAAAATTATACTGTTTTCGAATAATTCATCTAACTCATCCATGGCTAAGTCTTCAAATTCTCCTATATTAGATGAGAAAAATTCCTCTTTTATTGGATTATAATAATATTCTATTTCTCTATTGACCATATACAATGAATCTATTACTTTTTGTAATTTTACTTTCATATGTAGCTTTCCTTTCATTAACAAATTTGTACAATGTTATTTTGGTTGCCTTCTAAATCATTTTCGGTAAGTCCTATATCATTTATATCTATTTTTTTTACAATGTATTTATCCATTCCACCACTTAGCCAATCATCATATATTTCGTGAGGATCATCCACTACAAAGTTATTTCCTTGTAAAGCACCACAATAAATACAATTATTAGAAGCATAAGTTTTTGATAGTGTCTTACTATAATTATCATTTATACTAGGAAAATTTTTAATAAGATAATTATCTATCTTTTTTATACTTCCTAATCCTATATTTCCAATTTGATATGTTTGTTGCATATATGGAACCATTTGTTTGCCAATCATATATGTATATACAGGTACTAACTTATGGCATTTCCAACATTCCTTCTTCCATGAATAAATGTTTAATTGTTCTTTTTTTAAAATTTCATACATAAATTCACTTAATTTAATATTATTTTTGCAATTTGGATAATTACTACAACTCCCAAAAAAACCATATTTCCCATATCTAATAATCATTTTATTACCACATTTATTGCACACCATAGAAAACACCTTCTTCTAATAAAATCTTATCATAAATAGCAATTATTATTTATATAAAAATGTTCTTTAAGGCTAAACTTTACATTAAAATATTCATTTTTGTTATAAGTGCAATTATACCTTAATTCATAAAATAACTTTAATTATCTTGCTGAATTTGGTATAACGTAATTAGTTAAAGCGCTAGTATAGGTTTTATATAAGTTTATGCTATTTTTTAACAAAACGTAGAAGAAAATATAATTATTATAATTTAACATGAGTTCTTTTTATTACAACAAATCACCCTTTAAAGGCTTAAATACATTGCTTATTATCTTTATAAACCAGTCGTTACATAAGTATAGATTAATTACGTAAAACGTACTTATGATAGCTAAAAATATAACGCCATCATTTTTTATTTCGTTTACTAATTTTTTAGATATTATGATAAACAATATTAATTCCATCAGTAAAAATAGTACTACCTGTAATCTTAAGATGGTAAAACCAAATTGTCTTATGTATAAAAACATTCTATAGTATGAATTAAATATTAAAAGAACGGAAAAACAAACTAAGGATAAAATAAGTATTTTAACGGTTCTATCTTTATAAACATCCTTCGTTTTATACATTAAATAGGCTATCACAAAATAGTTAATTAACGTTACAAATAAAAGCTGAAAAAAGCCTTCTCTTGCGTAACTTGAATAAATATAACCCTTAGGTATTTTTAAGAAGTTACCACATAATTTTGATATTTCTGAAATTAGAAATAACAAGAATACAAAATTAATAACTGATAACACCGTTGTTACTATTGTTTTATCAATTATCTTATATTTTTCTTCGTTCATTTTTATATTTTTAGCCTTAATACTGTTAATAGATATACTAAAAAGAACTATAAATGATACAATTAAAAGAATTATACTACTTATATCTATGTCATATATAAATATTATCTTACTTAAAAAAGCATCAAAATAATCATCAGCACTTACAAGTAAAAGTAATATAACACTAGATACAACAACTCCTATTATTAATCCTAAAATAACATTTACTATTTTATTATTTTTTTCTTTAGTAATATTAGGTTTTAATAGTTTTATGTTTTTAAATAAATTATTTGGAAATAATTTAAATAACAAAGGAAAGTTATTAAGTGATATCTTATAATTTTTATTTACTAGTAAAATAAAGAACGTAAAAATTAAAAACGGAAGTAAAAATACGTTTATTATTTTATTAGATAAATCTATTTTTATTATTACGTCACTTATTAACGTAAGTGTTATTGGAATCAGCATAAAATATGCTTTTTTATTTATTTCTTTATTATCTTGTAATATTACCGTAACACTAATAAGAAGTAATCCAAAAGGAATAACAATATTTTTTAAATACCAATCAATGTTAAAGTTATGAAATATTACTATCAATATTGCTGCTAATAAACATATTAACGTGTTTCTGTTATATATTTTAAAACTATCTTTCATTATCACCACTCCTATATTCTAATATGTCACTAGGCTGACAGTTTAAAGCCTTACAAATTACTTCTAAGGTAGAAAACCTAATGGCTTTTGCTTTGTTAGTTTTTAAAATTGATAAATTAGTAGTAGTTATCCCCGTTTTTTCACTTAGTTCGTTTAAAGATATTTTTCTTTTTGCCATCATAACGTCTAAATTAACTATTATCATAATTCACCTACACCGTATAATCCACTTCGTTTTTATAATTAATCGCAGCTTTTATAACTTGTGCTAAAACATAAAAACTTAAGGATATTAAAAAGCATAATAAACTAACGGCAAAAGAAAGAAGCGTTGGGATAAAAAAGGATTTTATTATAACTATTAAAAATAATATCATAAACATAACGGCCATTACTTTAAGGGAGTTTTCAATTTCTTTTCTAAATGGACTTTTTTTATACACGATGTTAAATAGTCTAATTAGTATTACCACAACCCCTAAACATATGATATAACAAGTAAAAAATGCTATTTTATATATCAACGTATGATTTTTAAATAGATCAAAACTTGGATCTTTAAACATATCATACAAGGTTGGTATAAAAGGTAAACAAATTACTCCTGTTATTAATATAATTATTAATATAATTGATATTATTTTTGATATAAAACTTTTTTTCAACTTCATCACCTCGATAAAATAATATGATATTTTTTATTAAAAGTCAATATATTTTTATCGATTATCATAAAATTATATCTAATTAACGATATATTCTTGATAATGTTGACTATTAAATTATAATCATTATAATATATAACTACTTAGGGGAGATTATGGATAAGGTTTTAAGGTTAACTAAAAATGAGTTTAATAAACTTATATATGGTGGAAAAATAATTAAATCACCATCAAGTACGAGTGTTGTTTATGAAATAGGAAATGGATTAATATTAAAAGACTTAAAGGATGAATCGATAAAAGAATATGTATCTGAAGAAGATATGAATTATTCAGAAGAACAACTTCTAAAATTTTCAGATATAAATAGTAAATTATATTATTTTATAAAAGGTGTAATTTATGTTGACAATGAATTAGAGGCCGGAATAATGAAAAAATGTGAAGGTCATTTATTAACCATGATTGATCCACTTAGTGTAAATATCACTTTACTTACTAAAGCAGTTGATAGATTTAATAAAGCTACAATAGACATAAGTAAAAAGCATATAAAAGGTTTTGATATGAAGTATAACTTTATGTATGATGGATATAATTTTGGAGCAATTGATACTAATGAATATGACTTTAGTAATTTAAGTGAAGATGAGATATATAAGTCAAACATTGGTTATTTTAACAGTGAAATAGCAGAATTCTTAGTGGATTTTTACTTTAAGAAGTTTGTAAATCAAACTAAGGAATTAAACGATATGTATAATTCTTTAATTGGTTTAGAGTTAATAAACGTAAATGAATTTATTATTTTATTAGGAAAAAAGCTTTCTGAATATTGCGATAAAAAGGTAATATATTTAGAAGATGCTAAAATGATAGCAGAAGAGAATGAAAACTTAGTATATCCATTATGTCCTATATATAGATTACGTAAAGATAGAAAAAAACAAACATTTTAAAAAAGAAGAAAAATTGATGATCTCAATGATTCTTCTTTTTATTTGTAGTTTATTACTCAACGCTTTTTAACGATTCAATCATATCTATTTTCTTTAAGGTATAATGAGTTACTCTGTTTACCACTAAAGTAAACAAAATGATTAACAGGCTAGTTATTGCAAAGCTATATAATCTTATGTGGCGAATAAACCTTACCATTTCAATTTCTACGGTATCAACGATAACGTTAGTTAAGAATATTCCAAAGATTAATCCTAAACATATACCAATTAACGTAAGAATTACCGTTTCTTTGGTAATGTATTTATCTACTTCTTTATCCGTAAAGCCTAATACCTTAAGGGTTGCTATTTCTCTTTTTCTTTCACTTATGTTTATGTAAGATAAGTTATATAAAATAACAAGTGATAACGAGCCTGATAAAACTATTAATATTAAAACTACGCTATTTAATGACTTAAGCATATCATTAATATTATTTATGGTTGAGTTAACTGACATAATACTCATTACGTTCGTATTTTTAAGTAGCTCTTTTGAAAATTTATTTTCTACTTTTATGTCATCTAAGCTAACGTATACTATGTTGGTATTATAAGGTCCAATCTTTTTTTCATACGTGTTTTTATTCATGAAAACGTAGTTACCAACGTAATTTTCAGATACTTTAGAAATAACAAACTCATACTTGTTATTATCTTGTGATATTAACGTGATTTTATCGTTTACTTTTTTATTAGTTAACTCTGATAATTTATCAGTTATAATTACTTTATTATCTTCTAAATTAAGTGGCTCTTTAGTTTTTAAATCCTTTAAGTTAACAATTTTCTTTAAATCTTTTTCGTTTTCAGGAACGAATAAATTAACGCCATAACCATTTACGCTCATTGATACTTCCATTTTAGTATTAAGTTTTGTTATGATGTGATTACTATTAAACATGTTATTAATTTCGTCTTCTTTTAAATCATTTGATAAGTATATCATTTCGTCAAAGTCAAATATTTCACCAAATTGTTTACCTGGAATCCCAGTAATGGAATCACGAATACCAAAGCCTGCTAACATAAGGGCAGTGCATCCTAAAATACCACCAACGGTCATTAACACACGTTTTTTATACCTAAATAAGTTTCTTATGGTTATCTTATTTGAAAACTTTATTTTATTCCAGATGAATGGTATTTTTTCTAATATTACCCTCTTACCATTAGAAGGAGCCTTTGGTCTCATTAAATCTGATGGTTTTTCCTTAACTACTTTTCTTATTGTAACAAGGGTTGTACCACATATACAAATAATGGCTATTAGTATTCCTACCACCGTATTTAAAGGGTTAAAATCGTAGTTAAACACAGGAACATCAAACAATATTTTATAAATGTTCCAGATGAATAACGGAAGGATAAAAAATCCTAATAAAGAACCTAAAACGCCACCTAATAAGGTTGCAATACCAGAGTATAGTAAGTATTTTTTTCTTATGTGCTTATTACTAAAACCTAGTGACTTTAAAGTACCTATTATCATTCTATCGTCTTCTACCATTCTAGACATAGAAATTAAACTTATTAATATCGCAACAACAAAAAATATGGTTGGAAATATCTTGGATAAATTAGAAACACTTTTTCCATCATCAATGTAACTTGAGTAGTTACTATCATCTAACCTTTTATATACGTACCAAACTGGTTCTGGAATTTCATCTAGTTTTTTCTTAGCTTTTATGATTTCTAGGTTAAATGATTTTTTACTATTATAATACTCTTCTACTTTAGAATTGTATAAATTTAAGTTGCTGTTATAACTTCTTAGGTTATTATTATACGTACTTAATCCATTTTGATATTCGTTATAATAAGTGTTATATAAACTATTATTTTTATTATATTCATCTAAAGAAGAACCGTATAAACTAACGTTTTTATCATATTCTTCTTCAGCCTTAATAACTTCATTTATCTTACCTAAAGATTCCGTTACTTTATCTGGGTTTTCCTTATAAAGTTTAAGAAGTGTTACTACCCTATCATAATTTGGTAACTCTTTTGGAATAAACATAATTAAAACATCAATATACTGCGGATTTTTTATTAAATTATAGGCTAGCTCTTTTAGCTCTTGTTCATCCATTTTATTTAACTTATCAACTACCACATCATAATTTGGTAATTCTTTTGGAATCATATCTATTATGGTTTTTTTATCTAAGTTATTTAACATGTTAATTATATTTTTTACGTCTTCATAATTAATGTTATAATCTTTTAATTCCTCGTTAATAACGTTTTTAGCTTCTTCTATTTTAGTTGAGGCATCACTTAATTCCACCTTATACTCATCTAACGTTTTTTTAGCTTGATCTAATTTTTCCTTATTTAAGTTTAACTCTTGTAAAGAGGATAATAAATAATTATTAGCATCATCTAACTTAGCTTTAGCTTCATTGATGGTTATTTTAGCATTATCTAACTCTTTTTTATAAGCGTTAAATTTTTCGTTAGCTTCAGTTTCATTTTTTA
>CANPXR010000035.1 GCA_947586655.1 uncultured Bacilli bacterium | reverse complement strand
GGCGGAGTTGGTGAAGTGGTTAACACACTGGTTTGTGGCACCAGCACGCGTGGGTTCGATTCCCACACTCCGCCCCATTAGTAATTTAGCCCTTATAACATAAGGGCTTTTATTTTTGAAACCAAGTTTAAAACCAAGTAAAACCAATATTATTCATTATTTAATATGTCAACAAGTTCATTTTGAGTTGTTGGAAAAAGGTGCATATAGGTTCTTTTTAAAGTTTCCACTGAATGCCCATCTCTTATAGATAACATTATAAAAAATCTATCAGAATCTATATTTATATTCTTTTTAATACAATTTTCAATATAATTATTAGCTAAATAAGTAATTATGCTATGCCTGAACTGATGGTTAGTTATTCTTCTTACTCCTGATAATTTAAAATAATAATCTTTTTTTCTATCAATGGAATTTCTAGAAATATAATTTGTATTACCGAAAACTAGCCAACTATTAGAAAAATCACTATATTTCATAACTTCTTTTTTATATTCAAATAATGTATTCTTTAATAAATTATTCATTGCAATAGGCCTATTTATATTATTTTTAGTGGATGTGATCTTTTTATTTTTACTTCTATCGTTTAATGTTTTATTTATATAAATGGTGTTGGTATTAAAATTAACATCATTCCACGTTATTGCTCTTAATTCCCCTTTTCTACAACCTGTATACCATAAACAAATAAACCACGTTTTCCACATAGGTTCTTCTATTACTGATATGAATTTATCAAATTCTTTTTTTGTTATGTATTTTAATTTTTGACTATCATTTACAACTTCATCATTTTTACTTTCAAATACCCCAAATGATATAACCGGATTGCTTTCAAGATCATAGTATTTAATAGCATAATTAAATATGGCTTTTAGTATGTTTCGTATTTTATTTAGATATTTAGTTGTATAATTATTTTTTTCTAATTTTTCTCCCCATTTATTAATATCTTTAGTTGTGATTTTATTAATATATTTTTTTTCAAAATAAGGCTTAATATGTTTGTTATAATCGTATAAATAGGTTTGATAGCTTGATTCTTTCCGGGTTTTATATAAATTGTCAAAATATTCTTGTGCTACTAAATTAAAATTTTTATTTATTGGATTCTCATTTTTAAGTACAAACTTAGCAAACGCCTCTACTACTTCATCTTTTTCTTTATATTTTTTAGAAGTATAGTGTGTATTGTTTTTGAATCTTTTAAAATAAAATTTTCTTCCATCTTTAGTAGCATTACCTTCATATATAGTAATTCCTTTATATCTTATACTTTTCATATCAAAACCTCCTTGTAAAAAAATCTGATATTTGATAAAATAGGGTATAGAAAAAACAAATAGAGTTTTTTCATTTAGATAGTCGACTTTGGCGAGGGACTATCTTTTTTTATTCAAAATAGCAACATTAGAAATAATATTACTGGCCAAAATAATTTTAAAAAATTTATCATTTCTTTTCTATTCTTCTTTGTTATTCCAATTTGAGTTAAAAAATCTCTTTTCATATTTGCATTACCACCCAGTTATTTCATCTAATTTATAAGAGACTATACTCTTTGCATCACCAGAACATACTGCTTTAAATTTCCAAGTCTCATTAGCATCTAAATTATTATTGTTAGCTAAACATGTACCTAGATTATTATTATCAGCATCATAAACATTATAAGAAACCTGCACATACGTATATTTTTTATCTGTATTATTTTTTACTGTTCCTTCAATATAATATGCAAACCCGTAATCATCTGCATAACCTGTTTCAGTTCCTTCAATAATTGAAAATCTTTCTTGTTTTTCTGAAAAAGTTTTTTTCTCGTTATTATTTTCGCTAGAACTATCTGGTGAAAATAAACTTCCAACTACGGCTATTCCTAAAATTACTAACACAATAATTAACCATTTAGGCATTTTCTTTTTTTTATTTTCCATGCCAGTACCTCCTTTCTTAATATACTTCTATATTAAAACACCTGTACTAGCATGTTTTAATCATTTTAATGCTCTCTAACAAGAGTTTTATATATTTATCAGCTTCATCTTCATACTTGCTAACTTTAAACGCTAACATATCTTTATTTATTTGATTAAGTTGATTTAATTCTATATGAGCTAGTTCGTGAAGAACTACTTTTTTTCTTTTATATTGGGATAAATTCTTATTTATCATTATATTATTAATATCTTTATAACTAAATACACAACCATCAACATCATTAGGTAAGTCATCATAAGTAATAGTTGCATTATAGTAATTTAATAATTCTTGCTGTGTTATATCACCAATTAATAAACTATATAAATTCATACTTAATACACCTCTTCATTCTTTATTAAGTATCTTTACTAGCATACTTATTGATCATTATTTTGTTTGTCTATTTCTCTAATTCTTTTTTCTATTAAGAATCGCATTGTTTCTTCATCATCTTTAGTTAAAATATCACGATGTTTTTTAAATAAAACTTCTAATTCATCGAATGCCTTATTTGATTTTGACTTCGAATTGCCATTGAAATCAATAATATTATCAAAAGCTAAATAATCCATTGTGCATCCCATAAATCTTGCTAATTTTCTTACTGTTGATAATCGAGAGTTATCAACACTTTTTTTATCATAAAAGTCTTTTAACGTTGTATAAGGGATATCACTTAATATAGCTAATTGCTTAATATTACCAATATTATTCGATTTCATAAAGGCATCAACCTTATCATTAAAAGTCATTTTCTTCACCTTCCACAACCAAATTATACTCTTATTAAATGTAAAAGTAAATACGAAAAAAACGAATTTCCGTATTTTTTTTAAAAAAGTACTTGACAAAATACGAATTAACGTATTATACTAAATTTGTAATACGGAAGTTCGTATTAGAAAGGAGAAGTAATATGTTAGAAAAAAATAACGCTGAAATGATTCAAAAAATTAAAGATGTTATTTTGAGTAGTAGGAAAAAATTAGCTTACGAAGTAAATAATACTATGTTATATGCATACTGGAATATTGGAAGAATTATTGTTGAAAATGAACAGAAAGGCAATATTAAAGCAGAATATGGAAAACAAATTATGAAAGAACTTTCTAAGGAATTAAGAAAGATTTTAGGATCAGGGTTTTCTGTCAGCAATTTATTTAACATGCGTAAACTTTATATAACTTATCCAAAATTCCAGACAGTGTCTGGAAAATTGAGTTGGTCTCATTATTGTGAATTATTAAGTATTGAGAATGTTGATGAACGAAACTTTTACGAAAAAGAATGCATTAATTCTAACTGGAGTGTACGAGAATTAAAAAGGCAATTAGAAACATCTTTATTTGAAAGATTACTACTTTCTGAAGGAAAAAAGAATAAGGAAAAAGTTTATGAATTATCAAAAGATGGACAGACACTTAATACGCCTCTAGATATATTAAAAGAACCTTATGTGTTTGAATTTTTAGGAGTTAAAGAAAATAAGCCAATTTTAGAAAAAGATTTGGAGCAAAAGTTAGTAAAGCATATTGAAGAATTTTTACTCGAATTAGGAAAAGGTTTTATGTTTGTTGGGACACAACAAAGAGTTACTTTAGGAAATATTCATTATTATGTCGATATGGTTTTTTATAATAAAATATTAAAATGCTATGTTTTAATTGATTTAAAAATTGGACAAATGAAAGCTGAATATGCAGGTCAAATGAATATGTATCTAAATTATTATAATGAAGAAATAAATGATAAAGATGATAATAAGCCAATAGGAATAATTCTTTGTAAAAGTAAAAAGGATATTGCAATTGATTATGCTTTAGGTGGACTTTCAAACAATGTTTTTGCATCTACTTATACTTATTATATTCCTAAAAAAGAAGAGTTAATTAATGAAGTAGAAAAAGTTTTAAATGATAATAAATAGAAAGAGAAGGATAAATATGAATTTATTTAATTAATGACAAACCAATGCATATTGCCACAGTAAATAAAAATAATAATCCTAATCTCTCAGTTGCTTCTGATGTTAGAGTAATTGAAGAAAATAAAATAATAATTTCTGTTAATGAGATGGTAAATACTCAAGAAAATGTTCAATACAATCCCAATGTAGTTTTGACAGTATTTGATGAAAATTATAAAGGATTAAGAATATTTGGTAATGCAAATTTTTTTACTAATGGAAAATATTATGATTTCTGTAAGAATACATTTTTTAGTAATAATGGGGTTACTCCCTTCGGAGCTACAAAACCTAAGGGAGCTATTGTAGTTACTGTCAATGATGTACAAAATTTTGAATAAACTATTTTATTTATAAATTTAAATTGAGCAAGAAATTGCTCTTTTTTATTGTCCAAATTTAGAAAGGAGATGGTTTTTATTAATCATTTCTAATGTTATGATATTTTCTTTTAATAATTCGTTATAAAAAGTGTTAATTTTTTCTAATTTATCATAAAAATCAATGAATGTTGCGGATAAATTTAACCCTTTTGTATTTATACTATTATCCTTTTTCATAATGCTTTTAATAACTCTTAAAAAAGCATATATGTTACATTCGTATCCATTTTTTTGGTCATACATCTTTATTTTAGGTATTTGTATATTAAAATTATATTTTTGATTTTGCTCTAGTTCTTTATTAAAACAAGCCTTTTTAAGCCCAACAACGCGAATACTTTCTTCTATTTTAGTATTTTGTTTATTACTTAAATACTCTTCTTGAAATTTATATATATCCCCTAATTCTAATTCTTTTTTCATAGTATCACCATATACATTATACAATAAATTGTTATAATTTGGAAAATATAATTAATTTATGTTTAAATATGCCATTTATATGTTATAATTGAGTTAATTAAAGGGCTAGTACAGACTTTATGTTTGTACTAGCTTTTCTGCTATAAAGGAGTATTATAAGTGAGAAAAGTAGTAAGATGTTTATTTTTAGGAATTTTAACTTTTGTAATTCCCGTATTATTAGTATTAGCACATCCAGGAAGGACAGATTCAAGAGGTTGCCATACTTGTAGAACAAATTGTGCAAACTGGGGGCTTTCATATGGACAGTATCATTGCCATAACGGTGGTAACGCTTCATCTAGTAATTCTAGGAGCTATAATACGACTACTAAAGCAACAACCGTAAGACATATTTATGGATGCATGGATAATGGCGCAATAAATTATAATGCTAATGCGAATGCATCAGATGGAACTTGTAAATACGAAAAAACAGAAACCATTACAGAAA
Source organism: uncultured Bacilli bacterium (assembly GCA_947586655.1). Lineage (GTDB taxonomy): Bacteria > Bacillota_I > Bacilli_A > RF39 > UBA660 > Aphodocola. Next base: position 4,676 of record CANPXR010000035.1, on the reverse strand, counting down.
CTATCTACTATGACACAAAAGTTGAAGGAAATAATACGATTGGTAATAAAAAAGTGATACAAGATGGTAAAAATGGTGAAAAACAGGTAGTTGTTAAAAAGATAGTTGATGAGCGAGGCTCTGAAATATCAAGAGAAACTATTTCTGAAACTATTTCAATAGAGCCAGTTAATGAAATTGTTACATATGATATTAAAACAACTAAGAAATTGGTAATTAATAGTAACGAAGAAGAAAATAGTAATTCTATGCCATTAATAGTTACAATAATTTTTTTAATTATAAACGTAATTTATGGAAATAAAAACAAAGACACAAAGCTTATCATAAATGAAATAAAAAAAGTTAATTCTTGGATTAAATACATTTTATATTTATTATATTTTATATTTGTAATACCAGTATTTGTAGATATTGTTTTAGTAATATTAGATTTTATAAAAAAACGAAGAGCTTGCTTTTAATAAGTGAGTTTTTTGTTATAATTATATTGGTGGATGTTTATGAAATCTGATATTTATAAAATTAATAATATGGTAGAAAAAATAAAAGTTGAAAAACATACTTATTTTCTAGATAGAAAAGATTTAAAAGAAGTTACTTCAAAACTAAAAAGTAATGAGTATAATATTTACTATCCGTATCCTGATGGTGAAAAAGTAATTTTATATACAAAGAAAATACCAAAAATTAAACTTTATAGAATTATTGCTACGGAAAAATTAAGGCATCAGGACGTACTAGGTAGTTTATTTTCATTAAACATAGATTCTTCTTGTTTTGGGGACGTTGTGTTTTATGAGGACAGTTATTATGTGTTTATTATTGATGAGTTAGAAAAATACATAAAAAATAATTTAAATATGATAGGTAAAAATAAAGTTAGTTTAGAAGAAGTAAACATAGATGCGTTAAAGAATTATAAAAGGAATTATGAAAAGCATGAAATTATAATATCTAGTATTAGAATAGATAACGTTGTTGCAGCAATTATTAATTCATCTAGAAGTAAAGCACTTGAAAAGATTAAAAATAAGGAAGTTATCGTTAATTATGATATAATAAGTAAAGGTTCGTACTTACTTAAAGAAAACGATGTTTTTAGCATAAGAAAGTATGGAAAATATAAGTTTGTTGGAATAATTAAAAACACCAAAAAAGATAATTATGTTGTTAGATATTTAAAGTATGTGTAAATAAAGTAGGAGGCAGTAATGAATAAGAAAGTAGTGGTAGGAATTTCCGGTGGTGTTGATTCATCAGTTGCAGCAATAATATTGCAAAAACAAGGTTATGAGGTAATAGGTCTTTTTATGCGTAATTGGGATTCGTTTGCGGATGGTGAAATAAATGGGGCTCCAACAACCAAAGAAGGAATATGTCCTCAAGAAGTTGATTATAATGACGCCAAAAAAGTATGTGATAAACTAGGAATACCTCTTTATCGAAAAGATTTTATAAAAGAATATTGGGATTATGTATTTACTTATTTTTTAGATGAACTAAAAAAGGGTAGAACTCCTAATCCAGATATAATGTGCAATAAATATATTAAGTTTGACCAGTTCATTAAGGAAGCAGAAAAACTAGGAGCCGATTTTATTGCTACAGGACATTATTGTAGAATAAAAGATGGACAATTATTAAGAGCAAAAGATGATAACAAAGATCAATCATATTTTTTGTCACAAGTTTCTAAAAAACAGTTAGAAAACGTATTATTTCCAATTGGGGATATGCTAAAAAAAGACGTCAGAAAAATTGCTCAAGAATATGGTTTAGTAACTGCCAATAAAAAAGATTCAACTGGAATCTGTTTTATTGGTGAAAGAAATTTCTCTAATTTTTTAAAAAATTACTTACCAAACATGCCTGGTGATGTAATTGATATTAAAACTAATGAAAAAGTAGGAAATCACATTGGTCTTATGCACTATACTATAGGTCAAAGAAGGGGTCTTAATATTGGTGGGACTAAGGATAGAATGTTTGTTGTAGGAAAAGATTTAAATAAAAACGTATTATATATTGCAACTGGAGACGATAATAAATACCTAATTACGGACTCTTGCTTAGTAGATCAAGTTAACTGGACTTATGATAAAAAACTTACCAAGTGCACCGCTAAATTTAGGTACAGACAAAAAGATGTTGATGTGGAATTAGAGTGGTTAGAAAATAATGAAATTTTAGTTAAGTTTCCACAAGGTGTAAAATCAGTAACTCCAGGGCAAGCATGCGTATTTTACGATGGTGAAATATGTTTAGGCGGTGGAATAATTAAAGAAGTAAGAAAAGATGGCAAAAAGCTATGGTATTTATAAAAAGAAATTCTATTTTTTAGAATTTCTTTTTTCCTCTATTATCCTTTTATTATTTAATAATCTCTCATTATTAAGGTCCATTTCTATAGCTTTATTACACCATACTATGGCATCATCAAGTTCATTTAGATAAAAACAGCTTATTGATAGAAGGTCATATACCGTGTAATTCCAACTAAAAGGTTCATTTATGTATGTCTTTGAGTGACTTTTTATTTCTAATGCTTGAAGACAGTATTTTTTAACTTCCTTAAAGTTATTTAATTCATATTCAAGTAATGCTCTTTCTACGTATGGATCCCTTAAGTAAGGAGCTTCAAGAATAGCTTTATCAAGCCACATTTTTGCCTCATCATATCTTTTTAAGTTTTTATAGCACCTAGCTATAAACCTCATGGAGGCACATCTTTCATCTTTCCATGTTGCACTTTTTAACGAAAGATGTTTTATTAAAGTATCGATAGCTTCATTCCACTTGCCATAATACATGTATTCCCTTCCTAGGTAGTGGACGTTTCTATCATCCAAAGGGTTTTCTTTAACGGATAATTCCAAAAGAGGTAAATAACTTTTTCTTGATTTATTACAATCAGGATAATGGTCAACCGTTATCTCATCAGTTGTTTTCCATACTTCTTTTTTTCCACTAAATTGTAAGACTTCATGAACGGGATGAACCCATTTAAATCCTTTCCTTGCGTGTATTTTTTCTATGTAAAAGTTAACGAGCGGTTTGCCATTTTCATCGTGGCTCCAATTATAATTATACCTTAAGTGATTAACGCCATTTTCCCATAACGATTCTAGCTTTTTTCTCCATCCTTTACTTATTACCTCATCCAAATCCGTGCAAACGCAAATATCGCAATCTTTTGGTACTAACGCTAATGACTCGTTTCTAGCTACATCAAATCTCCATGGATTTATTTCTTTAACCACTACGTTAACTCCAAGTTCTTTTAAATTTTTTACGGTATTATCAGTTGAACCAGTATCTAAAACGTATATTTCATCGGCTTCCTTTACCGCCTCATACCATCTTTTAGTAAATTTTTCTTCATTTTTACTAATTGCGTACACGCATACTTTTTTACTCATAATTTAATTCCTTTCTATAATTTATATGAAGTTATTTATTTTTGTTTAACCTAAATATAAGATGGTAATTGTTATTAAAGGATTAACTAAATATGAATCTGATAATATGTCATCTAATAATGGTGTATTTAACGTTAAATTAGTTTTTGATAAATTTACAAATTCCATTTTTTCTCCAGCTTTTCCTATTACGAATAATCCTTGTCCCACGATTGGGGATGAAACACTTTGACCATACCATAAGCTTCCTCCGGCATAAACCGTTGGTTCGTTTAATTTTTTAAACCCAACCGCTGCCATAGTTGCTAAACTATTTGTGTTTGAATGATACGTATTTACTACAAAATCTATTTTATATACGCCTTCTTGATTAAAAGTTATGGTATTATCCGTAGAATCTACCGAGCATAGATTTCCGTTATCATAGGTTTTTGCGGAAAGCGGCAACCGATTATTTGAGGCTATCGTATAGCCAGTTGGAAGGTTATTATTATAGGTTGTTATATAAACTGCTTTGAGATCATATTCCCCTTGCGGTCCAGGGACGCCTTGTGGTCCTTGTGGCCCAGGTATTCCCTGAGGTCCTTGCGGTCCTTGGATTCCGCGTTCTCCTTGTGGTCCTTGTGGACCTGGAACTCCTTGTGGTCCTTGCGGTCCTTCTTCTCCCATAACGCCTTGTGGTCCCCTTATTGTTCCAACGTTTTTCCACGTATTATCCTCGCTAGACCACACGTATAAGTCATCACCAACTAAATAAGAATCGCCTGGGTTACCTTTTTCGTGAGCTTTTTCTAATTCTCCTACATCATCATATGAACCTAATATGGTAACGCTTGTTCCAGCTGGTCCCGTTGCTCCCATTGGACCAGTTTCTCCCGGTACACCTTGAATACCTTGTGGCCCTTGCGGTCCTTCATTACCTGGAACACCTTGTGGCCCAGTAGGACCGATAGGCCCTTGCGGTCCTTCTTCACCTTGGATACCTTGTAATCCAGTTTGACCTTGTGGCCCTCTTATTGTTCCAATATCTAGCCATGAATCGTCATCATCAGACCATACATATAGATCATCACCTACAACGTAAGAATCAACAGGATTTCCAACAGGATGAACATTTTCTAAATCATCTAAGGTATCATACGCACCCTTTATTGTTACCCCTATACCAGTTTGTCCTTGTGCAGGAATAGGAAAAGTCCAAAAATATCATTATTTCTTAAAATTCAATGTTCCATTCTATTTCTATATCTCTTG
>CANPXR010000034.1 GCA_947586655.1 uncultured Bacilli bacterium | reverse complement strand
AAAATAATAGAAAAGATAAATTTATTGTTTAAATTTATCTTTTTTTGTGATAGAATGTTTATAGTTATGATACGCGATGGGTAATTTGTGTATCTAAAGGGGTAGGTTTTTGTTAAGGAGGCTAGTTATGATTGGCGTTATAGAAAGGGTTAAGAATAACGTTCTTTTAAAGTGTAGTACTTTAAATGATGAGATTATTTCTAATACCTTATTGGATGTTATCAACGAGGGTGTTTATCACTTTGCAGAAGATTTAGAAAGTTTAATAAGCGATCTTCATTTTAATTTTTCTGAAGAGGAACTAAGAAACAAAACTAAAGATATCATTAAGGTTCCAATCATTAAAAAAATTAAAAGAAAACTTTTTATTGATTCGCTTGCGCTTCAAATAACGAATGATGCATTTGTGGAAAAATTTTTTAATGACGAGATAACCTTAGAGGATTTAAAATCTTCGTATATTAAGGAATTAAATGATAATAAGAGTTCAAATCAGCTTAATATGGCTGAGGACCTTAACCTTAATGAGATAATTCAAGGACTTAGATTATACGTTGAGGAAAACATTATAAGTAGTTTAAAAGAAAATGTTTTTTTAACGAACGCGATAGTATCTTTAGTTGATAAAATAAGGGATGAACTTGAAAATAGCTTAAAAAAGATGATTGATGATACTGATTTAAAGTATTTAGATATTTTAACTAACGAGCTTTTGCAAGATGCTAAAGAAGAATTAAATATAGAAGAAAAGGGGAATGAAGCCATGATGGAAAAAGATATTACACCGGTTGAACAAAATCTTGATGAAATCAAAGAAGAAAAAACCAAGTTTGATAAGTATGATGATATGACTTTGTTTAACAAGGTAATTTTAACTCTTAATACGAGTGAAGAAAAATTAACAAGAAAAGAAAACAGCCTTGAAAAGAGAAAAAAAGAGGTCGATGAACGCTTAAATGCAACAAATAAAAACATAGAAGCTAATATCGAAAGGGAAAATAAATTATCACAAAGAAAATTAGAATTAAACTCAAAAGAAATTGAATTAAATTCCAAATTGTCTGAAGCCGAGGTGATTTTCCTTAACATGAAGCCGCTTATTAAGGGATTAAATAACATTAAGGTTTCTAAAGAGAAGGGAGCAAGCGAAGATGAGTAAATTATTGAGTAATGTTTTAGATAAAGTTAGTGAAGATAATAACGCTTATCGTATGGAGCTTAGGACTTTAAATAAGAGCATTGATGAAAAAACAACTGCTTTGGTAGGTGATATTGTTACCCTTTCTAATTATACCGTCGATTTTTCTAATACTTTAACAACCGCTAAGGAAAAATTAGTTAATCCAATTTCTAGGACAATAGAAAGTTATGTTATAAAAGACCTAAGGGGTGTTGAAACTGTTAACGAGCAATTCGTTGATAAAATAAATGACAAAATTGAAGATGCAAATATAAGTACTAAAGAGGAAAAAGATAATTTTATAGAAAATTTGAATACTTTGTTAAATAATAAGTATTTAGAGATTGTTAAAATTAAAAGGGTTGAATTCTTAGATGATAATGGTTCTAATAATGATGTTGAGAACTTTATTATTGATTTTATTTCTTATTTAAAAAACATTGTTAGTATTGATGAAGAAAAGCTAAATGAATTGATTACTTCATATAAGAACAATTTATATGAAATGATATTACAAACCTTAGATATTATTAGTAGTATATATCTAAATAATTTTGTTAATGAAATAAAAGACGCGTTGTACACAGCTTTTGATTTTAACGGATCAAGTACTAATTATTCAAATGAAAATGATTTTAAACCATACATTCCAGATATTAATCCGGTTCCAGAAGTAGAGATACCGGCCGTACCAGAAATACCAGTTCCAGAAATACCAGTTACTGTTGGTTTAGAAGAAATAAAAAAAGATGAATCAAATAATGAGCAAGAAAATGATGTTACTATTTCCTTAGATGCATCAAAGGACATTAAAGATGTTTCACCTTTAAAAATTACGCCAATAGCTCCAATTGAAATACTTGAAGAAAAGAAGAATGATGAATCAAAGAAAGCTTACGACGTTGAGGAAATACTTAAAATTGCTAAGTCTCCGGTTGTGACTATGCCACCTGATGAGCAGAAACAATCTGATGAATATCTATCAGTGTCTCCAATCATTAACAAAGAAGAGAATGATACGTTTGATTCGGAATTTGACGAACGTGAAATAGTAGAAGAAATGATTAATAGATTAAATAAACGTTTGTCATTAATTAAAGAAAGACAGGAAAGTTTTAGTGAAGAAAAACGTAAGCTAGAAGAAGATGAAACATTCGTTAATGATCTAATTAAAAGTTCTAATGCTAAACGTGAGGAACTAGATGCTTTTGAAAAGGAATTAGATAATAAAGAAAAGGAAATTAAAGAAAAACAAGAGGATTTAGAAAAGAAAATAAATGACGTGATGCCTTTTGCGGATGCCATAATGAAATCTAGTAATGAAGAAGCTTAAGTACAGCTTCTTTTTTTTGTTCTTTTTTCTATAACGAAAACATATAGTTAATTAGAAAGATTTGGAGGATAATATGATTAACAAACAAAAATTATGGTTTTTAACTTTATTTAGCTTGATTTTAGTTCTAAGCGTTTACTATATTACGATGCCTAGCGAACTATTAACCACGTCAAAGAATATTACCACTGAAGAAAGTAAAAGTAATACTAACGCAAGTGTAAGTCAATCTGATGTTTTAACGGCACTTCAAGTAGAATTAGATGAGGAAAGAGCTTCCTTAGCGGCAGAATACAATGAAATATTAACCAATAAGGATACTTCTACTGAGGAAAAGAATAACGCGTATAATGGTCTTAAGGAAATAGATGAAATAAAAGCAAAAGAAGAAGAATTAGAAAAAAAGTTAAAAAAACAATTAAAACTTGACTCTTTTATTAAGATAGACTCTAATAATGTAAGTGTAACAATAAAGAAAAAGGATCATGATTATTCTCTTGCAAATAGTGTTATGAGACTTATTCAAGAAGAATATGAAACTAAAATGTATGTTTCGGTAAAATTTCAAAATTAAGTACCTTTTTATGCCTTTACTCATAAAATAATATAGAAAAATATTAAAATACCTCTTATTATAAGAAAGTGGGGAAATCATGGGAAAGGCAATACTAACTAAAAGAGAAAAAGAAATCTTTGATTATTTAATAACGAATAAAACAACTAAAGAAACAGCAGAAAAACTTGGAATTAGCGAAAAAACGGTTAGAAATCACATATCTAACGTAATGCAAAAACTTGGTGTTAAAGGAAGAGCATGCGCGGTAATTGAACTTATAAAATTAAATGAGATTACTTTGTAAAATCGCATATTAGATGCGATTTTTTCATACAATGTACAGGAGGTAATCATGCTAAGAAAATTTGCTTATAATAAAATTTTTAGAACGACGGGGATGCTATTATTATTAATCTTGCTTCTTTTATTTCCGGTATCAAAGGAATATAGCTTAGAAGATGATGAAGTCGTTAAAACAAGTTCTAGTATGAAGAAAAACGAGGTATTTTTAATTGATAAAGATGGATACGTAGCAAGATGTAAAACTGATATTAATGCTAGTACTAATGAAGAATACGCAAAAAAGCTTATTGAGTTGCTAATTATTGATGGTAAGTACGAAGAAAAAATACCTAATGGATTTAGGGCTATATTGCCAACGGATCTTAAAATTAATTCCGTAAGTATAAAAGAAAGTGATATTACCATTGATCTGTCAAAGGAATTTTATGATTTATCTAGTAAGGATGATGAGAAAGCAATAGAGGCTTTAACGTTTAATTTGACTTCAATTGACGGCATTTCTAACTTATATATAAATATTGATGGAACTCCACTTAAAACCCTTTTATCATCTGGTAAAAATGTTACCCAACCATTTACTAAAAAAGATGGTGTTAACAAAATAAATGAATTAGACACTTATAAGAACGTAAATAGTGTTACCATATATTACGTTAGTAAAGGAAATAGTAATTACTATTACGTACCAGTAACCAAAATAACTAATGATAACAGAGATAAGATAAAAATTATTATTGATGAATTAACGTGTTCTCATACGTATGAAACAAATTTGATGAGTTTTCTTAACTACAACGCAAAGCTTTTAAATTACGAATTAAAAGATGATGTGTTAACCCTAGATTTTAATAACTTTTTATTTGATGATGAAAATACTAAAAGTATATTAGAAGAAGTAATATACTCTATATCACTATCCGTAAGGGATAATTATGACGTAAAAGAAGTTATATTTACTGTTGATGGTAAGGAAATTACAAAAAGTGTTATAAAAAACATTGAATAATTATTTATTTTTTGCTATAATTGACTTGTTCATTTTGAACAAATCATTGTCCTGCTAGCTCAGCTGGATAGAGCAACGGCCTTCTAAGCCGTGGGTCAAAGGTTCGAATCCTTTGCAGGACGCCATTTAGTAAATAACCCTTGTATAACAAGGGTTTTTATTTTTTTTGATCTTGTTTTTGGTCTTGTTTTTGATCCATAAAAAAACATTAGTTTTTTTTTAATTTTTTTTTAAAATCCGAGGGGTTTTTATACAACACGTATAACAATATAACTGAGGAGATGATAAAAATTAAAAAAAATTGGTTTGTAAATCAAACGTCATGTAACGACTGTGGTTTAGCATGTTTAACTATGATTTTAAAATATTATGGATTGACTGTATCCTTAGGTGAATTAAAAAAGAATTTAAAATTTACTGATGAGAGTGTAAGTGTATATGATATAGTTAAACTTTCAAAAGAAAAGGGTATTTTAGCAACGGGCTATAAAAACGTTCATTTGCAAGATACGAAACCGCCATGTATTGCTCATTTAATAGACAATGAAAAACAGCATTTTGTTGTTTTATTAAAGGTTTTAAAAAACAAGGTTTTAATAGCTGATCCAGCGAGAAGGATAATGTACGTTGATAAAATTAGTTTTTTAAAAAAGTATACTGGTGTTATAATTTCATTTGAAGGTAAGAAGAAAGTTGTTTATCCAATTTTTAAAAATAAGAAAATAATATTTAAAACCTTATTTCTTTCTTTTTTGCTAACTCTATTTAGTGGATTATTCTCATTTATGATTCCAATGGTTATAGATGGAATAAATGGTGGTAAGAAAACTTCATTAATTATTTCTATTATTTTATTTTTCTTATTAATTGGGTTATTAAAGGATTTCATAAGTTATATTAAATCAATTTTTTCGGTTAAATTTCAGTTGATAATTGATAAGTTTATTACAATCCCAATCATAAATAAAATTATCAGTCTTCCTCATTGGTTTTACCATAAAAACGGTTCTGGTGAATTAATTGCTAAGATAAATGATTTATCTTACGTAAAAGAGGCTATTTTTAACTTTGTAGAAGTTGTTGTTATGAACGTTTTATTAATTATTTTTAGTATCATTATTATTTTTTATAACGACTGGTTAATAGCTATTATTAACATACCATTTATTTTAATAACTTATTTAATTAATCGTGCGTTTATCTTAAAAAACCTAAGTAAATCATATGATTTACAGTACTTAAACGAAAAGTTAAGTAATAAGCTTACCGATGTTTTTTCTTCAATTTTATGCATAAAAAACCTTCGTAAGGAAAAGTATTTCAAAGATCAAATAAGTTTTATGTATAAAGAAGTATTATTTAAGTACAAGGATTTTGCAACCGCATATCAGAAAAAAGAACTATTAATGTCCTTATTCATTACTTTCTTTACCATCCAGGTACTTATATTATTAGTTATAAGAGATAGTTCTTTAACTCAAGTTTTACTTATGTTTTCTGCGGAAACAATATTGACTAACGCACTTTTGGAAATTCATAAACTTTTACCTTTGTACGCGGATTTTAAAAATGTTAATAGGCGAATTAAAGGAATACTAAGTATTGAAGAACTTTCAAGCATCAATGATAAAATAAGCATAGATAACATAGTTATTAAAAACTTAAAATTTAGTTATCAAAATAAAAGCGTTTTAAATGGCATATCCTTAAAAATAAATAAGGGTGATTGGATAATGATAACTGGACCCACTGGTAGCGGTAAATCAACGTTATTTAAATTACTTAGTAAACAAATTCCGTATGATGATGGTGAAATCTTTGTTAATGGTGTTAGTTTATGTGATATTAAAGAGGAAGTTATTAGAAATTCTTTGGTTTATGTTGATCAGAAAATAAGACTTATTAATGGAAGTATAAAAGAAAACGTATTCATGGGAGATAAATTAGATAAGAAGGTTATTAAAACCACGATGGTTGATGACATGATAAAACAAAAACAAGTTAACTATGATTACGTAATAGATAATACTAATTCTAATGTGTCCGCCGGACAATTAAGCAAAATAGCAATAGCCCAAGCATTAAACACGAACAAAGAATTAATAATATTTGATGAGACAACTAGCAGTTTAGACGTTTTAAGTGAGGAAAAGATACTTAGAAACATTAAAGAAAATTATAGGAATAAAACGGTTATATTAATAACACACAGAAAGTCAAACATTAGTTATTTTAACAAAATCATAACGTTTAAAGATGGTAAAATACTTAGGTTACAAGGGGGTAAAAATGAAAAAATTAACAATTGAAGAAGCAAAAAAAGTTAAAGGAGGTGCTGCCGGAGGGTGGATAGCGGCTGGTATCATTGCGGGTATAACCTTTTTGGTGGGTATCTTTGATGGGTTCACAAGACCTTTTAAATGTCGTTAAAGAAAGGAGAAAATATGAAATTAACTAAAAAAGAAGCTAAAATGATATCTGGTGGAGCTGGCATAAGTGGTACTTTAATTAACGCTCTTATAAAAGGATTTAACGCCTTTATGGACATAGGAAGATATTTTGGAAGCAGCATAAGAAGATTAATTGGTGGTAATTATTGTCCAATAAAATAAAAAGATGCTTGAAAATAGTGTTATGGGTAATGTTTTTCCCAGTTTTAATAGAATTGATTTGTTTTATTGGTAAATTTATTTTACAAATTGGTAGAATCTTTGGCACATCAATTAGAATCATAATGAATTTTTAGAAAAAATGATGGATTTTACTAAAAATCTGTCATTTTTTGTTATAAATAAACAAAAATATATTGTAATAAGTTGAAACGGGTGTTATAATTACTAGTAGAAAAAAGGAGAGGGGGGAAAGAAAAATGATAACCGTACCAGTAAAGAACGGAAACGTTGATGCAGCGTTAAAGAGGTTTAAGCAAAAAGTTGCAAAAAGTGGTCTCCCTTCAGAAGTCAAAAAGAAACAAGCTTTTGATAAACCTGGAGTTGAAAGAAGAAACGCTAAGAAAGAAGCAATTAAAAACAGCCGTAAGGCTGCTAAACGCGAAAGGAATGCTGCGTAATTTTTCTTTACTCATATTTATAAGTTGCTATTTTACATAGTAACTTTTTTTTTGCATAAAATTAACTGGTGATACTTGTGAATATCAAAACGGTTATTAATAATTACGTGGAATGTAACGAGTTTGAAATGCGAATTATTAATGGTAAATTAAAAGTTTATTATCATGATAAAATCGAACATTTTTCGGATGATAAAATCGTTGTTTCAAGCAATAATAAAAAGTATGTAATAGAAGGGAAAAACTTGATTATTGAAAAGATGTTTGAGGAAGTTATTGTTATTTCTGGAAAGATAAATAAGATAATAATGGGTAATTATGATGAATAAAGGATACGTAAAACTACTTATTATTGGTAAAAATCCAAAGTTATTTGTAAAGCGCTTTTTAATAAATAAAATCAAGTTTGATAAATATAAGCAAATAAATCATAGTCAAATAGTTCTTAGGGTGTCTTATAAGGATTATCTTTTTTTAAAAGAAAAAAAAAGTATATACGAAATAAGGGTGGTTAAATATTACGGACTAATTAAATACATAAATTTTTTAAATAATAACTTTTCTTTCATAATATCTTTTACCATTTCTATTATGTTCTTAGTTTTAATTTCACGTATGTGTTTTGGTATAGAAGTTATTCATAATGATACTAAAATAAGAAATTTAGTTAAAGCAAATTTAGATTCTTATGGAATAAAAAAATTTAAGTTTATTCCAAAATTTAGTAAGCGAAAACAAATAATAGATAAAATTATTAGTAATAACAAAGAAAAGATAGAATGGCTTGAAATCGAAAAATTAGGTAGTAAACTTATAATTAAGGTGACCGAAAGAAAGATTAATGTAAAACAAGAAAAAATAGAAAATAGGCACATAGTTGCTAAAAAAAGTGGAATAATAAAAAAAATAGAAGCGTCATCTGGCGTAATCATGAAAAAGAAAAATGATTATGTAACTAAAGGAGATATCATTGTTTCTGGTGATATAATAAAAGATGATACGGTTAAAGGCCAGGTGGCTGCAACCGGTCGTGTGTACGCTGAAACCTGGTATAACGTGAAGATTGAGTATCCGCTATATTACAAAGAAATTAAATATCTTGATGAGATGAAAAATAACTATATAATAAAATTCCTAGGAAGGAGTTTTTCCCTTAAAAAGAATTATACTGATTCTTACTTGGAAAAAAGAAAAATATTGGTAAAAGATAAAATTTTCCCGTTTGAAATAAGTATGGAAAAGCAACGTAAAACTAAGGTTAATAAACAAGTTTTATCAACTCAAGAAGCAATAAAAAAAGCAGAGGAAACAGCTGAAAAAAAAGTTAGGTCTTTCCTTGACATAGACGAGTATATAATTAGTAAAAAAACTTTGAATTTTACATCAAATAATAGTAAAATAAAAGTAGATGTTTTTTTTAAGGTGTATGAAAACATAACTGATTATAAGCAAACTGATTCTAGTTTATTAAATACTCCCGCTAATGAAGAATAAGAGGTTATTATGTACGATATGTTATTAAAGGCCATTAATGGCGTTTGGCCAATGATTTTTATCTTTACCATAATATTAGTTTCCATTAGAATAACTTATTTAATATGTAATAAGAAAAAAATAATACTTTATAAAGAAATACTTATGTTATGTTTTATTATTTACTTATTACTCCTTTATTATTTCGTAACGTTTCAGGATAATAATTATGGTACCAATAATTTTATTCCATTTAGAGAAATCTTTAGATATCATTTTAACTCAAGGCTATTTTTAAGAAACGTAATAGGTAACGTTTTACTTTTTGTTCCACTTGGAGTGTTCATATGTTACTACATAAAAAATAATACTATTTTTCCAACTTTGATATTATCAGTTTTAGTGTCGAGTTCAATTGAGTTTACCCAGAGCATAATAGGACGTACGGCGGACATTGATGACGTTATATTAAATACGGTGGGTGGTTTAATAGGTTATTTTATTTACAAAACAGGAAGTAATTTCTCTTTAAATATTCCAAAATTTATGAAAAATCAATTGTTTTTAGACGCACTAACATTATTTATTATTTTACTAATTATATACGTAGCTTTTAAGTTTGATTTTTGGAGGATTATATCATGAATTACATAGATGTTATTAATAATTATGGTGAAAATATAAAATCATTAAAAACGATGAAGAAATTTATAACATATTGTGCTGATAAATTGAAATTGAATAATGTTATGTTTAATGTTATAATAGTAGGTAACGAGGAGATTCACCAGTTAAATAAAAAATATCGAGGTATTGATAATGTTACTGACGTAATAACGTTTGCTCTTGAAGATTATAAAGATGGTATGAATTTAATCGTTAGGGTTTTAGGAGACGTTTATATATCTTATGATAAGGTAAAAGAACAAGCTCTTATGTATGGTCATAGTGAGCAAAGGGAATTATGTTTTTTAACCATCCATGGTATACTTCATTTACTTGGTTATGACCACATGAATAAGGAAGATGAACAAAAAATGTTTAGTTTACAAAAGGAGTTGTTAGATGGTTATGGCATCAAAAAAGAAAGTTAAAGTCGAAATATCAAGGGGAAAATACGTTGAATCACTTAATTTGAAAAAGCTAGGCTTTAGGAGAATTTTAAAGAGTTTTAAATTCTCTTTTGATGGTTTAAAATACGCATATTTACACGAGCAAAGTTTACTCTTACACGTTATAGTTATGACTATAATTATCGTGTGCGGAGTTGGTTTTAATATAACTCCAATACAATGGGTAGTAACCCTCGTGATGGGAGCCCTTATATTGGTTGCTGAGTTATTTAACACGTCCATTGAGGCGGTTGTAGACATGATAACAGAAGAGTATCATCCACTTGCTAAGGTTGCTAAAGATACCGCCTCTGCGGCCTGCTTTGTCGCTGACATAACGGCGTTTGGAATGTGGCTCGTTGTGTTTGTCCCAAAAATAATATCATTATTTAGGTAAGTGTTATGGATAAAATAAAATCTTTTTTTAATCGTGAACAAAATTTATTAATTCATATACTAGCTGCAATATCAGTTACAATTTTAGGAATTTATTTTAAATTATCAACCCAAGAATGGATATTAGTTTATTTTGTTATAGCTTTAGTTATAACATCTGAACTTTTAAATTCCGCAATTGAGCTTTCCGTTGATATGTTTACCAATGAATTTAATTCTCTTGCAATGGTTGCTAAAGATACTGCGGCCGCTGCGGTGGTAGTTAGTGCTTTTACCGCGGCTTTAGTAGGTGCGTACGTTTTTTTACCAAAATTACTTGTTATAATAAGTTAGAAAGAAATTTCTAATTTTTATTTTACACACTAAGATTACTAATATTTGTGTGAAAAGGTTTAATTCATGGTATAA
>CANPXR010000033.1 GCA_947586655.1 uncultured Bacilli bacterium | reverse complement strand
CTATTTACTTGTTGTGTTGCTATTACCATTATAACTGCAAGTACTACGATAACCGCTAACAACTCAATTAAGGTAAAACCTTTTTTATTTATTTTTTTCATCTTTTACTCCTCATATTATCCTAACTAGAATACTATCACCATTAATTTGTTTAGTCAATATATTAATTTTCCCTTTTCAATATGCTTACCGTTTTTTCTCCGTATTTTTTAATTTTAAAAATAGTTAAATTATCATATTTTGAATAATTAACGTTTATTGTTGTTTCGCATACGATAATACCATCATTAGATAATAAATTAATGTTATCATTTATTTTACATAATGATTTATCAAGTAAATTAGAATCGTATGGTGGGTCTAAAAAGATTATGTCAAATACTAGGTTATTACTTATAAAATGATCTAACGCGGTATTAGCATCAGCCTTTTCAATAATAGTATTGTCAATATTTAGCATTTTTATGTTATCTTTTATAACACTTATAGCTTCTTTACTATTATCTACTAAGTATGCTCTTAAAGCTCCGTTTGAAATTGCTTCAATAGCTAAATTACCAGAACCAGAATATAAATCTAAAATGATAGAATCCTTTACGTAATCCTGAATCATGGCAAAAACGGATTCTTTTACCCGATCCATCGTTGGTCTTGTACCATTAATATTAAAACCTTTTAACGTTCTTCCTTTATATTTACCACTTATTATTTTCAAGTTAAATCACCTATAAATATTTTATCATGTCATATATAAAAATAAAAGGTGTTACTTTTTATTAGTAATACCTTTTGTAATTAAGTTTATCCTGTTATTTATTTGAACGCTAAGTAGATTAATTCTATTTTGTAAACTTATGTATTCTTTAATAAAGGGATTTTTTATCATGTCTATTTTAGCTTTTATAAACTCATCCTTATAATTATATTTTTCGTATAATTCTTTAGCTTCTTCAAATTTTTTTATTAACTTTTGGGCATCAGAATCATTCTTTATTTTTTCTTTAATTTCATCTAATCTTTTTTTAAAACTACTTGAATCCATATAATCTATTATTTCATATACTTTTTGAGTCATTTATCATCACCTCAATACGTTAATAAACTTACTTACCATATCTATTTTATCGATTATGTTATTTATTTTATCACTGGTTCTTAATTTATATTTTTCCTTTACTTCTGATATAAAAACATCAAGCATTTCAGGATTTCTTATGAGGGTTTTATACCAGTATGAATTGGATCTTAAATATCTTTTATAATTAGGGTTTGAATCAAGAAAAAGCTTAATTCTTAAGTCCATTAATCCTCAAACTTTTTAAATAATTGCCTAGGTTCATAGCCCTTTGATGAAGAAGCTGTATCTTTAGTTATAAATCCCTGAAGTAATTCTACTATTTTTTGAAGGCTATTAACACCTTTTTGGACGGAATCCATATCTACCTTTTTAATCATATCGGCAATGTTACCTAAACCAAATGAACTTTCCTTTGCCTTAGAAGATGCATCTACGCTATCATTTTTATAAACTGACCAAACCTTATCATCTTCACCATACAAATTCCACTGCTCATAAAACTTTTGCCACGTCATTTGCCCTGAATTAACGTATTTTATTAACTCTGGCCTTTTCCTTACGAAGGCTTTAAACTCCTCTTTCATGATAATCACCCTAGTATAATTTATGCATTTTTCGATATTTTTTTCATGTTATTGGGCGATTTTTATACTATTTAAAGCCATTAGTATTTTCTATACCTTTATGTGTTTGTTATCCTTATCAAGTTTTAACTTATTTTTGATGTTTTCATAAATTTCTTCGTTTATTCTTAAGTATTTATCTCCTATTTCTGGAACGTTAAAAGACGAGAGTATAGACTTTTCGTACATAGAAAACTTATCATTTCTTGCCTTGGTTTTAGCTATAATTTCAGATCCACTTTGATTTTTCTTCCTAAATATTCCTAAAATAATATAAGTATTATGATTGAGTCTTTTAAAGGTAACCCTTATTTTTCCAACCCTTAATTTATATATTTTCTTTAGTGAAACGGTTCTTGTTCTATTAGATGTTGCTCCATCTTTTTTAATAAGTTCTAGGGCCTTCAAAATAGATTTATAGTCTTCCTTTGGAATTTCCTTATCTATTATATCAATCATTTTATTAGAATTATTAGTAAAGTCATAAAATAAAACATTAACTTCTTCATCTTCTTTTATTTCATCTTCTTTAAATTCGTCACAGGTTATTTGAGCAAAATAATTTGATATTACCTCATATAGTTTAGTTTCCTCATCTGGGTTTATTTCAAGTAACATTTCACTAATAATATCTTCTATGTCGTCGTTATAACTTATGGCGTTTAAAAATTCATTTATTGCGTTTGTATCATAATTAAAGGATCTTATGGTAATTAAATAATTACGTATGATTGAATTTTTCTTATCCTGCTTTTTTTCCGTTATAACTTGTTTTTCATCATCTACATAACTTTTACTTTTTTCTTTTAAAGTTACGTTTTCTTCGGTTTTTATTTGGGCGCTTTTTTTAGAGTCTATATAACCATTTAACTCACTAAATAATTCTTCTTTATCCATGTTTTCTTGTTGTTGTATTAATAAAGTAATCGTATTAATATCCTTAGTGGTTAAGGGTAAATTATTCTTTATATTCCTTAATGCATATTCGGCCCGCTTTTTTAAATCTTTTTTTGTTTCTTTTTCATTTTCTAAATTTTCATAGAATTCAACCATATAATTAGCTGAAAAAAATAGTAAGGTTCTAACATCCAAATAAATTTTTACGTTTTGTTTTACCATTTGTGATAACGGTTTAATTTTATCGTCATGAGTTATACTATTTAATGGTAAGAAAAAGCTATCTTGGGATAAAGAATCCTTTCTATTATTAATAATTTTTTTACCTATCTTTATTAATTCATCATATAACGTAGTGTTATAAGACGATAAAATTCCCATAAATTCATAAAAAATATCTTGCTGTCTTAGTTTTTCCGTGCTTATTATATCCTTCTTATTTTTATTTGGAATTAAACAATCATATATGTGTTTTATATTTCTTAATTCAACGGATAAGGATTTTACTATTTCTTGTTCTAATGATATTTCTATATTTAGTAGATTAATTATGTTATCCATGGATATCACCCGTTAAATTATAACACAAAAAAACTACATCTTTATAGTTTCTTTTATTCTTTTTATCACTTTTTTTTCAATTCTTGATATATAACTTTGTGATATATTTAATTTTTGTGCTAACTCTTTTTGGGTTATTTCTTTTTCTCCAAATAACCCATACCTAAGTTTCATTATCTGCTTATCTCTTTCTGGAAGCCTATTTATTTCCTTCATTAACATGAGTTTTAAATCATTATCCTCAAGCTCTTTGGTAACTAGATCTGGATCAGTTCCTAATATGTCTTCCAAATGTAGCTCATTACCCTCAGAGTCAAAAGATAAAGATTCTTCTAGGGAAACATCAGCGTTTCTTTTTTTATTTTTTCTTAAGTACATCAGTATTTCATTATCAATGCAGCGTGATGCATAAGTTGCAAGTTTTATGTTTTTATCAATTTTATAAGTATTAATACCCTTTATAAGTCCAATCGTTCCAATACTTACTAAGTCCTCTAACTCAATTTTTGTGTTTTCATACTTTTTTGATAAATAAACAACCAAACGTAAGTTGTGCTCAATTAGTTTATTTTTTGCCTCAACGCTTCCTTTTGATACCTCCATTAAACACTTAAGTTCTTCTTCTTTGGATAATGGTTCTGGTAAGGCATCCGCCGATCCAACAAAAAATATAGTACTTACTTTTTTAAATAAACCTTTTAAAAAATTAATTATTTTCTTCATTCTTTTAGTCTCCTTTTATAATTTTTTTATGTAACAATAAGTCTACTCCGTCCATTTCAAAATTATTGTCACTTATTCCTACCAAACATTCATCTTTTATTATTTTCCCATTTATGACTATTTTCTTTATTTTAAAACATTTAAGAAGCGACTTATCATTAACCGTTACACAAGGCACCAAAATACACCTTGGGTTATATCCTTTTAAAACGTCTTTATTTATCAGTATTATTGGTCTTTTTTGATAGGGATCAAAAAGATTATTACCAGTGTCTAAAAATCCTGTTAAACGTTTAGTTATTCCGTTTAAAAAAGTTATGTTAACCTCATAATACTTAGATAGTTGTTCTTTTTTATTTCTTTGATTCTTAACGTAAAGAAAAATTATTATGGGTGATGATACGATAATAATTATCCAATTAATACTAAAACCATTATGGAAAAATATTAATCCGTTATTTTTGTATGATAATTCATCATTTATAAAATATAAAAATCCACCTAATATTATGCTAGTTAAATACAAATATACTAAATTACTAAAAAAGTATTTAAAATTTTTAAACCCAAATGATACTAATACCATAAATATTGAGATAAGTATTTTAATTATGAATAAACTTAAAGAGCTGAGGTTTATAAATAATGATAATATACTAATACCACCCACTACTGCCCCTAGTAGTATTCTTAATAACCTAGCGTTTCTCTTTAATATTAATGACGTAGATAAAAGTAATAAAAAATCCAAAAAGAAATTGAGTAAAATTATTAAATCAACGTATATTTTCATGCTATCACCTTAAAACAATTATAAAAAAAAGACACCTAAATAAGTGTCGAGTTATTGAAAGAATTAAATATTTTAAATTAATAAAAAGGAATACTTAAAAAGTATCCTTAAAAACTTCTCCTATTTTTCAAAAAATTCGGGATGTCATCGTCATCATCATCTTCTTCTTGAATCATGGTATTAATTCTAGGAGTTACCGTTTGACTTGGATTATTTTTTTCTGGTTGCGAAGGAACATTTTGTTGTTCTCCTTTATCAAAGCCAGTTGCAATTACGGTTACGATAACCTCATCGGTTAAATTTTCATTTATTACCGCACCAAAAATAGTATTTATGTCATTATTAGAAGTTGATCTTACAACTTCTGCTGCATCCTCAGCCTCAAATAAAGTAAGGTTTGCGCCACCAGTTATATTAATGATTGCATCAGTTGCGCCTGATATATCCGTTTCAAGAAGAGGGCTTGAAACAGCTTGTCTTGCGGCCTCAACGGCTCTGTTTTCCCCGGTTCCCATACCTATACCGATAAGGGCGTTACCACTTTTTTCCATTACCGCCTTAACGTCAGCGAAATCTAGGTTTATTAAACCAGTTACCGCAATTAAATCAGATATTGATTGAACTCCCCTATGAAGCACGTTATCAACCTCATGGAAAGCTTCTACCATCGGTGTTGATTTATCAATTATTTCCCTTAATCTATCATTTGGAATAACTATCAAAGTATCCACGTTTGACTTCAGCTCAGAAAGTCCTTCGATTGCTTGAGCCATTCTTCTTTTACCCTCAAAACTAAATGGTTTCGTTACGATTGCAACCGTAAGAGCACCAAGATTTTGAGCTATTTCCGCAATAACGGGTGCAGCACCAGTACCAGTTCCACCACCCATACCACAGGTAATGAAAACCATATCTGCGCCTTTTAAAGCTTCTTCAATTTCCTTTTTAGATTCTAAAGCTGCTTCTCTACCAACTTCAGGATGACCACCAGCACCAAGACCAGCTGATATTTTAGATCCTATTTGTATTTTAGTTTCTGCCTTTGAACTATTTAAAACCTGCAAGTCTGTGTTTGCAACGATAAACTCAACGCCTCTTACACCACATTCAATCATGCGGTTAACGGCGTTTCCACCACCGCCTCCAACTCCGATAACTTTAATTTTTGCTAATTGATCTACTGGTAAACCAAACATCTTATTTCCTCCTTAATTATCAAAAAAGTAGTTAAAAACCCTCCCGAATACCGAATCACTTTTTCCTATCCTTGTTTTACTATGTACTAAGTTATCGACATCGTCACTACTAAACATTGAATATTGTTTTCCTTTTAATTTTATTTTTTTAACAAAGTGCCTAATTGCACCAGAAACCGTAATAAACCTTGCTTTTCTAATACCAAGCGTATTTAAAGAATACGTTTTTGCAGTCATACCAAACATATCTTCTAAAACAAAGTTAATACCTGGCATATCAGTTATGCCACCTAACACCATTATATAACGAATTTGTTTATTTGTTAATACTTTTAGCTCATTTTTCGCAATATTTAAAATTTGCGATAACCTCTTATTTATTACTTCAGAAAGTTCGTACTGATTAATACTAACTAATTTACCATTAACGTCTTTTGCCTCGTAGGTTTCATTTTTACTGGCGCCTCTTGTGTTAGCTATTCCAAAGTTTTCTTTTATTTTACGAGCGGTCTTTTTGGTTGTATAGTAGATGTAAGAGATGTCTTCATCAATAACTTTACTTCCTATTTTTAAAACCGTACTATTAGTTATTACTCCTTTATTAAACACTGAAACCGTCGTGGTATCTTTACCTATGTTAATAATGGCACTTGCTACCTCATTCATCTCGTCAAAACTAACCTCTTCGTAATCGCAGATTGAAGATAACGCTAAATCAACTACCTCTATTCCCGCTTTTTCTATGGCTTTAACATAGGATATTACGTGTTGTTTTGGCACCAGCGAAAGCATCGCCCTAACGCCTAACCTATCACAAATTTTGTTGGTCGGGTCCTTTAACGTTTCTATTTCCGAGCCATTTTCGTAAATGGTAAAATCTATTGGGGTTATGCTAACTAATTCCATGTCTGGTAAAACGTCATTTAAACTTGCGTTTTGAACCCTTATAACATCTTTTTCAGTAACCATTTTTTCCTCGTTTACGATCGGAACATTACCATGAACCAAAGTATACTCAGCATCTAATGGTGGCACTATAAGTACTGCTTTTTTTATGTTAACATTAATTCTTGAATTAATATCATCAATGGCAAGTTTAAGTCTTTGTAAAAGAACATCCTCATCTTCAATAACGCCATTTTTAACGCCCTTCGAGCGAACTGATGAAACCGCTAACGTTCTTTGCTTACCTTGAAAATATTCACTAACTAAAATACGAATTGTATCTGAACCGATTTCAATACTAGTATAAATCTTTTTCATTAGCACTCTCCCACCATATGACTTTACCATACAAAAACATTATACTATATAAATTAGATTTTTAAAACATATAAATTTTAAAAAAATTATTTAACCTCAAAATAATCCCCATAATCTAAATATAAAACTCCGTTTTGTTTTCCAACGTTTTCTAAGATGGTATTATATTTATTTATTTTATCAAATTTATTAACCGTTAAATAAACACTATTACCATCATTCATGTACACAAAATATCTATCATCATCAATTTCGTTTGGATCATATCTTATTTCAGACATTTGACATAAGATATCATCATCGATTTTATTCATTGCTTTAAAAAAGGAAGCTTTTTTACCTTCGGGAACATCATTTGTAAGATAAGGAGCACAAACTATCTTATCATCATTTATTTCATCATTATAAGTTACTTTGTTACCAGTTTTATAGTCAACGTATAATATCTTTTTTTCAGTAATATTTATCTTAATACTTAATATTCCCTTAAAAACCTTTACGTCATCAACGTACTTATTTTTAATGATCTTTTTTTTAATTCCATAAGACAAGGTTGTAAAAAACGAAGGATAATCCTGTAAATCGGCCATCTCTATTATTTCTTGATCAGTCAAAATATTATTACCCTTTATTATTATACTTCTTATTTTAACATCTTTAATTTCGAACAACGCAAAAGAAATTACTGAAAGAAACAGTAATATTATTAATAGACCTCTTACCTTTAACTTCCTTTTTTTCTTTTGTTTTTTCATCTTTTACTCCCAGTTAACAAATTCTTGTTCTATTTTCAAATCTACGTTTGTTTTTTCTTTTACCTTATCATGAACATACATAATTAGGTCTCTTACGTTGCTTGCCGTAGCACCGCCTTCATTAACGATAAAATTAGCGTGTTTTTCACTTACCTTAGCACCACCTATTTTATATCCTTTAAGACCACAACACTCAATTAATCTTCCTGCAAAATCATCTGGTGGATTTCTAAAAACTGAACCAGCGGAAGGATATTCTAGTGGTTGAGAAAGTAATCTTTTTTGTCTTCTAGTTTCCATTAATTCCTTTATTAACTTCTTATCTCCGTGACGAAGTACGATTGTAGCTTCTAGGCAAACGTACTTCGGATTTTCCTTCAAAAAAGAATTTCTATAACTATATTTTAAGTCTTTGTTATAAAGCGTTTTAATCTTTAAATCCGGTGTTATTACCCTAACTTCTGATACGATGTATCCCATGTCAGATTTGTATGCTCCGGCATTCATAAACACCGCTCCACCTATGGTTCCGGGAATTCCACTAGCAAACTCTAATCCAGTTAATCCCTCTTTTAAGGCCTTATATGATAACTTAACTAAGCTAACCCCTGCGCCTGCGGTTATTACCGTGTCTTTTATCTTAACCTTATTAAGTAAATCAAGTTTAATTATTACCCCATCAAACGTATCATCACTAAAGATTAAATTAGATCCATAACCCAAAATCTTATACCTTACGTTTTCATTATTTAGTTTTTTAAGAAGTAACATAAGTTTATCCTCATCCTTAGGATACACCATTAAAGAGGCAACACCCCCGACTTTATACGTTGTGTAATTCTTTAAGATAACCCCTTCTTTTATACTTCCTATCTTATTTTTTTTAATAAAATCAATAATATTACTTCCCATTATTATCCCCCACTAATTTTACTAATTCATCATAAATTTTGGTAGCACTATTATTCACCATAAACTCCTTTAAATTGTTTTTTAAATTATTAGTAAAAACCCTGTCGTTTAATATTTTTTCTACCATCCTAAGTAAAGTATCCCCCTCTAAGTCTTTTTCTTGTAGAATCATGGCCGCATTTTTAGAAACCAAATCCATCGCGTTCTTATACTGATGGTTTTCCGTAACATATGGGCTAGGTACTAGTATTGATGGTATGTTTAAAGAAGCTATTTCACTTAAGGTAGATGCTCCCGCCCGTGATACCAAACAATCAGTCTTTTTTAAAAGCCTTACCAAGTCGTCTACGTAAGGTACGATTTTTATATTGTTAGTATACCTTGATTTATCATACGTATCATAATAATTTTTTCCGGTTATAAGCATTACCTCATAATCTTTATTATTAAATAAGGTAAGCATATCCTTCATCTTTTCATTAATCGTTTTAGAACCTAGTGATCCCATAACAATAAGAACTAGCTTCTTATTTGGAGTAAGGCCATACTCTTCTTTTTTGGCTGGAGTTACCTTAATTGCGTTTTCACCGCACGGATTACCAGTATAAATCACCTTAGATTTATCCTCTACCTTATCCATGGAACTTTTAAATGAAACAAATATTTTATCAGCAAACTTGGAAGCAAATTTATTAGTAACCCCAAAGGATGAGTTTTGCTCATGAATAGCACACTTTACTCCTAGTTTATGAGCGGCATATATAACTGGTGCGGAAACGTATCCACCAACACCGATAACAACGTCTGGATTAAAATTTTTTATTATCCGCTTGCATTTTTTTATTCCCTTTAAAAATAAATAGGCACTTTTTATGTTCTTAGGACTTATACTACGCCTTAATCCCTCTATTCTTATTCCAGTAAATTCAAACCCCTCTTTTGGAACGATGTCTTTTTCCATCCTGTTACTTGTTCCAACGTAAAGAATCTCAGATTTATTATCTTTTTCTTTTATTTTCTTTGCGATTGCTAAAGCCGGATATATATGTCCACCGGTACCCCCTGCTGATATAATAATCTTCATATAGATCACCTACTATTAAGTATTATATCATAATTATATGATTAAAATATATTAAAAAGAAGAGGCTTTACAAAGTCTTTTGAAACAAAAAAAATAACAATCCTGATAAAATTGTTATTTTTTAGTTTACGAACGAAAAATCACTCTGACCTTAAGCAAACCTTAAGTTCATTTTTTAAATATTATCAGTATTTAACGTGATATCTTATTCTTATGAGTTTTCTTTCTCATTTACAATTGTAAAGCCTAGATTCAAATAAGATTAACTAAACAAGTTATTTTCAACTATCAAACTTCGATAGGCCATATATACAAAAAATATCATTTAAAAGGAAACAAGCTTTCCTTCTAAATACTTAGTATCTACAGCAACTTCCTCTAGGTTACTTTAATTTTAACATTTTGACGAAATTTGTCAATGGTTTTAAACAAATTTTATTAAATTATCACACTAATTATTTTTAATGAATGAATCTATGCTTTCATATTACTAAAGTAACGTTCTTTTTTTTGTGTTAAAAGAATAATCTTAAGTAGTAGTTATTCTAAGTGAGGCGATTAATAATTGAACAAAAAATTTGACTTACCACTTCTCATAACTATAATATTAACATCTATTTATGGAATAATTATGATTTTCTCTGCATCTAGTGTTTGGGCGGAGTATAAATTTAATGATAAATTTCACTACGTAATATTACAAACCATATTTTTTCTATTAGGTATTATTTTAATGCTCGTGGTTAGTAAAATACCTTATACTTATTATTTAAAAAAATCAAACTTAATTCTTCTGGTATGCTTTATTCTTTTAATATTAGTACTAATACCTGGCGTTGGTACGATAAGAAACGGTTCACGCAGTTGGTTTGGAATTGGGGGGTTAGGCATCCAACCAAGTGAGTTTATGAAACTAGCACTTATTATATTTACTAGTAAATACATTCATAACAATCCAAAAACGATGAAATCCGTAACAAAAGGAGCCTTTCCCATACTAATAATTACCATGTTAACCTTTGGATTAATTATGCTCCAACCTGATTTTGGTACAGGAACAATCCTAGTAATGACAGTTGTTGCCATGCTCTTTATTTCCGGAGTAAATTTTTCGTTTTTTATCAAAATCGGTTTATTAGGCATGATTGGCGTAGTACTGCTTGTTTTAGCAGCCCCCTACCGAGTTAATCGTATAATCTCGTTTTTAAACCCATGGAGCGATCCTTTAGGGACTGGGTTTCAGGCAATACAATCACTTTATGCAATAGGGCCTGGTGGATTATTTGGATTAGGTTTTGGAAATTCAATACAAAAACACTTTTACTTACCAGAACCACAAACAGATTTTATTTTCTCAATTATATCCGAAGAACTTGGTATAGTAGGAATAATATCAGTAGCAGTACTTTTTTTAATCATAATATTAAGGTGTGTAAAAATATCAGTTAAGGCTCCCGATACGTTTTCTAAGTTTTTAACCTTTGGTATAATATTTCAGCTTGC
>CANPXR010000032.1 GCA_947586655.1 uncultured Bacilli bacterium | reverse complement strand
AATAATGGAAAATAAAGTTTTGATTCGACTTATAGTTCCTGATATAGATGAAAAATATGATGTTTATCTCCCTTTAAACAAGAAAATTGGTAAAGTAATAGAATTACTTAATAAATCGGTTGCTGAAATGAGTGATGGTGAATATTTAGGCTCTACAAAAACATGTTTATACAATAGGTATACTGGAGCTAGGTATGATTTTAATTCTAGAGTTTGCGATACAGATATAAAGAATAATACAATATTGATATTAATGTAAAACAAAATACTATTGTCATTTTGAACTGACGAAAAATAGAAAAAATGTAAACCATTTATAAATGGTTTACATTTTTCGTTGACATAGCAAAAAATGCATGGTATTATAGGCTTGTAAGGTACAAAGATATCTTTGCATTCATTGATTTAAACAGGAGATGTTATTTATGAGTAACAATGTTATTGGTATTAACGAAACTGAAATAAATAATCTTATTACTGAAATTAATGATTGTAGTAATAAGATTAAAAATATCTTTCAGCAGATAAATGATCAGATTTCTAATACAAAAAACTTCTATGATTGTAAAAGTGCTACAACATTAAGAAATAGGTATTATAAATTAGATGATGATTATATTATAGTGCTAAATAATTTATCAAGTTATTCTAGAGATCTTCTTAATTTAAAATCAAGGTATGTAAATAATATTTCAAATGTATCTGCGCAAATAATAAAGGATGCTAGAAATCAAGAGGAATATTTAGATTTCTAACAAATTAAGGAGGAAAGAAATATGGATTTTGGTTCAGCAAGCTATGGACTAAGTAAAAGCGGATTAAACAATTTTGTTACCGAATTAAATGCAGTAGTATTGACACAGGTAACGCCAACAATTCTAAATACCGGAGATGTGAAAAACGCATTAAGAGCTGGTTGGCATGGTGTCTCTGAAGATAATTTTGAAACGAGATTAGATGAATCGGCAAGAAATTTAAGTGAAAGCTTACAACAATTACAACAAGTATTTCAACAGGAAATGGATAATATAGAAGCATCAATAGCAGATATGGATGCTGGGCTATTTCAGGATTAGTAGGAGGATAAGATGGCAGGATTAACAGGATTAGGAAAAAGAATAGAAAATTTCTCACAAAATATAGTTCAGGGTGGCGAAAGCTTTTTAGGAACTGCAAAAAGCATTGTTGGTAATTATGTTGGATCATTAGGATCACAATTATTAACCGGTGACTTTGTTGGTATGGATTATAACCAAGTTCCAACAATGAGACAAGCTATTAGAGATTATGTAAAGAATATTCAAGATGCAGTTGATAAATTGAATACAGATGCAAATGCTAATCAAGCAATGCATGGTGAAATAGAGACCGCTACAAAAAGTTATGTCCAATCGGTTAGTGACGCAGCAAAGGCATATACATCACAATTATTAAAGTTAAGTGATAACATGCAAGAAGCTTATGAATCATTCATGGCACATGAAGAACATTTAAGTGGAGAAATTTCTGGTCAATCTAAAGATTTATCAGGTAGTGTAGAAACTTACACCGAACAAAAATAACGTTAAATGAATAATTTATATGAATTAAATCGAGATAAATCGAGATATACTAGTGTTAGAGATAATTTAAAACAAATAAATACAATTTTATCAAGATCAGACTTGTATGATAATATTTCTGATGCTTCTAAAAGCATCAGAAATAACTTTTTATTAAATGATTCTTCAAAAGATGAAAAAATAAATACGATAAAAAATAATCTTAAACAACAAAGAGATGTTTTAAATTCGATTTATACGAATATAAACAATAAGATTAAAAAAATTAATCAACAAATAGATGATATTGAACTTTAAGTGTGATTGAGGGGTGTTAATTGTGGCACAAATATTCGCAAATGGTACTAAATTAAAAGAATGTGGAAGTAATATATGTAGTTTAGCAAAAAAATATGAAGGTTTAATAGAAGGATTGTTCAATAGATTAGAAAAGCTTAATACGTATGCTTGGTCTGGACAATCAGCTAATGATTATGTTAGAAGCATAAAATTAGAAAAGAATCAATATCTAGTATTAGCTAAAAATATATACGCATATGGTTCAGAACTATACAATGTTGGTGAGTCAATTAATAACACGATTGAAAGGCTTAATTAATATGGCAAAAGTATTTTTCAATTATGATAATTTGAGATATAATTGTGTTGATAATATTAGAGAAGTAACTAAGTATCTTGATGATATTAATAGATATTTTTCTTCCATGAACATACCTTATAATTATGCTAAAAGGCAAGATTTAATAAATGCTAAAGAAACGCTAGAAAGATGCAACTCTGATTTAAAAAAAATTATGTCATGGATAGTTAATAGTAATAATCAACTAGAAAATAAGATTGATACGTATAACGATAGAGCAAGTAGATTACCATCCAATTGTATCAAAAGAAGAAATCAAAGAATATAGAGGCTAAATGGTTATATTAGCCTTTTTAATATAGGTGATAGATAATGAAACATAAGTTACAAAAAGAAAATAAAAATGGTAAGGTAAAAAGAAAGTGGGCAAAAAATATATTTGTAGTAACAGGTATTGGAACAATTATTGTTAGTTTTATACCTTCTTTCGGTACTAATAAAAATAAATCACAAGCAATTGAAACGACAACTGAGCCAGCTACTTTATATATTGATTCGGGTGAGGATATTCCTATTAAAAGTGCATTAAATAAAGCCTATATTTCAATAACTGATGAAACATATAGCAATTTTATTAAGTATCTTAATTCCATCCAAGATACTTATGAGTATAAAAAATACTATCAAATAGAAGAAAGTTTAAAAAAGTATAATGAATTAAAAAAAGATATTAATACTAAAGATGATATACGTGATAATAATAATGATGATATAAAAGGTGAAGTATTATATAAGAGGGTTATAGAAAACAATAAACAGTATTTATCTAATGGAGATACCGTTGTTACGTGTTTTTATCAGGAAATGGACAATAGTCAACTCCTAAAAATATGTAATTTAGTGGCGGATATTGTAAATTCTACAATTGAAAAAAAACCTAAAATAGATAAAGAAAAAATATATAGTAATCTGTGTAAATTAAAAATTTTTAATACGAATTCCAGTGCTGGAAACATGGCTCAAGTAACAAGTGATTACTGTTTAAAAGTTTCTCCTTCTATGTTGAAAATTTATCAATCTATACATGAGGAAGAAAATACAAACATTAGTGTTTTTGCACATGAAGTTATGCATATGTTACAATCAGGATACATTGAGTTAAAAAAAGATGATGTTTTGGAAATATCTGGACCATGTGTTAAATTTAAGAACCAAGAGATAAATCCACTTTATTGGTCGTTTATGTTGGAAGCATTAGCGGAAGAATCCATGTCAAGTGTAACTGGTAATAGCACCACCATGTATCCCAATCAAAGATCATATATAGATACGTTGAAATTATGTTGCATTCTTGATAATAACACTAATCTAGATGATTTGCTAAATGCATCTTTCAATAATGATATAACAGATTTATATAGATTCTTTGATGCTAAAACGAATTATGAAAGAGAAACTATAATAAGTATGTTATATAATATTCAAACTATTGAACAAAGAGATCCGAGTGAATTTATAAATTTATATAAAAGGTTATATGGAGAAGATTTATCGCAAAATAAAGATAAATTGAGCAAAATTAAACAGAATTTAAGATGTGAAGTATATGTTACCTTAAGTAAAATGTTCTATAAAAATCTTATGAAGAAAATACATGAAGAAAAAGTTTCATTTGCAGATGTTTTATATTTGATAAGGATTTTTGAATCTGATATGCATACACATTTATTATATACGGAAGAAGATAGATTTGTTGATACAATAGAATTTATAGAGACTTATAAGGAAATTCAAGGTAATTTTTTTAGTGCTATTTCTAAAGATATGAATAGAACAACAGAAGATATGTATAATGAATTGAATAATTATTCAATGTTAACATATGATGAAAATGGTAATATATGTAATAATTTTAGTTTAAATTTTCTAGGTAAAGATAAAAAAGAATTTATTTTAAAAGTACAGAAAAACGTGTATAAAACTGGTATTCCAAATATAGTTGATATTAAAAAGAGTTCTTTTTCAAAGTAACTCTTTTTGCTTTATTCATTTTATTAAATATGTTAAAATATAGATATATATAAGGAGGATAACATGAAAGAAAGAACAAAGAAAGCGATATTATTAGCTGTTATATGTGCGGTAACCCTTATGGTGCTTTTTGTTGCTTTAAAGTTAAACGAGAATAGAAAAAATGACATTTTATCTACGTCTATTATTAAGGAGTATTTAACTGAGATAAAGTATGAAGAAATATCTACTCACGTAATAGAGCAACCTAATACTATTATTTATGTATCAAATAGTAGTGATGAAAAGTCAGCGGACTTTGAAAAGAAGTTTAAAACGGTAATAAAAAAGCATAACTTAGAAAATGAAATTATATATATTAATATAAATGACGTAACGATTATGGATCCCGTTTATCAATATGCTCCAGAGCTTGTATTTTATCAAAACGGAGAAATATCTGATATAATTGATTGTAATACCATAAAAAGTTCAAAGGATATTACAAACGTACTAAAGGAAAGAGGAGTAATAGGTGATTAACGTAGTTTTATATGAACCAGAAATACCTGGAAATACTGGCAATATCATGCGTACTTGCGTGGCTACTAATACAAAGCTTCACTTAATTAAACCTCTTGGTTTTTCTTTGGAAGAAAGTTATGTTAAACGTAGTGGTGCTAATTATATAAATAATTGTGATTACACGGTCTATGAAAACTGGGATGATTTTAAAAGAAAAAATATTGGTACCTATTATTATTTAACAAGGTATGGTAAAAAGCCTCATACTTCTTTTGATTACAGTAATAAAGACGAAAATATTTATCTGGTGTTTGGTAAGGAAAGTAGTGGAATACCATTAGATATTTTAAGGGGTGATTTAGACCACTGCTTACGAATTCCAATGACGAATAAGGTTAGGGCTCTTAATTTATCTAATTGTGCTGCTATAATGGTATACGAAGTACTAAGACAACAAGGTTATAATGATTTATTAAAGAAAGAACCTTTTAAAGGTGAAGACTATATTAAAACAGGAATAGATAATAGTATATAGATAAAGTGTTATTTATTCCTTATAGTATTATAAAAACTCCATTTCTTTAAGAAACGGAGTTTTCTTTTTTTTAGATTAATTATTTACCTCTAACTTTATTGAATTAATGTTATCCATCATTATACTGACATAGTCTTTTTTATCTTTTCTATCAGCGGCACTTAAAGTTGATAGTGAGCTTAACCTTGCTATTTGAACGTTATTATTGTTAGTTAACGTCTTAATTGTTTCACTTTCCTTTTCGTCATCCATTAAGAATATGTAGTTAATTGTTTTGTTATTTATCATTTTTTTAACATCAGAAATTACCTTATCCGTTAGGTTTTCATTTTCTTCTAGGGATATTACCACAAATCCATATTTTTCTAAGTACTTAAAGGTATCATTACTAACTACTAAAACGTTGTTATTCGTATTTCCCGCTATGCTCTTAAGCTCAGCGTCTATTTCTGATAGTTTTAGCTTTAATGAGTCATAATTCTTGTCTATTTTCTTTTTTTCAATGTTTTCGGAAATATATTCTTCTAATCCTTTTTTTATGTTAGATGCCATCATTAAGTAGTTAGCGGGATTAAGCCAGGTTTCAGCTACATCATTAGTATAGCTCATTCCAAGTGATGCATCTATTATTTTTATTTTCTTGTTTTTATTTATTAATTTTACGGCGTAATCTTTTTCTTTTTGAATGGTTCCGTTGTAAACGTATAAATCACCATTACTATAATCACTTAATTGTTTATTGGTTAGTTCGTAATTTTTATAATTTATTCCATCTGGATATATGCTATATATTGCAATGTCATCTCCATAAAGATTATCTAGTATGTATTCAACCGGATAAACACTAGTATACGCGGTCATGGAACTAGTGTTTTTGTCTTTAGAGCAACCTCCTAAGATTACTAAAGACAATAAAAGTCCCATTATTATTAATATTTTGTTCTTCATTTTTTCTCCTTTTTTGGTACCGGATCATAGCCTAAACTCCCAAATGGGTTACACCTTAATATCCTTTTTATTCCTAAAATACTTCCTTTTATCGCTCCGTACTCTTCAATTGCTTCTTTAGCGTAAGAAGAGCAACTAGGAACGTGCCTACAGTATCCATGAAAAGATCCAGGAATCTTTTGGTATATGTTTATGATCCAAATTAATATATTTTTCATCATATAAACATTCTATCATTATTATAAAAAAAATGATAGTATTATGATAAAAAATTATTTTACTATTTTACGTAAATAGCTTAAATTTTTAATTTTTTAAGTAATTTAGGTAGACTTTTTATAAATAAATATGGTATTATTGTGGTAGCTAGTGGAATTTAGTGGTAGATTGTGGGGGATAAATATGTTCATGGGAGAGTATCATCATAACATAGATGATAAGGCAAGAATTGTTTTACCTTCTAAGTTTCGTGATGAATTGGGAGACGTTTTTGTTATTACTCGAGGACTTGAAGGATGTTTGTTCGTGTATTCAAAAAAAGAGTGGCAAAACATCGTTTCTAAACTCAATGAACTTCCTTTCACTAAAAAAGATGCTAGGGCTTTCTTAAGGTTTTTCTTATCTGGTGCGTTAGAGTGCCAGGCTGATAAACAAGGAAGAATAGCACTACCAACTCCGTTAGTTAGTTACGCAAATTTAAAAAAAGAGTGCGTTGTAATTGGAGTGAATGACAGACTTGAGATATGGTCAGAAGATTCTTTCAAGGACTACTTTAATAAAAACATTGATAATATTTCTGATTTAGCGGAAGATTTATTTAATGGTGTGGAGGTTTAGATGAAACACATAAGCGTTTTATTAGAGTCCACCATAAAGGCGTTAAATATTAAAGAAGATGGTATCTATGTTGACTGTACCTTAGGTTATGCTGGTCATTCAAGTGCAATCTTAAAAAGATTAAAAAAAGGGAAATTATATGCTTTTGATCAAGATGAAGAAGCAAGAAAATTTAGTGAAAACTTTCTTAGTAAGATTGGCCATAACTTTGAGATTATTCCTAGTAACTTCGTTAACTTAAAAGATGAGTTACAAAAAAGAAACGTTGATAAGGTAGATGGCATTTTGTTTGATTTAGGTGTTTCATCACCACAATTAGATGATGCTTTAAGGGGGTTTAGTTTTCACTTGGACGCACCTTTAGATATGCGAATGGATAAGTCAAGTAAGTTATCCGCTTATGAAGTAGTTAATTGCTATCCTTGTGATAAACTTTCAAGGATAATAAAGGAATATGGCGAGGAAAAATATGCGAACCTAATCGCTAAAAACATTGAAAAGCAACGAAAGATAAAAAAAATAGAAACTACGGTTGAACTTGCAAACATAATTAGTGATGCTGTTCCAGCTAAATATAAGAGGATGAAAAATCCGGCAAGACGTACGTTTCAGGCGGTAAGAATAGAGGTAAACAAAGAGCTTACGGTTCTTCCAATAGCAATTAATGATGCCATTGATTTATTAAAGGTTGGTGGTGTTATTGCGGTTATAACCTTTCATTCTTTAGAGGATAAAATTTGTAAGGAAATATTTACAAAAAGATCAAAAGAAAGTGACCTTGCAAAAGGCTTACCGGTCGTACCAGATGATCTTTTACCAGAAATTAAAGTTTTAAAAAAAATAAAACCAAGTAAAGAAGAAATTGAAAGTAATAAAAGAAGTAGGAGTGCAATACTAAGAGTGGCAATAAAACAAAGGAGAATATGATATGGCAAGACAAAGAAGAAGAAAAAATAAGTTTGAAAAATCAATGATAAGCTTAACTGTTACAACGGCTTTTTGTGTTTTTGTGTCCTTGTTTTTCTTCAAAGCACAACTATCTTCAGTTAATATAGAAGTTGAAAAACTAAAAAAAGATGTTTCTAAGCAACAAAAAGTAAACGAGAGCTTAACCATGAAAGTAAATGAATTAGTATCGCTTGAAAACATGCAACTAGTTGCGGCAAGTAATGGTTTGGAGTATAATAATAATAATATAATTGTTATCCAAAAGTAGTTATATTAAACCAAGATGTTAATTAAAAGGTGAGAATGATTATGAAAAGAGAAATGTTAAATAAAAACAAGAACGTAGTAGCTAAGTTTTTTACTTTAATGTTTTTCTTTTTTATTTTTATCTTAATTTTACGTTTGGGTTACTTGTGTTTAACCGGTAAGGTAGATGGAATAGACTTAAAGAGTTTTTCTAATAAAAGAAACACAAAAAAAGAAGTTTTATATGCCTTAAGGGGAAACATTTACGATGTTAATGGAGACGTTTTAGCACAAACCATAAATTCTTATACCATAATTGCTTACCTTGATCCATCAAGAAGTGAAGGGTTTAAGACTCCTCAGCACGTTGTAGATAAAGAGCTTACCGCTGAGAAACTATCGTCCGTTTTAGATATGTCAAAAGAAAAAATATTAGAAATATTAAATAAAAAAGCTTATCAAGTTGAGTTTGGGTCAAAGGGAAGAGGACTTACCGAACTACAAAAAGAAGCAATCGAAGACCTGGGACTTTATGGAATAGATTTCATTACAACGCATAAAAGATATTATCCAAATAATGATTTTTTATCATACGTTATAGGTTATACAACCATAGATGATAATGGCAACATGATTGGTGAAATGGGTATAGAAAAAAAGTATGATAAACAAATGACTGGTACTAATGGCTTTGTTGAGTATCAGAAAGATTTAAACGGGTATAAATTTCCAAATTCAAATGAAATAAGGGAAGAAAAAGTTGATGGTAATGACGTTTATTTGACGATTGACTCAAACGTTCAAATGTCCTTAGAAACCGTCGTTAACAAGGCTAAGACGGAGTCTAGTGCAAACTGGGTAGTAGCGGTAGTATTAGATGCTAAAACCGGTAAGGTATTAGGTAGTGCAACTAAGCCATCTTTTAATCCAAACACTAGGGATATTAAAAATTATTTAAATCCCCTTGTTTCATACACTTATGAGCCAGGATCAGTTATGAAAACGTATAGTTTTATGGCGGCGTTTGAAAATGATCCTAGTTTTGATCCTTACACGGAAACTTGTATAACGGGTCCTTACACAATAGGTGAAGACGTAGTAAGCGATTGGAACAAAACCGGTTGGGGAGAAATACCCTACCAAAAGGGGTATACGTTATCTTCTAATACTTGCGTTGCGAACTTAATAAAAAAACACTTAACGAAACAAAAGTTAATGGACTACTATAAAAAGCTTGGTTTTGGTTCATTAACAAACATAGATTTACCTAACGAATACGCCGGAAAGGTAAACTTTAAATATGATGTTGAGGTAGTGAACGCCGGTTTTGGCCAAGGTATAACAACAACTCCTATTCAGCAGGTAAAGGCATTAACTGCCATAGCAAATAACGGTGTTATATTAGATCCATACATAGTTGAAAAAATGGTTGATCCAAAGACTAATGAGGTAACATATAAAGCTGAAGTAAAAGAACAAGGTAAAGTAGCTAGTAAAGAAACAATAGATAAAATTAAGGACCTAATGTATAGGGTGGTTAATAGTGAATCCTCTGAAACGACTGGTAGTGCTTATAGAATGGACGGTTATGATTTAATCGGCAAGACTGGTACCGCACAAATAGCAAATCCTAATACAGGAGGATATTACGAAGGTAAATATGATTATATTACCTCTTTTGCGGGAATGTATCCAAAAGATGACCCAGAAGTTATCATTTACGTGGCTTTTCAAAGAAGCTATAATTCTAAGGTTTTACCAGAAACCGTTAAAACAATCGTTAAAGATACCGCTAAGTACTTAGGAATATTTGAGGAGGCTCCTGAACTAAATAAAGAAGTATCAGAATATAAAGTAGAAAATTA
Organism: uncultured Bacilli bacterium; assembly: GCA_947586655.1. Classification (GTDB taxonomy): domain Bacteria; phylum Bacillota_I; class Bacilli_A; order RF39; family UBA660; genus Aphodocola. The sequence goes on along the minus strand of CANPXR010000032.1, from coordinate 1,870 downwards.
TAAAAACAAATTAGTTGAAAACGTTAAGCAAAGTTTTAATGAGAAAGGTCTTAAATACGTCGTTTTTGGTAATGGTACAAAAGTAATTGATCAGTATCCTAACAAAAACTCAATCATAAGTACCAAGGACAAAATCTTTCTTTTTACAAATGATGATTCTATTTTAATGCCAGATTTAAAAGGATATTCATATAAGGAAGCTGATGTTGTGTTAACTAAATTAGGTATTAAACATAAAATTGATTTAAACGGGTACGTACAATACCAAAGTGTAGCTCCTGGTAGTAAAATAACCAATGAAATAGAAGTAATTTTAAACTGATGTAACAAGGAGCTTATTATATGAGAATATTAGATAAGAATTTTGAAAATAAAGAAGTAAAATATGAAAACTTATTAAAATATGGTTTTGTTAAGAAAGATAACTTATATGTATATGAAAATAAAATTTATGATGATAATTTTAAGATAGTAGTTGAAATATCAAACGATAAAAAAATTTCAAAAATAATTGATTTACAAACAAATAGTGAATACATACTTGTTGATGTTAAAAATAACGCTGGAGAATTTTTAAGTAAATTAAAAGAAGAATATGATGATGTATTAAATGATATTACCAAAAAATGTACAAGTAAAAACGTATTTAAAGGTAAACAAGAAAAAGAAATAATTTCTTATGTTAAGGAAAAATATAATGATGATTTAGAGTTTTTATGGGATAAGTTTCCTACCGATGCAGTTTTAAGAAATAAAATAAATAATAAGTGGTACGCCGTAATATTAACGATAAATGAAAATAAATTAAAGGCTAATACTGATAATTTAATTACCATCATTGATTTAAGATGTGATAAGGAAAAAATAAATGAAATAGTGGATAATAATAAGATATTTAGAGGTTATCACATGAATAAAAATAGCTGGATAACCATAAAACTAGATGGTAGCATGTCAACTAAAAAAATATGTAAAATGATAGATGAAAGTTATAAAATATCATTAACAAAATAAACAAATCTTTAAGGGTTTGTTTTTTTATGATAAAAAGTATTTACAAACAAATGTTCTAGTGATATTATTTAATTAGTTCATAAAAGTAAGGGGGAATAAATATGAAAAAGATTGAACAAACAACTAAAACATTTGAAAGTATTAAACATATTGATGAATATGGTATAGAGTATTGGCTTGCCAGGGAATTAATGATAGCACTTGAATACTCAAAATGGAGCAACTTTGTAGGTGTTATTGATAAAGCAAAGAGTGCTTGTAAGTTAAGCAATAATAGCATTGAAGATCATTTTGCCGACATCGGCAAAACGATAGATATGCCTAAAGGTGCTACAAAAACAATTGATGATTATAAACTATCAAGGTATGCGTGCTACTTAATTGCACAAAATGGTGATAGTAGAAAACAAGTAATTGCTTTAGCTCAAACATATTTTGCAGTACAAACAAGACGACAGGAAATTTCAGAATTAGAATATAGTAATTTATCAGAAGATGAAAAAAGGTTTTATCAAAGAAATTTAACAAAGAAAGGCAATTACTCGTTAAATCAAGCTGCGAAAAAGGCAGGTGTTAAAAACTTTGATAAATTTCATAATGCTGGTTATAAAGGTTTATATAATGGCGAAACAGCAGATGACATTGCAAAAAGAAAGGGTTTAAGATATAGAGAAGATATATTAGATAATATGGGTAGCGAAGAATTAATTGCTAATTTGTTTAGAATTTCTCAAACAGAATCAAAGTTAAAAAGAGAAAAAATTAAAACGGAAAAAGATGCTAACAAAACGCATTATGAAGTTGGAAGTAAAATAAGAAAAACAATAAAAGAATTAGGCGGAACGATGCCTGAAGA
>CANPXR010000031.1 GCA_947586655.1 uncultured Bacilli bacterium | reverse complement strand
CTAGTAGGTTGCTCTCACTAAATAAATTATACAATAGTAAAAAATATATGTAAACAATTTTTAACAATTTTTAAGATTGTTTTTTTCCACAAGACCCAAAAATCTTGACCGGGGGGGGGGTTAATGATATTATTAACATAGGAAATAATCTACAATGGAGATGATTCTGTGGAAAAGCTAAGGTTTAAAAGAAAAGAAAAATTTATTGAAAAACTAAAAAAAATACCAGTATCAGTGATGGTGTCAATAATAATGGTTGTAATGACTTTATTAATATCAGTAGGATACTCAGCATTTAATACTACGGTAAATATAGGAGATATTAAAGCAGTAGTAAGATTAGAAAAAGATGTTAGGGTAACAGGTATATCAGTTGATAGTTCCACTACTGGTACATCTTTTTCAGAAGATTATAACGTAAATAACATAAGTGGCAGTGTATCATTACCCCAAAATACATCAACGGTAACATATAATGTTGAAATAACTAACATAGGCACCATGGAAGTAGGAATTTTTCAAGTTTTAGAAGAGAATCTTCCATCAGAATTAACATACTCAATTAGTGGATATAATTTAAAAGATAAAATTTGTGATAGTAGTAATGTCTCTAAATGTACTATGGGAGCAAAAAAGACTTTTAAGGTTACCATAAAATATAGAGCAGGAGCAAGTGCTAGTAATACTATTTATCCTTTCACATTAAAGTTTGATTTTCGAAATTTCCATAAGGTAGAATACCAAGACTTTAAAAATTCTACGGATTCATATCTAAAAGAAGTAATGGATGGCGAAGATTATGATTATACTTTTACAGAAAATCCTCCAAAAAGAATAAAAGTAACAATGATTGAATCTGATGTTACTGATTTTGATTATAATAATAATCGATTAATCATTCATAATGTTACTGGTGATTTAGTGATAACTAGAATTATACCTTTTGCGGTAGATTCTTGGGAAACTATTGCAGAAAACACTAATTCTAGTGATTATGAAGTAGGAGATGAAAGAAAGATAACATTTGAGGTAGGAGGAGAACAAAAGACATTTACCTTAAGACTTGCAAATAAGTCTACTCCTAAAGAGTGCGAAAATCAAACAGAATTTTCCCAAACTGCATGCGGATTTGTGGTAGAGTTTAAAGATATAATTTCAAAACATCAAATGAATTCTACGGATACAAATAAAGGTGGATGGCCTGCAAGTGAAATGAAAAAATATCTTGATGAAGAAATATATCCAAAACTTCCACAAGAGTTACAAGATGTTATAATAGATACATATTCAATAACAGGGTATGGTAAAGGTGATGCAAATGGAACAGGACCAGAAGGCAACTATATTTCAAATGATAAACTATACCTATTAGCACCACATGAGATATGGGCAAACGTAGCATCATCTGTGCCAATAAAGGCTGATACTGGATGGAAGTATACTAGACAGTTAGATTATTATAACAGTCAAAAAACAACACTAGAAAATAAAAGCCCAGCTATTAAAAAATATAAAGGTATTGCAGCCGTATGGTGGCTTTCCCCGGCCCCTTCCAATTATGCTGACTTTTTCTACCATACAGATTCTAATGGTACACCGTATTACTACTATGCTTATCGTAACTACGGGGTTGCTCCAGCATTTAGAATAGGACTAAAACCAAAACCAAAATCATTTGCAACAGATGATTGGAAGACAATAGCAGAAAACACAGATTCAGAAGTATACAAAGTAGGAGATGAAAGACCAATAACGCTTGAAGTTGATGGAGAAGAAAAAACATTCACTTTAAGATTAGCGAATAAGTCCACACCATCACAGTGTAATGATAAAACAAACTTTTCCCAAACTGCATGCGGATTTGTGGTAGAGTTTAAAGATATAATTTCAAGACATCAAATGAATATTACTGGTACAAGTAAAGGTGGTTGGCCTGCTTCAGAAATGAAAAGATATCTTGATGAAGAAATATATCCAAAACTTCCACAAGAGTTACAAGATGTTATAATAGATACATATTCAATAGCAGGGTATGGTAAAGGTGATGCGAATGGAACAGGCCCAGAAGGGAACTGGACAACGACAAATAAATTATACTTATTAGCGCCACATGAGGTATGGTCAGATAATCCAAGTAAGGATACAGCTTATAATTATACAAGACAACTAGACTATTATGAAAGTCAAAATACAACAAATACACATTCTATTCCTGCAATTAAAAAATATAATGGTAGTACAGAATATTGGTGGCTTTCCGGGGCTCGTTCTATTTATACTTCCGATTTCAACTTTGTGACTAATGGTGGTGTTTGGTTTAGCGACAGTGCTCGTAATGACCGCGGGGTTGCTCCAGCATTTAGAATAGGATAGAGCTATTAAAAACTTAATAAAACCCTGCTTTTAGTTATAAAAACAGGGTTTAGTTTATATTATTTTTAATTTGTATTAGAAAAGGTGCGTTGACATTATTTGTGTTTCGATAAATTTTATGTTCAATTTTATTTTTCTTTAGGTAATTAAGTATTGTGTTTGACTCTTTTTTTCCTTCTTCATGGGGATAACAAGTTACCAATATCATTCCTTTTTTATTAAGAAGTTTAAGACCACTTTTAATTGCTAATATAGTTGATTTATGGTTTGTTGTTATACTTTTGTTCCCTTTTGGTAAATATCCTAAATTAAATAGAATCAGACTTATCTTACCATTATAATTTTCTAGATATTTATCAAAATATTGATGGGAATCATGCACTAGTTTTACGTTATTAACTTTATTATCTTTAAGTAATTTTTCTGTGTTTTCTATTGCCTCTTTTTGAATGTCAAAGGCAATTACCTTTTTAGCTAACAAAGAAAGCATTAACGTATCATTACCATTTCCACAGGTAGCATCAACTACTATGTCCCCATGTTTTATAAATTTGTTGCATATTAAGTTAACTCTGTTTAAAATACTCTTATTAAATCCTTGATAAGTTCCTCTTCGTTTTAGTTCTTTATCAATATCATTTAAAACTGATACTTTTTTTAAGGTCCATAATGGTGCTATTAAATCATCTTTGGCGCCATCTCCAGTTAACCTATGAATTACTATGTTATCATGTAGTTCTTCTATTTGGTCACATACAACATCAACATATTCTTCTTTGGTTAATAAATGAAAGTTAGTTTTTTTATAGTAATCTTCTAGTGGTGTGTTTTTTAAGACGTGAAGCATGTGTATTTTAATGCCATCTATTCGTAATTTATTTAAGTGTTTTACCGTATCAAGCATCATTTGTTTTGTTTCGCTAGGAAGACCATTTATTATGTGAACCACCACGTTTATATTATTATTTTTTAATTTTCTTACACATTTATCAAAACAATCTAGGTTATGTCCTCGATTAATTAGTTTTAACGTTTTATCATGCATACTTTGAAGTCCTAATTCTATTGTTAAATAAGTTCTTTTACTTAAATCTTTTAAATATTCTAAGCATTCATCCGTAATGGCATCAGGCCTTGTTCCAATGTTTATTCCAACAACGTTAGGAAAGTTAAGCACTTGTTCAAATTTTTCTTTTAAGGTACTTACCGGTGCATAAGTATTGGTGTTAGCTTGAAAGTAGGCTATGTACTTGGTATCAGGCCACTTATTATTTAATTTTTCTTTTACGCTATTAAACTGGGTTAATAAGTCATCCGCTTTATTTCCAGCAAAATCTCCTGAACCCATGGCTGAGCAAAAGATGCATCCTTTACCGTCTTTAAAGTTAGGACATGAAAAACCAGCGTTTAAACTTACTTTAAAAACCCTAAGGCCGAATTTATTTGTTAAATCATAATTTAACGTGTGATACATTTTATTATCTAAAGAATATTTAAACATATAAACCACCAGAAAAATTATATCATTAAAGCTTGAATTTACAAACAAAATATAATATACTATTACTATCAAAACGTTGATGGAGAATAGTAAACTAACAATTTTTTCAAAGAGAGTTTATGGATGGTGTAAATAAACAAAAAGTTTTAGTTGAACTAGCTTCGGAGTTATTATGTGAAATTATAGTAATGTAATACGGTTAACCTCGTTATTGGTTATAAAGTGTATACATGTTATGTATAAATTAAGGTGGTACCGTGGACTTATGTTCATCCTTTGTTGGGATGAACTTTTTTTATAGGAGGATATTATGGTAGAAGTTGCAAGTACGATTTTGGAATTTATTTTAGTTTTTTTGATAATTTATTTTGGTTACTATTTATTATCATATCGTAAACTAAAAAAATATGATAGAAAAAGATCACCAGTAAACATAAAATACCTCGTGTTAAGGTACAATTTAGACGTTGTAAAATTAGGATATAAGCGTGTTTTTAAAACCCTTATGTTGTGTGATTCTTTTATTGTTGCTTTTATGTTTACCATAACTAGGTTCATTGATAATATTTACGTAAGGTTATTAGTATCGTTTATTTTAATATTTCCGCTTTTTGCGGGTGTTTATCACCTTGTTGCAACATATTACAGAAAGGAAAGTGAGTAATTATGGAATATAATTTTAAAGAAATAGAAAAAAAGTGGCAGAAATATTGGGAGGAAAACAAAACGTTTAAAACTGACGTATGGGACTTTTCTAAACCAAAGTTTTACGTACTTGATATGTTTCCTTATCCATCAGGAGTAGGACTTCATGCGGGGCATCCAGAAGGATACACCGCAACAGATATCATATCTCGTATGAAAAGGATGCAAGGTTATAACGTACTTCATCCGATGGGATATGATTCGTTTGGTCTTCCAGCGGAGCAATACGCAGTCCAAACTGGAAATCATCCTAATGGTTTTACTCAAAAAAACATTGAGTATTTTACAAAACAATTAAAGGAATTGGGTTTTGACTACGACTGGGATAGAATGATTATAACATCAGATCCAAATTATTATAAATGGACCCAGTGGATATTTAAACAGTTATACAAAGATGGATACGCAAAATACGTTGACATGCCAGTTAACTGGTGTGAGGAACTTGGAACCGTCTTATCAAATGATGAAGTAATTGATGGAAAATCAGAACGTGGTGGCTTTCCGGTCGTAAGAAAAAACATGAAACAACTATGCATTGACCAACCAAAGTTTGCCGAAAGATTGCTTGAGGGTTTAAACGAAATTGACTGGCCGGAATCAACTAAAGAAATGCAAAGAAACTGGATTGGTAAATCAACCGGAGTTGAGGTAGACTTTGAAATTGATGGCGGTGGTATGTTTTCAATATATACAACTTGTATTGAAACAATTTATGGTATTACTTTCATGGTTTTAGCACCAGATGGACAGTTAGTTCAAAAATTAATGCCAAAAATAGAAAATAAAGAAGAAGTTAAAAAATACATTGATGAAACCATAAAAAAATCAGACTTAGACAGAACCGAGCTTAACAAGGGTAAATCAGGATGCATTTTAAAGGGTATTAATGCAATTAACCCGGTTAATGGTAAAAAAGTACCGGTGTTCATCGGAGACTTTGTTTTAGCAAACTATGGAACGGGAGCAGTTATGGCAGTACCAAGTCATGACCAAAGGGACTTTGAGTATGCTAAGGTGCATAACATTCCGATGATACAGGTAATAGAAGGAAAAGATGTTAGTAATGAAGCCTTTGAAAAACAAGATTATTTAGGTAAAGGATGCAAACTTATTAACTCGGAAGAATTTACCGGACTAACCGTAGAAGAAGCTAAAGAGGCTATTACTGATAAATTAGTTAAGATGGGGGTTGCAAGAAAAACCACTAATTATAAGTTTAGGGAATGGATTTTTGCAAGACAAAGATATTGGGGAGAGCCGGTTCCTATCGTTCACATGGAAGATGGTAAAGACTACGTATTAGAAGATGATGAATTACCACTTGTTTTACCAGTTCTAGAGGATTATAAGGGACATAATGGTAAGGCTCCACTTGAGAATGCTAAAGATTGGAAAGAATATGAAAAAGATGGTAAAAGGGGAGTTCGTGAAACGTCTACCATGCCTGGTTCAGCGGGTTCTAGTTGGTACTTTTTAAGGTACATTGACCCACATAATAATAAGGAGTTTGCAAACTATGAGTTACTAAAACACTGGATGCCGGTAGATCTATATATTGGCGGACCAGAACATGCCGTTGGACATTTAATGTATTCTAGAATATGGAATAATTATCTTTATGATAAAGGATTATCACCAGTTAAAGAACCATTTAAAAAATTAGTTCACCAAGGTATGATTCTAGGAGAAAACGGAATTAAAATGGGTAAGCGTTTTCCTGAGTTTGTCGTTAATCCAAGTGATATCGTAGAAAAGTATGGAGCAGATACACTAAGACTATACGAAATGTTTATGGGGCCACTTGAAGCTTCTAAACCTTGGAGTAAGTCTGGAGTTGAAGGAGCTAAGAAGTTTTTGGACAGGGTATGGAGATTATATACCGAAGAAGAAAAAAACTATGGTGAAAATAAAGAATTAGAAAGACTTTATCATGAAACGGTTAAAAACGTTACGAATGATTACGAAAAACTATCATTTAACACGGCGATAAGCCATTTAATGGTACTTGTTAACGCAATGTATAAACAAACTGTTATTCCAAAACAGTACATGGAAGGTTTAATTAAGATGTTAAACCCAATATGCCCACACATTACGGAAGAATTATGGACTAAGGCTTTAGGTCATGATAAAACAATTTCTTATGAACCATGGCCAGTATATGATGAGTCTAAACTGGTTAAAACAGAGTTTGACATAGCAGTTCAAGTAAACGGAAAATTAAGAGGAACTATAACCATATCAACTAGTGATAGTGAGGATGAGATAAAACAAAAAGCCTTATCAAATGAAAACGTTAAAAAACACGTAGATGGTAAAGAAATAGTTAAGGTAATCGTAATTAAAAATAAGATAGTAAACGTAGTTGTAAAAGGATAGCTTAAATGCTATTCTTTTTTTGTAAGAAAGTGCCAAAAACTTATTTACAAACAATTGTACGTATGATAATATGAATATATAAAGGAGATAGCTTATGAATCAAGACAAAATGCATTTGGTAAACAAAATATTTAACAACGAAACTATAAGAACAGTTTGGGATAAAGAAGAAGAAAAATACTTTATCAGCGTTGTTGATATTGTTAGTATTATTTCAGAAAGTAAAGATGGAAGAAAGTATTGGAATAAATTAAAACAACGCCTTAAAGATGAAGGAAATGAAACGGTGACAAATTGTCACCAGTTGAAACTTAAGGCTAATGACGGTAAATATCGTATGACTGATGTTGTTGATGTTGAAGGAATGTTTAGAATTATTGAATCAATACCTAGCAAGAATGCTGAACCAATTAAAGAGTGGTTAGCAAAACTGGGTAGTCAAAGAATTGATGAAACCTTTGATCCTTCAATTGCGGCACAAAGAGCGATAGACTTATATAGAGCTAAAGGCTATGATGAACGGTGGATTTCTAAGAGAATTAAAGGTGTTCAAGATAGAAAACAGCTTACTGATGTATGGAAAGATGGAGGAATCACAGAATCTAAAGAGTATGCAATTTTAACAAATGAAATTTATAAAAAGTGGTCTGGCATGACTGCAAAAGAGTATAAATCATTTAAAGGCCTTAGAAAAGAATCTTTAAGAGATAATATGAGTGATATTGAGGTAACTCTAGCCGATTTAGGAGAAATCGCAACTAGAGAAATAGCTAAAAGTAAAAATCCACAAGGTTTAAAGGAAAATATAAAAGTGGCGCATAAAGGGGGTAATATTGCTAAAGTTGCGAAAAATGAATTGGAAAAAGAAATAGGAAAATCAGTTATTACGAAAAATAACAACCTAAATTACGAATACATTGAAGAAAAGAAACTAGTTAATTCTAGTAAGTAGAAATTGTTAAACTTAATCTTATACCGATAAATTAAAAGTTAAAGGATAAATAAGATAAGTAAAAGTTTGAACTTGACATATTACTACAATTATAGTATGATAGCCGTCATGAAATGGGGGGTAATATTATGAAAAACTACGAATTATATGAAAATGGAATGGATAGATTAGAAAAGATTATTGCCTACGCTAACAATCAGCAACAACGTTTTATACCTAAAATTTATTTAATTGCTGGTTTATCCAGTCTTGTAGTTTCTGAATTTCAAATTTATTCTAATCTTGGAGATAATTTATTTGTTACTTCATTAAATACTTTTCTTTTAGGTGTTGTTTTAAGTCAAGCCTTTTATTGTATTGATGACTATAAAAGGCAAAAAAATTCAATAAAAAAACTAGATGAAATAGTTAGGAGATTGAATGAAAATAACATAGAAATAACAAAAGAAGAATTGTTGAATGGCCTTTTAGGTGTTGATATAATAGGTGATGAAATTCGTTTAACAAACGTATTGTTAGGTAAAAAAGCAATTATTAGGCGAAGTGATATTGAAACCGTTTTTGTAGATAAGGATAAATTTATTGATATAACTGATATAATAAATGAATCTACGCTTACAAAAAGACAAAGTGGGAAGTATAGAAATAGTAAACAAAATAAGTAATTTACTTATTTTGTTTTATTTTATATTATAAAAATGTTATAATATGTAATGAAGAATTATCCATAATAGAAATAGGTGATTAGTTTGAATATAGACGGGTTAGATATTAATTATTTGGATTTTGGAAATAAAAAAGGTGATGCCATAGTATTACTTCATGGATGGGGACAAAACGTTGAAATGATGAAGATGATAGGTGAACCATTCAAAGAAAATTATCGTATAATAGCTATTGACTTTCCAGGTTTTGGAAAAAGTTCTGAACCCAAAGAAGTAATGGATGTTAGTGATTATACAATTATTGTCGAAAAACTGTTAAAAAATTTGAAAATCGAAAATCCAATCTTAGTTGGACACTCTTTTGGAGGAAGGGTATCAGTTAAATTTGCATCTAGAAACAAAGTAAAAAAAGTGATTCTTTTATCCCCTGCATTAAGAGGTCATGATAAAAAGAAATTAAAGACAAGGGTTTTAAAGTTTTTAAAAACGGTACCTGGAATTAAGAATCTAGAAGGATGGGCTAAGGATCATATAGGATCTCGAGATTATAAGGCGGCAAGTCCAATTATGAAACAAGTATTAGTTAAGACGGTTAATGAAGATATGAGCTTGGATGCTAAGAAAATTAAAGTGCCGACAATTTTAATTTATGGTGATATGGATAGTGAAGTTCCAGAAGAAGATACTAAAGAATACGAAAGATTAATAGAAGATTGTGGACTTATTTTATATGAGGGATGTACTCATTATGCATACTTAGAAAGACTTAATCAAACCATAAGTGTAATTAGAAATTTTATTAAATAGGGAAGTGATAGGATGTTGTATTTAATTAGTTTAATTCCATTTTTAATTTTATTAATATATGACTTTAAAAAGATGATTCATATGGCACAGCAAAATTTATATAATGATGATAATAGATTTTTAAGATGGACTATCAAGGATATGAAACAGTTAAAAAATCCTTTGAAGTGTTCAATTATAGTTTTAATTACTTACTTAATTATTATAATATTAAAGTTAAACACGATGTACGTAACCATGATTTATTTTGCATTAGTTAGTGTTATAATACTTGTTATGAAAATAAGATTAAATAAAAATAGTGATGTTAAAATCAGTCTAAAAGTAACTTCCAGGGTAAAAAGACTTATTTTTACTAATTTAATCTTGTTTTTAATGGTTTTGTTTTTAACCTTTTATTTAAAGAATGTAAACGTAAGGTACTTTGTATTATTTACGTATGATGTTTTAATTAACTTTGTGATAATACTTTCAATTATAATAAATAAACCCATTGAAAAAATGGTGTATTTATCATATAAAAATAAGGCTGTTAAAAAACTTAAATCAATGGGCAATCTTAAGGTAATAGGTATTACTGGAAGTTATGGAAAAACAAGTAGTAAAAACATATTAAGTGATATTTTAAACGTTAAGTATAATGCTCTTCCTAGTCCTAAAAACTTTAATACTCCATACGGGCTTATAATTACCGTAAATAATTATTTAGATAAATTTGATGATATATTAATTGCAGAAATGGGGGCTTATAAAGTAGGGGAAATAAAACAGTTATGTAATCTTGTTAAACCAAAATATGGTATTTTAACTAAGATAGGTACTGCTCATATTGAAATATTTGGGTCTCAAGAGAATATTAGGAAAGGGAAGTTCGAACTTATTGAAAGCTTACCACATGATGGTATTGGTGTATTAAATGCTGATGATCCCCTTCAGGTTAATTATAAACTTAAAAATGATTGTAAAATAATATGGATAGGCATTGATAATAAAGACGCAGATGTGCGTGCTATTGATATTAAAACCTCTAATAAAGGAACTACTTTTAACGTTATATTTAAGGGGGATAAAAACAAGTATTTGTTTACCACCAAATTATTAGGTTATAATAATATATATAACATACTAGCAGCACTTGCTTTATCAAAAGAATTTGGTCTTAGCGTAGACCAGATGAAAAAAGCGGTACTAGGTGTAAAAAGTGTTGAACATAGATTGGAGCTAAGATCGGCTGGAAACATTACTTACATTGATGATTCGTATAATTCAAATCCAGTTGGCTCTAAAATGGCCCTAGATGTTTTAAAAGATATGCCGGCACTTAGGATTATTATGACACCTGGTATGGTAGAATTGGGTGATAAATCATACGAATTGAATAAGAAATTTGGAACGTATATGAAAGGTTCATCTGATATAGTAATCTTAGTTGGCGAAAAGATAACTAAACCTATAATGGATGGTTTAAAAGAAGTAAAGTTTAATGAAAAAAATATACACGTTGTTAATAGTACAAAAGAAGCTTTTTCATTAGTAAGAAGTTTAACCGATGGTAAAGAGGCTTATTGCTTAATAGAAAATGATTTGCCAGATATATATAACGAATAGGAGTTGATGTAATATGAAAATAAGAGTTGGAGTTTTATATGGTGGAAAAACAACGGAACATGAAGTTAGCATAATAACCGCGGTTCAAGCAATGGGATTTTTAAATAAGGATAAGTATGAAGTTATACCAATGTATTTGACAAAGGAAAACGAAATGTATACTGGAGAACCATTAAAGGAAATGGATGTTTATAAGGATCCAGAACTATTAAAGCGTTATTGCAAAAACGTTGTTTGTTATGGTAAAAACGGAGTTTTGGTTTTACAAAATAAGAAGGGTATACTAAAGAAAACAATTAAGGAAGTTGACATTGTAGTACCAACCGTTCATGGTTATAACATGGAGGATGGTAACATCCAAGGACTTCTTGAGACTTATGGTGTTCCTTATACCGGTAGTGATATATATGGTTGTACCGTAGGTCAAGATAAGGTTTTTCAAAAACAAATATTAGAAGCTGAGGGTGTACCTGTTACTAAGTATGTTTGGTTTTATGATAATGAATACTTTGAAAATGAAACAAAAGTATTATCAGAAATAAAAGAACTTGGACTTCCAGTAATTGTTAAACCAGCAAGACAGGGTAGTAGTATAGGTATTAAAATAGCAAAAGATGAGGAAACATTAAAAGAGGCTATTGAAGAAGCAATAGAGTATGATGATAAGATTATAGTAGAAGAAGTAGTAGGTAACATGACCGAGTTAAATTGCAGTGTTTTAGGCTCTAATAGTTACATGCAAACCTCCGCAATAGAACAAGTTATGGGGCAAGATGAAATCTTATCATTTAATGACAAGTATATAGGCGGTGCTAAAAAAACGGCAGCAAAGAAAATATCAGGTTCTAAAAATATGTCTTCATCTGGCCGTGTTATTCCAGCCGATATTTCAGAGAAATTAGCAACTGAAATAGCTGAAACATCTAAAAAGGCATTTAGAGCTTTAGGAGCTTCAGGAGTTGTTAGAATAGATTATTTATATGATAAAAAGGCAAAAAAATATTACGTTAACGAACTTAATAGTATTCCTGGAAGTTTATCATTTTATCTATGGACTCCTTTAAATAAGGAATATGATGAGTTATTGGATGATATGATTAATATTGCCATTAAACGTTTTAAAAAGAAACTTAAGAAAACAACGATATTTGAATCAAATATTTTATCTAGCTTTAATGGTACAAA
>CANPXR010000030.1 GCA_947586655.1 uncultured Bacilli bacterium | reverse complement strand
TCATTTCGTTTTTCTTCTTTTTTCTTTTGAACAAACTCCCTTATGTCAAATAATTTTATAGGTTGTTGTTCATGTGACGGTAAAGTTGCCTTAGGTACTTTTTCATTGTTTTTACCATATCCAAAATCAGTATTCCAAAACGGTAAAAACTTTGTTCTAAGTGGTGGAAGACGGTGTTTTAAAATGAGTACTTCGTCTTGCTTAAAACGTTGTAATTCAGTTACGGTAATAAGTGGTCTTGTTTCCTCTTTTTGATCTTTACCTACCTTAACAATTTTATCTCCACATAACTTACTTATCTCCTCTAAAGCAGATAATTCTCCCGTTAATAAGTATAATAGGTTACCACAGTTACCACGAATAGTTTCCGCATCCTCTTTACCATAAACTTGAACTAATCCCGCAAAGTTTTGAATAATCATAGTCATTCTTATTTTTCTTGAACGAGCTGCGGTTATCATCGTAGTAATATCTTTAAACTTAGGCATGTTTTGAAACTCATCTAGTAAAAAGTTTGTCCTTATAGGTAATTGTCCACCATGTCTTTGAGCAACCGCAATTAAAGATTCATAACACTGCTTTACAAATATCGTTGCTAAAGCATGATACGTTGTTTTTTCGTCTTGAATAATCATGAAAACAGCGGTTTTTTTCTCTCCAATCGTTTCCATGTCAAAATCACTACGTGATAACATTTCAGCTAAGTTTTGGGTTACCGCAAACACCTTAATCTTCTGTTTTAAAACTGATAAAATAGAATTTTTAGTATCTTGAGGTGCGTTTACCGTACCTAAAGCATTTATAGCAGCAGGACTTGCTGGATCCTTAAATTTAAAGTATTCTTTCATGTAAGTTGATGCACCAACTTTTTCCTCACCAATGGTCATCATTAAGTTAACGGTTGAAATACTTATTTCATCTTCCTTAGCATCCTCAAACATACACAAAGAAAGTCCTGTTAAATAGTCAGCAGCCGAATTAGTCCAGAACGGATCATCTGCTTTTTCGTCAGTTGCAATATTAATTGCCATGTCGTTTAAAAGTTCATTTGCCTTATCTTGATTACCTTCCTTATAATATTTATATGGTAACGTATAAGGGTTCCAACAACTACCATTTTTTGGATCACGAAAATTAACAACGATTACATCATAGCCTAAATTTTTTAACATTTCGCCGTTTTTTTCGAATATCTCACCCTTTGGATCGGTAATAACCATTGATTCACCCTTTTTTGCAAGTAAGCCTACCAATGGGTTTATTATCATTTGGGTTTTACCAGATCCAGTTGCACCAATAACTAGTGAGTGTGCCTCTCCATTATCAACGTAAACTAAGTTTTTCTTTTTATCATAAACTAACGGAAAACCCGCACTAACTGCCTCCTTGGCGGTAAGTTCAACTGGTTCAACGTCCTTAAATTTTTTATATTCATCTTCCTTAGCAAACCTACCGAAACCATCTTCTTTTTTTCCTTCTTTAAAACCAAAGCCTTTTTCTCTTGTGTAAAAATGGGATGAAACACTTGCAGTAAGCAAAATAATTGATAAAATCCAAAATACAAGGGTATAACCTAAGTATGGTGGAAATAATCCTTTTATAAAATTGAAGGTCCACCTTACTTCTTTTGTTATCATTGAAGTTTGTTCGTTTGCTACATGGTAAAAATTAACAACACACATAGAAACCACAATTAAAAGTAATAAACATGCCCATAAAAAAGCGACAACGTCTTTATGATCCGCCCTAAACTTTAATTTCATAATCATCCTCCAAAAACAAGATACTAATACGTATAAAAACATTATACCAAATATTTGAGACATTTGGTATAACTTTTATTAATATTCCATCTTATTACTTTTATATTTTTTGTACAAAATTACTCCAACAAATAACAACACAATAACAAATATTAATATACCAATAATTATTGAAGTATTTCTTATTAGGGAGTTTCTTTTATTTTGCTTTTCAACTTTAGCTTTGTTTTCATTAAAGGTAGTTTTATTTATTTTTATATAAAAATCTTTATTAGTGGTATTTTCATCATACAACCAAATATAAGTGTTACCATCAACTTTATCCGCGTTATTTTCTTCTGCTTTAATTGGTAACGTTAGTTTAAAAACCACTTTATTTAATTTTGGCCAGTCAGAACAGTTTTCACAATAAGGTATATAATTCGTATCGTTTTTTATGGTTATGTAAAAGTTATCTTCAACGCAATTCATATGATGATAAACATATTGATTAAATCCAGTATCCTGAAAATAAGAGCAAATACCTGTATACTGCTTAGAAAACATAGCACCACTTTGGTCATCACCAGTAACGATTTCACTTTCATATTCTCTGAAATTAAGAGCTTGAGAATAATTTGATATAGAAGACTCTATCATTTGTTTTACCGTGGAATTATCATTTTTAAAGGCTGCCGTGTTTGTCAGTATGGTAACCTTTTCAGAAACTTCACCATCATAACTAATTTTAACTTTACTTTCCACAGAACAACCTGTAAGTAAAAATAATACTGTAAATACAATGATAAATATACGTTTCTTTTTCATTTTGTCCTCCTAGTTAGTTTGACCTACGTACGTTGTTTCTGAGTTTATATAAAGAGCTGGATTAATTAAACCCTTTCCTACCGTACATTTAGCAGCATCTCTGCCATTTGCGTTTAATAACTCCGTATTTTGTAACTCCAAATGTAGATGTGGCCCAGTTGAATTACCCGTATCACCACTATAACCAATTAACTGTCCCTTAGCTATAACATCACCTACATTAACTATTCTTTGACTAAAGTGAGCATAAACCGTTTTATACCCGTTTTGATGATCTATTTCTACATATATACCATATGAGTTCCAACCTTTATCACACATAGACTTATTATTATGACAATTACTAGAATAATCTCCAACCTTAGTTACCACGCCGCCATCCATAGCATATATGGTAGTTCCAATACTATTTGGCAAATCAACGCCTCCATGACAATCTCCTCCAGAATATTTTGGAAACGTTCGTGAATTACCATCATTAACGTAAGATCTAGTAGTATTGTTTGGATCCGTCGGGTTACCTAAGTATCCAGTTGCAACACCAGGATCCGCTGTTGATGATAATTTAGTCGCATATAAAGGAGACTTTGGCCCATATATAATATACCAGTTATGCTTATTTCCATTAGTGTCTACAAGCCAGTTTTCATCAACAAAATTATATATGTTATAAGTACTTGAAGTTGTTTCTTCCTTACTAAATGGATCAGCCACTTTAACCTCACCATTACTTGCGATACCTCTTATTACAATCCAATGACCACCCTTAGTAAATGGGCTTGGGGCCTGAACGTTTACCGCAACTAAAGCGCCATTTTTCAAGGCTGATATTATTTCGTCTGCACCACTTTTTGATACCTCTACGCCTTTAACTTCAAACCCACTATGATTATTAGACATGTTAGTAAAGATAGAATCATTAGATCCAGCACCAGGAGAACATGCCTTCCTTGCCGTTGACTCATCATTAGCCATAATAGGATCAAGCTTTTCGTCAGATAAAGTGCTTACTATCATAGCAAGTGAAGTGACCCCGCATCCAGACGTACATATTGTATTTTTTCCGGTTGGGTTGCTATAACATCCTTCTGTCCAATCAGTTGAACCGCAAAAAGCAACATTAGGATAATCAGTTTGATAATAATAAGTAAATAACTCATCCGGAACACCATGAGCTCCTAAATTACCAGAAGTACAGGTTACATTTCCAGGAACTGATACCGAAGCAAAATCACCTTCTACCGTTATCAATGATAAGTCAGAATACTGTTCACCTAACATAGTCGTATAAAGGGTCCCTGATCTATAATTACCAAGTTCATCATGTGATAAGCATGTTCCCTTTGAGCAACCACTACATACTCCACTCCTATTAGCACAGTAAGTTCCTATTGTTTGTGCTTCTTTTTCATCATATATGAATAGATTTTTTGTTTCATCCCAAGCTTTTACCATAAGAGCACGGGTAGCTTCATCAATAGCAGGTCTTTTAGCTCCCTTTAGTTTGTCCTCACAACCAGTATCGATGTCACAAAAATCCTGATCATTAGTATTACTCCTAATTGGAATTATATAAGAGCCATCCTCAGTTTTTGATATTTCCCAGTCCATTGATTTCCACCTTGATAAGACATAACTTTTAGCTGCAACCATCTGAGTCTTTACCTTCTCTATGTCTGAATTAGCACTAACACCAATTTCTTCATACGTTACGCTCATTACATACTTATCTAAAGTTAATGGTGAACTATACTTACTCTCACAGTTCTGTACATCTTTCCCAGTCGTACAACTTTCTACTTTAACGTCAACTAAAACATTAGATTTTAAAAGATCATCAATTTCAACGGTTCCAGCAGACTGAAACGAAACTGAACAAAATGTATTATTATATACATAGTTTATAAATAAATCTTTTTTATTTTTCAAATCTTCAATTATACTATATTTCAATGCATCCACATTTGGAGAACCATCAAACATAGATTTATAACCTTTATCTTCAAAAAAATACGTGTTTTTTAAATGTTCATAATACGAATCCACACCCTCATTGTTATATTTTTTTAATAAAGTTTTTAATTTTTTCCTGTATGACGCTTTTTTAAATAAATCAAGATAAACATCATCTGCTATTTTATCTGAATCTTCCTTAGTTATTTCTTCAGTATCATCATCTTCTTCATATCCTTCTAAATTTTCATCCTCTAAATCTTGGCTATACTTTTTGGATGCTAAGTTAATCGTATCGTTACTCCAAAGAATATTATTATACGGATAAACTACCGTTGCCATTACTAGAGTTGCATCTGCATTTGGATATTTACTAAATAACTTTCGTATTTTTTGTATTGTTTTTTGATCTGCCTTCGAATAATTACTAAGTTCCACATTTGTATCACCATTAGTACCGGGTAATAAAGCAAAAATACAAGCGCATAAAACAATTATTAAAATCACCGTTAACATTATAGGCCATGATGCTACTACTACTTTTATTATATTACTGGCTGTCTTTCCTGCTTTAGCTACCGCTTTACCAGCTTTTGTAGCTCCATTAACTACTTTTTTACCCTTATCTATAACATTTTTTGCCTTATCTATGGATTGGCCCAAATTACTATTTTTAAAACCTTCTTTAGCGTCTTCCTTGGTTCTGTTAGCAAAATTTTTTGCACGATTTTTAGCACCGTTTTTAATTCGATCCTTCATGTCCTTGGCGTTTTTAGGTCTGTTATCCCACTTGTTTTTTAAATCGTCCCTTTTTTTATCTAAACCTGTTTTAGGCTGGGTATTATTATCACCCTTGTTACCACCGCCATTTTCCTTATTAGATTTGTTATCACCATTTTTATCTTTGTTAGAACTATTATTTTCACTATCTTCTTTAGGCTTGTTTTCGCCTTGATCATTTTTCTTAGCATCATTATTATCAGATGAGTTATTAGGATTATCCGAATGCTCATTTTTATCATTTTCACTTTTTTTCTCATCATCCTTATGTGATTCATCAGAATTAGAATCACCTTTCTTATCGTCTTGAGTTTTATCATCATCTGATTCAACTGGATTTTGATCATCATTATCTTTTTTATCGGCATTACCTTGAGTGTCTTCGCTTTTATTTTCGTCTTGATCAGTTTGACCTTGATCATCTGATTCATCTAGATTTTGGTCATCACTGTCATTTTTATCTGATTTATATTGTGTATCGTCACTTTCATCGATAAATAAATCATCTGAAGAAACAGCAGAATCTTGTTGTTTTGTTTGATCTATGTTATCTTCTTTACTATTGTCTGCCATTTCGCCAGATTTACTTTCAGACGTATCAGCACCAGTTTGAAAACTTGAGTTTTCTAATTTTATATCATTAGGATCTATTTTTAGTTCAATTTTGGCATCATCTATACTTAAATCCTCTATTTCGAATTCAAGTTCATCTTTCTTATTATTCGGATTTTGGTTCATAAATACACCACCTACGTTATATAGATTATAGAATAATTATAGCATACTTAAGCATTAAAAAAAAGATGCCTTAGCATCTTATAAACCTCCACCAGACCCAAAAGAATCTAGTTCTGGTTCAGTAACTACGACATCTATACGCATTCTTCTACTACCACAAACAAGCAAGGCCTCTCCCTGATTATATTTTTTTATACTTTCTTTTTCTTGCTCATTTAAGTCTATTAATTGAGACAAATCCTCAACTCCTTGTTTCTTTAATCCCATTACAAGATAGTATGATGCGTTATCAAATATTGCTTTACCTTGTGTTATAACCGATGGATCCGCAAAATCACTTGGCTGCTGTGTTATAAGAAGCGTACCACTATTGTACTTTCTAGCACGTCTTTGGATTTGTGCTAAGAAATCAGCACCTATTGTGTTATTACCAGAAAGTAATATATGAGCTTCATCAACCATCATAACTGTATTTATTGTTCTGTCTAAGCAATGACTCCATGCATACTTTAATATGTTAAAGAACAACGCATTTCTAATATTTTCATCTGCATTCATTAAGTCCCTAATATTAAATACAATAAACTTAGTGGTTGGTCTTATTGTCGTATGACCATCAAAGTAAAACTTTAATTCTTTTACAAGTGGTCTAATCTTTAGTTCTAGTCTTTCTAAAATATCCCTTTCATGAGTAATTTGATCCCCATAAGCCTCTATTCTTCTTACTAAAGTTTCATAAAGATCTGAAAACGTCGGGTATTGTTCTGGTCTTAAATGAGAAAAATCAGTTTCAAAAGAAATTCCAAAACGTTGATAAGTAAGTTGTGCCATCTCACTAAACATAGTTAATACATCTTCAGTTATTGTTGGATCATAATATTTCATAAACGCTTTTAAGAACTGCAAAGTTTTAGTTAAAACCGTATATCCAAGTCCTTCTCTTAAATCCTCTTCATCAGCTTCTAGAATAACTTCCAGAGGATTAATCATACCAAACTCGCCACCCTTACCAAGATCAATAAAGTCCCCTTGCATACGGGATACCATTTCCTCTAATTCACCTTCAGGATCTATACAGACTACTTTATAACCATTTCTTATGTACGTTCTTAAAAGAAGTTTTGCGGCAGTAGACTTACCACTACCAGTAGTTCCCAATATAATCATGTTAGCATCATTTCTATTAAATTCTTTTCTAATTTGATAAAGAAATTGATTAAATAATACAACACCACCAGAAAAATCAGTTCCAAGAAGGCAAGAAGGTCCTGGGTCCTTTAAACTATCAAATATAAAAGGATACATAGCCGCAATAGTTGGAGATGTTATAGGGGTTCCAATTTGCTCTTCAATGTCCTGTTTAGGAAATATTGGAATAATTGATTTAAGCACTTTTCTTTGCTCAAACCTAAGTGGTATAGCTCTTAAATCCATTGCTGATAAAAAGTTCTTCATTTGAAGTTTTTTCTGATCTAGTTCTTCTTTACTATCAGCGGTTAATACAATGTGCATTTGAAAATCAAAGATCTTAGATTGATTAGTAGTAATCATTTGAATAAAATCATTTAACGAGTCATAGTCTTGTCTTAATTGCTCTTGAATCGTCTTATCATTTTCTTTTTCATAATTAGCCTTTAATTCTGCAAGTTGTTTATTAAGCATTTTAGACATAACAGAAAAAGGAAGAGGTATGTGTTTTATTACAACTTTAACACCAGGATTACTCGTCAAATTAGATAAAAATCCTGGACTTATCCATCTAGGATAGGAAACTATAGTTAAAATGGTACACCATTTATCACTGATTATAAATTCCGCTGGTTTAAATTCTAAACCTTTAGGAGCAAGCTCCTTTTTTATATTAATATTTGCCATTATGCTAACACCGTCCCAAACTCAGTTTTATCTCCCCCATTTAAGAAATTGTCTAATATACTTCTTAAATCATCGTTATTAGCTTGACTAGATGATAATCCAGCGTTAGCAAGACCATTTATCATAATCCTTATTTTCTTTTGAATCATTTCTACGTTCTTATCTTTAAATAAGAAATAAAATTCAACATCAGAAACATTATCATTAAAATCTTCGGCCTTACTTAAATCCTGATTAATTAGTTTTCTTATAACTGGGCTTTGAGCCTGATTATACATCATTTGAAGTTCTGCTATATAAACAGAAATATCAACTGGTCTATCTGCTATAACAAGCCAAAATTCGAAATCTAAGGTGTTATAAAAATCCTTTAGACTATCTATAACGTTAAACTGCTCATTTTCATCCATTATAAATATGTTTTTAGGAGCAACCTTAACCCCAGCTACCTTAAACCCACTATCAAGCTCTATCATGTTATTAATAATAGCTTTTACCGGAATAAAGCTTTCCGTAGTACCACTAGTCTTTGTACTCATCTTTAGCACACCATCCTTTCCATACTAATTCATTTCTATCAACGAAGTAAAATTTATATACATTAGTTAAAACACACAGTACGTTATGATAATTTGGTATTGGCATTACCAAAAAAGCACATGAAAGAAATGGTAAAAGTACTAATATCCCAGAAAACAAACTATCAGGTTGAAATATTAAAAATAATATAAATGTAACAACCGTACCACCACTTATTATACCTAAATCAATTGGCCTAAAAACATTAAATATTAACTGACCCCTTTTGGTATTAGCCGCTATTAAATATTGATTCATAATTTATCCCCTTTCTATTATTAACCTTCTTTTTCAGCTTGCTTTAATTCAACTGGTTTTGCAGATTCAAGTGAATTTTTAATTTTACCATTACGTTTTCCCTCTTGTTCAGTGTTAATTAGTTCCATTTCTTGAGACATGTCTTGTTGTTTAAATTTGAAGTTACCATTAGAATCCTTCTCAAATTTACCAAATTTAGTCATGTATTCACCATTAATTTCTACTACGGAATCATTATTCTTAATAACATTTTCCGGAATTTGGACACTATCGTCAAATTTGCCATCTGCATTAATTTTCAAAATAGGTTTTCCTTTTTCATCTAGAAATGCATTTACAAAGTTCTCTTTAGCATCTTTAATTCTTTCTTCGTAATATTTAGATGTTTCTTTCTTTGAATCTATTAAATTTTCAAAATTCTGAATTGCCGATAGATAAGTAGAATTAGTTTTATCACCAGTATAATTATTCTCATATGCTTGTAATTGTGAGTAAAGTTCAGCTAATTCTTGATTTGCTTTAGCTTTACCTTGTTCTGCACTAATATAATTAGACTGATTTAACACGCTATTTTCAAATGCAGATGAATTATATAAAGCTTTTTCATATGAATTCCAACCATTCATCTGGGCATCTATGTTTGCTTTAGTAATTTCGACACCTTTTAATTTCAATTGAGCTATTGCAATTTCCCTTACATCATTCGGAGCATGATTTAACACACCAGAATAGGCATTGTTTATTTGTTGTTCATTAAGTGGACAAGCAACCTTATCAAGTGATCCATCTGGTTTTATATGTTGTCGAACAAAATCTTCTCCATATATAGCTATTGCTTTTTTCATATCAATTGCATTTTTTCTTGACTTTGCCAAAGAACTTGAATCAATTTTTGCAGCTTCATTAAGATCACTTACTCTTTGATTTAATGCATTAAGTCTTTGCTCTCTTCCAGTTTTATAGCTTGGATTTATTCTTTGAGCATTTTCGGCATATTTATCTCTAAGACTTGCAAACGCTCTTAAATCATTATTTGCAAGGAAATCTGCTTGTACTTGAGCCCTAGCTGCTTTTGCTTTATCTTTAATAGCTCCATTTTTTGCTTCGTATGCGTCTCTTGCTCTCTTACGATCTGATAAATGTAATACTTTCCCCGCATTAGAAGGATTATTTCTCCATTCATTCCTTGCGGCTTTATTTGCTTCCCTTCTTGCAGCATAACTAGCAAATGCTTTATTAGTAGCATTACCTAATCTCTTCTTGCCATGATCCACAACTTTATCTCTTTGCTTTTTTAACCCTTCACTTGCTTTAGTAGCCAATCCTCCAACAAGAGCGGCACCTGCTAGTTTCTTACCAATTCCAAGGCCACCCAAACCAGCATCTCCAACACCTAGCATATCACCAAGCCATTTAGGTGCTTTTTTAGCAAACAATAGAATTGCTAATAAAATCAATAATTGTAACAATCCAGAAGAATCCATAGAAGCTTTGTATATTCTGTCTAAGTTACCAATAAATAATAACATTAAACATACTATCGCTATCTTTATGAATAAACTTACATATGTTTTACCACACGTAGATACCCATTTTTTAAAAGGCCCATTTGAAGCTGATTTAGGATCTATATAAGTAACAATAAATAATGGTGATAAAATTTCAAGAACAGCTAACTCAACTGATCTTAAAGCTATATCAATTGCAAAACTAAGTAATACATATGTTATAATTCCACCAACTATCAACGTTACAAAAGGAGTATATTTATAGACATAAACGTTATCACCAGAAACTTTTGTGAACGTACCAATATAAGTTTCCAAAGTTGAAAAACTAACATCATTATTCCAAGCTGCAATAGCATTTTGACAATCAGCATCACAATTATTATTTCCAACGTAAATACTATCATCTTTTATTGCAACTCTATCATCAGGATATATTAAAGAACGCGTTGCAATTTCTTTCATATATTTACCAGGATTCGGTTTAGAATCAACAGAATTCGTTTTAGAAACATCAGAGTCAACGAGTTCTTGACCTATTAACAGTTTAGGAATGTAATTCTTATTAATTATTTCTCCTTGCAATTCTCTAGATAAATCAAATACTAATGGAATACCAATTAAAAGAACAACCGTAATTACTATATTTACCAGCATATTTCCTATTCCATTTTGTTTTTCTGTTAATTTATCCGGATTAATTATTGAATTTACTAATAGTAAAGCTATTCTAAATAATGCGAAAATTCCGATAATTATATAACAATTATGTGTAATATCTCTAGCGATATCACTTATTGCCGTTTCGTCAAAAGCGCTGATTGCCCCTATTAATAGACTATAAGCATCATCAATGAACGTTAATCCAATAGAATCTATAAGAAGAAATACATGTCGTACTGCTCCCCAAATAGAATCCAATAAGTTAGCAAGAATATACATTTTCAAACCTCCTATCTGATGTTTTTATTTACAAAATCCAATACCAAAGAAACCTAATAGTGTAGATAATATTAATGGTAATGCCAATAAAATTAAAGCTGCAATAGTCCTTTTAATAGTATTATTGACTGCTTTTTTTATTAAATCTTGATCAGAACTAAATAATGCTTTAAAAAAGTCAACAGTTATCATAACCAATAACAATATTGGAGCTATTATTATTACATACTTCCAAATCTTATTAATAAATGCTTTTAATGAATCATCGCATTCTAATTTTTGACTATTACTAACATTAATTTTAGAAGCAGATGTACGTTCTGGAATATTTTTTCCACTATTACCTGTCTCTATTTGATTTTCTTCCTTCTCTAAACTAGCTTGTTGTTTTGCTTCTTCAGAATTTGTCTTAGAGTACTCGGTCATATTTTCCGCTATTTTTTGAGTATTTCCAGAATACGATATAGAATACGTCCCTAGAGGTTCTCCCTGATTACCCATATATTTAACAACAGAAAATTCAACTGACGTAGTAAAAACTTCTTTCTTATCAGTTGTGTTACTTTTAACTTCTAGCGCAAATTTCACCGATGAATTATCATCAACGTACATTTTTGATCCACTACCATTATTTACTTTGATAACTCCACTACAATTTTTTCCAGTAGTCGAATTATTAACCATAACTTTAACCTTATCAGTTGTTCCATTAGTTACCGAATGTGCCCATAGTATGTATCTGTTTTTTCCATCACTATTAGATAACTTTTCTGTTAAATTGGAAATTTTTTTACTATCAGTTGCATCCCAAAATACACCAGCAGCCCCTTTACAGTCGCCCTTTGATTCATTATTTTTCAAAACTTCTAATATTTCAATTGATGCTTCAACATTTTCACATTCTAACACATATTTATTATTATCGCTAGATGAAAAACCCTCGCTTGTTGAACCAGGTACAAAAGAAGTTTTTGCTAAAGCATTACTTATGTTTAATAAAAAAGCTATACATATTAAAATACTATAAGATATAATTTTTTTCATAACCTTACACTACCTACTTTCCACAAATATATTTTACCATCATTTTGAATAAAAAAAAACTTTTTTCAATATTTAATTGAAAAATGTTAAATGAAAAAGTAAATTGCGTTCAAGAACAAAGGAATGAAATTTAGTCTTTCAATAAATTTAGTCAAGG
>CANPXR010000029.1 GCA_947586655.1 uncultured Bacilli bacterium | reverse complement strand
ACTTTTTTGGGGTAAGGGGAAGTCTGCCCTTTTTTAACTATTTTTATAAAATAAATTTTATTTTTCTTTTCAGACTAATCACCTAACAATATAAATTATTTCTAACCATTAAAAATATAACACAAAAAAGCAAATAAATTTATTTGCTTTATTTTTTTCAAATGTTAATCATCTAAATATTAGTAAACTAAATAAAAATTAGATATACCTAATCATTAATAAAAACTATCTTACAACAGCTTTTTATAATATGGCGTCCTCGGCGCGATTCGAACGCGCGACCCCTCGCTTAGGAGGCGAGTGCTCTATCCTACTGAGCTACGAAGACACTAACAACATTCTATCACAAAATAAAGAATAAAAAAAGCTCTTTTTCAAGCTTATTTTATAAAATTAATTAAAAACAAAATCCAAACTGATAACTGAGCCTTAGCTTTTGACACACCCTCTGACATTGCAATTATCTTATCACAGATAGTAACTATCCATGCTTCCTTTGATTTAGGTACAACGCTTGATACTGGAAACATATGAGACTCAATAATATTTTGTTCCTTTTCGGTTACACCAAAGTAATTAATAGCATTTTCTTTAGCTAACGTAGGATGTTTAACAAACATTTTAGTTTCAGATACTAAGTTTTTATCATCTCTTATTAAAAAGAAATCATGCAGCGTTCCACCCCTTATAGCAGCCTTCGTATCACAACCTAATAATTTAGAAATTCTATATGATAAATAAGCCACCTTAACCGAGTGATTAAATCTAGTTCCTCCATGGTGTACAATCGATTTAGTTTTTATAAACTCTTTATGTGATAGTATTGGCTGAGCATTACTCATAAATTCCTTATCCTTGTATATCTTATTTATTAAATCCAATTTAATCAACCTCTTCGTTCGATATTATTATATTCTTTTTATTTGCATTAAACTACTTAATTAGCACTCTAATTTTTTTCGAACCTTAACAAGAATAGCATATATTCTTTTAAAAGTAAATAATACAAATGTTTGTTAGTAAAATAAAAAGAAGTCCCTTAAAGGACTCTTTTATCTTATAATTTCTTTAGCTACAAAGTAACTTTTAATGTACTTTGTCATTTAATTCTTAATTAGTTTACTTTTTCTAGTCACTCATGAATTACTTTTAATAACCAGCTTTGTGCTACTTTCCTATTAATTATTAACTTTATAATCACAAGCGCTACATTTAACAATATTTTCTTTACTTTTTATAAGTAAACTATGACATTCTGGGCATAATTTTCCAGTAGGCTTATCCCATACAGCAACTTTACATTTAGGAAAATTATTACATCCATAAAATATTTTACCTTTTTTTGTTTTTCTTTCTACTATTTTTCCACCACATTTAGGGCACTGGCAAACTTCAACCTCTGGAGCCTTTTCTTTTGGCTTTATGTATTTACATTCAGGATATCCAGAACATGCTTCAAATTTACCATACCTGCCATTTTTAATAACCATCGGTCTACCACAGTTAGGACATTTTTCTCCAGTTTTTTCATCTTGCTTTTTTTCCATGGTATCAAAGGCATTTTGAACCTCTGGTTCAAAATCTTTATAAAATTTTTCTAAGATTTTATACCACACCTTTTTACCTTCTGCGATTTTATCTAAGTTTTCTTCCATTTTAGCCGTATACTCAACGTTTATTAAATTACTAAAAAATTGTTGTAACTTATCGGTGGTATCCATTCCAATTTCAGTAGGATTTAGTTTTTTATCAACTATCGTTACGTAACCTCTTTGCGTTAAAGTACTAATGGTTGAAGCATACGTTGATGGCCTTCCAATTCCAAGTTCTTCCATCGCTTTAATTAGTTTCGCTTCTGTATACCTTGCAGGCGGTTTAGTAAAATGTTGCTCTTTTGTTACCTCGCTAGAGATTAGTATGTCACCTACCTTATACTGTGGAAGAATCTTTTCCTCGTTCGACTCAAATTTTTGATAAACCTTTAAATATCCATCAAAAATGAGAACTTGACCCGTAGTTTTAAAGGTGGTGTTATTATTATCAAGGGTAATGGTAGTTGCATTTACCTTTGCTTCCTTCATTAGGGAAGCAAGTGCCCTTGAGTATATTAATTCATATAATTTAAATTCATCTTTGGATAGGTATTTTTTTACACTATCAGGAGTTCTATTAATGCTCGATGGTCTAATAGCTTCATGGGCATCTTGAACATTTTCTTTTTTCTTAGATATTTTTACACTTCCAACGTAATCCTGCCCATAATTTTCCTTAATAAAGGCATAACCAGATTTTATGAACTCATCGGAAAGTCTTGTAGAATCCGTTCTCATGTACGTTATTAAACCAACGGTATCTGACTTAATATCAACACCCTCATAAAGTTTTTGAGCAATTTGCATTGTTTTTTTTGCCGAAAACCCTAACTTAGATATTGCTTCTTGCTGCATGGTGGAAGTAATAAACGGATACTTTGACGCCTTCTTTTTAGGTTTGGTTTCATAATTTGAAACAATATATTCTTTACTTAGTTTATTTATTACATCATCAGTTTGGGATTCTGTTTTTAAATCCGCTTTTTTACCATCTATTGTGTCTAATAAAGCAGTTATTTCAGGAAACTTAGCGGTTATGGTCCAATATTCTTCCTCTTTAAAGGCATCTATTTCACGTTCACGGTCCACGATTAGTTTAAGCGCTACTGATTGGACCCTTCCAGCTGATTTACCGCCAGTTTTTGACTGCATTAACTTACTTAATCTGAAACCTATTATTCTATCTAATATTCTTCTGGTTTCTTGACTATGAACCAAGTCTTCATCAATTTTTCTAGGATGATTAAAGGCATCAACAACCACGTCCTTTGTAATCTCATTAAAGACAACACGTTCATAATCTTCATCTTTTAAATCTAAGGCATCTTTTAAATGCCATGATATAGCCTCACCCTCACGATCAGGGTCCGTTGCTAAATAAACTTTTTTTGATGCCTTAGCATCTTTTTTTAACGCCGAAATATCCTTCTTTTTTCCCTTTATCGGTTCATATTTTGGATTAAAATTATTCTCTAAATCAACCCCAAAACCATATTTTCCAGACGTTGCTAAATCCCTTATGTGACCCTTACTAGAAACTACTTTGTAGTCTTCACCAAGATATTTCTCTATCGCCTTTGTTTTAGTAGGAGATTCCACTATTACCAAGTTTTTACCCATAACTATACCTCCCAATACTATTTATGCTCATTTAAATATTTTTTTACTGGCCCATACGTCCGCCTATATCCGTTAATTATACCATATTTATTTAATAATTCAATGTGTTTTTTTGTCGGATATCCTTTATGCTTCCCAAAAAGATACTGTGGATGTTTTTTATCTTCCTCATACATTAATCTATCACGGGTTACCTTTGCTATTACACTTGCCGCTGCAATCGTTATACTTTTTGCATCACCTTTTATTATTGCTTTGTGTGGAATGTCAGTAAATCCATCAAGTGGCATAGCGTCCGTTATTATGTAATCTGGATTTATATTCATAGACTCTATTGCACGGAGCATACCTTGCCTTGATGCTTCATAGATGTTTATTTTATCTATTTCTTTTGCAGAAACAATGGAGATTCCAACCGAAATTGCCTTCTTTATAATTATCGGATAATACTCTTCCCTTTTCTTTTCAGATAACTTCTTAGAATCGTTTAAACCCTCTAAAATAAAATCATGAGGTAATATTACAGCGGCACACACAACTGGACCAAATAAAGGTCCCCTTCCTGCCTCATCACAACCTGCTACGTTTTCAAACCCTTTGTTCCACAATTCATTCTCGTACTCATATAATTCGTTTTTTATCATTATTTTTTCCCCTTTTTAAATAGTTAAAATACCACCATAAAGAAAGCTTTATAATGAATCATTAATACTTTCTTATTTTTCTTCAAAACTATTTAATCTATATCAAAATTTTTATTTTCTAAATACTTAGTAAAACCTAATGTTATTTATGTAAACTCATCAAAAGTAACCTTTCCTAACTTTCCTTCCCTTAAATCCCTTATTATTAGATTAGATACTTTATCATAGTCTATTTCACCACCAGTTATTAAACATCCTCTTTTCTTTCCTATTATATCATAAGTGGGTATCACATCATCAATATTAAAATTATCTATAGTGTATCTTTTTATGAGATTTTCCTTGTATCTTTTATGCATTACGTCTAAAATATAGCAAGCAACCTTTCCCAATGGTAATATCTCCTCTTTTATCGCTGAAAACGATGCTAAGTTATAAGCTTGCACCTCATTATCTATTTTTGGCCACAATATACCTGGTGTATCCAAAAGTTCAATGTCTTTATTAATTCTAATCCATGATAACTTTTTTGTAATACCTGGCTTATCACCTGTTATGGTAGCTTTTTTATCTACTAAATGGTTTATTAAGGTTGACTTACCTACATTTGGTATACCTATTATAAGTGCCCTATACGCTCTTTTTTTAAGTCCTTTTAGATACCTTTTTTCATTTAAATCATTTAACAATATATTAGTTTCATCAAGTATTTTATTAACCCCTTTATTATTAATTAAATCGACCATAATAACATGATAATTCTTATTTTCATAATAATTTACCCATTTTTTAGTCTTTTCATCATCACATAAATCAGATTTTGTCATTATCATTATCCTTGGTTTATTTTCTACTAAATTATCAATATCTTTTATTTTTGAAGAAAAAGGAATCCTTGCATCAACCACTTCATAAATAATATCCACCATATTTATATTTTCTTTAATTAATCTTCTAGTTTTTGCCATATGGCCAGGATACCAGTTGATGTTTGTTTTATTTTCGTTCACCATAATTAACCTCCATTTTAACTATTAATAATTTTATTAAATAATTCAACTAACTTTTCATGCGAATAATTAGTATCAATACAAGCTGTACTAGATTTAGAAAGTAATTTATCATGTTCCTTTCTACTATATTTGGCTCTATCATCTAATATTAAATATTTCCCGTGCATAGTTCCATCATTTTTATCTTCTTCTGTTGTAATAAAAGAATGGCATAAAGCATCTCTCAAATCTTCCAGTGTTATATCGTCACAAAAATTTCCGTGCACTTTAGGAACAATATAATTAGGCCCTGGGGTCTCTAATTGTCCAGATGGTCCTTTATCGATATATGGAATTAGTAAATATAACGATATTATTTCTTTGACTCCGTTTACATCAAGTACATCTTTATTGCCTTCTAGTATTGCTAAAGCTATATCTGCCATAAATTTTGCATGGGAATTATAGTTTTTTTCTTTGTCATTCATTTTTATCACCACAACTTTTACTTTCTTCCACTAATAAATCAAAATCTGATTTATATAATTTATCTTGTTTTATTCGATACTTTTCAAATTCTGTTAATGCTTTATCACAAGCAATTTCATGTGATATTTTTCCAGCATCTTTTAATATATCTCTATCATCAGCAAGTAAAAATTTATCAATTCTATTTGCCCAATCTTCCATTGTCATTGGAATATGTCTTCTTGCTCTATTTTCTGCAATTTCTAAAAATGCACTAACTATCCCCTCCAAATCTTTTAACTCATCATTGGAGAAATAATTTTTAGCAATAATAACATCTGATTCCATTATTTTGCCATTAGGAGAATTTTTCCAGGATGTTAAACCCATATGGTCTTTATTTGCATCAGCTCTATCATATATTATTTCAGCAGCAGTTTGTTTTGAAACAGCATAGTGCATTTTGTTTTGAACTTTTTTAAAAAAATCAATAGAAATAGGAGATTTAGGATCATAATCAATGCTTGTTGCATACAAGTCTGTTACTTTTTGATAAAATCTTCTTTCAGATAACCTTATTTCTCTTATTTCTTCAAGTAACTTTTCAAAATAATCTTTATCAATAAAAGATCCATTTTTCATTCTTTCTTTATCTAATACATAACCTTGAATAGTAAAAGTCTTTAAGACATTAGTAGCCCATCTTCTAAACTGAGTGGCCCTAATTGAATTTACTCGGTACCCTACAGAAATTATAGCATCTAAATTATAATATTCTGTTTGATATTTTTTTCCATCTTCAGCAGTATGTTCCATTTTGGAACATACTGCATTTTTATCTAGTTCATTTTCATTAAAAATATTATTTAAATGTTTTGTAATAGCCGGTCTTTGAACATCAAAAAGTTCTGCGATTGCCTTTTGAGTCATCCAAAGAGTTTCATTTTCATATCTTAATTGAATACCTTTATCTTTTTCTTGTACTTTAAAAGTAATAAACTCTTCAGCACTACTTCTTATCATTAAATCTTTTGCCATTTCTTCATCTCCTTTACAATATTTATCCAAAAATGTAAAAACTTTTTTCAATGGTTTCATCTATTTATAAAGGCTTGTTAAGGTTTTTACATAAATCCGTATCGCACAATTTATATTTGTTTTATTTTCATTCACTTGAATTACTTGTTTTTTTATAATTTCTTCGCACCAAAATCATAATCATTAAATTTTTTTATTGCTCTTGGAAGTCCTGCTTCTGAAGCAAGACTTAAATAGTATTTTGCTTTTTCTATATCTCGTTCAGTACCAACTCCATTATAATAGAAATTTGCACCTAGATCATATATTGCAGCAATATGTCCTTCATTAGCACATTCTTGTATTATATCAAAAGCTTTCTTATCATCTTTTCTAATATTTCCCAATCCATAATAATGATAAGCACCTATCGCAAATTTTGCATATAATCTTTCTTCAGGTGATAAAGCTTGATTATTTATTATATTTAAAATCTTAGGATAAGCATCTATTAATAACTTAGTTCCTTTTTCTTTGTCAATTTTTAATACATCGCCTAATCCTAAAATCAACGAAATGCCTAGTGAATACTCACATAAAGGATAATTTAGATTCATGCCTTCGTTATAATACTTTAATGCTTCTTTAAAATTTTCAGTAACTCCATTTTCTTCTAAATCATAACTTCTACCTAAAATATAACAAGAAAATCCATTAAGATTCCTTTTAAGTTCTTCTAATTTAAATCTAATAATTTCCATTTTATCACCTCAATTTGCTTACGATTAGGTGCGTAATCACCTTTAAACTTCTAACCTTAAAAAAGTACTAAATTTGGTGATTTTTCATAATTCTTAACCATTTTGTAATTTTTCTTGCTCTTCTTCAAGATTTTTAGTACTACTTAGAACAACACTAGCTATTCGTCATAGTCTTCTAAGAAACTTTTATATTTACCATTTTCTTTAACACCTAAAACACAATTTAAATTTACATTATCTAAAGCTTTAAAAATATTATAATCAATGTTTTTATTTGTTTTTCTTAAATTTTTAATAAGTTCCTTCATCTCATTTCTTTTACTCTTACCATCATCTTTTAATGAGCAATCCTCCGTAAACTTACAAGCACAATTTATAAACGTAAGTTCATTACTTTTACTCCAAGATATAATAGAATCTTCCTTTACAAAATAAAGTGGTCTAACTAGCTCCAAGCCCTCAAAATTTTCACTATGTAATTTTGGCATCATAGTTTTTACCTCAGAACCATAGAAAATAGAAAGTAAGGTTGTTTCAATAACATCATCAAAGTGATGTCCTAATGCTATTTTGTTACAACCTAACTCTTTTGCCTTACTATATAAATATCCCCTTCTCATCCTCGCACACAAATAACAAGGACTTTTCGAATTAACTTTAGTAACAACATCAAAGATATCACTTTTAAACATTTCAATTGGTACGTTTAATATTTTAGCATTATCCAAAATAAAATCATGGTTATAATCATTATATCCGGGATCCATTACAACGTAATGCGCATTAAATTTAAACTTTCCGTGCCTTTGCAATTCTTGAATACATTTTGCCAGTAAAAAAGAATCTTTTCCTCCGCTAATGCAAACCATAATATTATCATTTTCCTTTATAAGTTCATACTTACTTACTGCTTTAATAAAATTACTCCAAATATCCTTACGATATTTTTTAATTATACTTCTTTCTATTTCTTTATATCTTTCCATTTTATTTTAACTCCAAATCTTTTCATTTTTAAAATTTACGTTTTTCATGAAATTGTAACAACTACTAATACCAATTATATCATGTACAATACTAATTAGTAAATTAATGAGATTATGAATAATTACGTTGTTTTTTAACATAAAATACGTAAGTCCTATTCAATTGGACTTACGCCTATTTGTATCAATCAGTCATAGTTTTTATTATTTAATTTTACCTATTTTGCTTACTGGGAAAATTCTAAATGATACGCTTCCTAATATATCATTTTTATCTATTAAACCAAGTACTCTAGAATCCGTAGAATCATTTCTGTTATCCCCAACAACGAAATATTTATCTCCTGGAATGGATAAATATCCTATTGATTCAAGTTTAAAATCATGGGTAGTTTCATGGTTAAAATCTTCACTAATAATGAAACCATTAACATATAAATTATTATCTTTATACTCAACGTGTTCCCCAGGTAAACCAATTATTCTTTTAACGAGTTTTTCACCATTATAATTAACTACTACTACATCAAATCTATTTATATCATTTAATTTATAATCCAACTTATTTAAAATAATAATATTATTATCCTGTAAACCAGGCAACATTGAATTACCATCAACTACCGCTGGAGTAATAATAAATGTCCTTACTATTACAACCAATAAAATAACTATTAGGT
This sequence comes from uncultured Bacilli bacterium, assembly GCA_947586655.1. Taxonomy (GTDB): domain Bacteria; phylum Bacillota_I; class Bacilli_A; order RF39; family UBA660; genus Aphodocola. The sequence goes on along the minus strand of CANPXR010000029.1, from coordinate 3,686 downwards.
AAGGTAAAACATCCCTTAGTATTTTTTTTATTTTTTCCTTTTCCATAATGTAATTAATAAAAAATAAGGCATAAATAACCTTATTAATTTCTCTCCTTAAGTTTAAATTGACCAACTATATTTCTAGCATAGTATAATTTAGCTCTTCTTGCCTTACCTTTTCTTGTAACGGTAATTGAATCAAGTTTTGGAGAATGAACTGGGAATGTTCTTTCAACACCAACACCTCCTGAAATTTTACGTACCGTAAAAGTTTCAGAAACTCCAGTACCCTTACGAGATATTACAACGCCCTCATAAGCCTGTATTCTTTCTTTTTTTCCTTCAATTATTCTAACCCCTACGTTTACGGTATCTCCTACCCTAAACTCAGGAACAGAAGGATTTAATTGTTTGTTAGTAATTTTTTCAATTTTGTTCATCTTTTAGTTTCCTTTCTATATTTATAACCAGCAATCATGCAAAAGTAATGCGGCGGATTGCTTTTTTCAAACATTAAAATTCTATCACACATTTAACTTTTATGCAAGTTTTATTTCTTAATACAATATTTTTCTAACCTTTTATATTTTTCTTTGAACTTCTTTAGTTTTATTTACAAAGGAATTTTGAAATGTTTTCGCTTTTACAAACTCATTTATTAAATAATTTATTCTTTTTATTATTTTATCAATGTTTTCACTGCCTAAATAATTAGAATACATATTAATTATCATTTGTTTTAACATTTCAGCTTCACCTAAAACTCGTGAAGTCCCCTCATCATCATCTTCGTTTGAAAGAACAATATTAAACCTATAATTAAGTATGTCAATCTTTTTTTTGACGTTTTTCATAGCAATTTTTTTAATAAAAGAATTCTTTACAATTAGTATTTTAGTAACATGGTCAGAGCCACTTTTACCCTTTAATTTATAACCCTTTATTATGCTAGTATCGAGAATAGTAATCGCCTTTATATCACTTGTTCTTAACAATTTATATTTACCAGTTTTTTTAGCTTGCTTTATTTCGGTAACCTTTATGTTTTTTATATCATCCAAACTTATTTTATTTTTGTTTTCTTTTATTCCACTTTTATCTATTTTAACTCTTTTATTTAATAAATCTGGCCTTTTTTCAGCTGTAACCTTTAATCTTTTATCATTTCTCCAATTGTTTATCTTCTCATGATCTCCAGATAATAAAATATCTGGTACTTTCATACCTTTATAATTTCTTGGTTTAGTATAATTAGGATAATCTAACAAATTATCATTAAACGATTCGTTCTTAGAAGACTCAGCATCTATTACTCCATCAATTAATCTAACCACTGAATCACAAATTACCATGGCTGGTAGTTCACCACCAGTTAAAACATAATCACCAATTGATACTTCCTCATCACAAATATTTTTTATTCTTTCATCAAATCCTTCGTAATGGCCACAAACAAATATTAAATGTTCTTCTTTCGATAACTTATAGGCCATTTTTTGAGTGAATTTCTTTCCTTGTGGACTAAGCAAAATAATCTTTGATTTTTTTGTCTTTATACTATCTATTGCATCAAATATAGGTTGGCACATAAGCACCATTCCACTTCCTCCTCCATAAGGAGTATCATCAACCTTCTTATGCTTATTAGCAGAAAAATCTCTAAAATTAATGGTATTAATTGATACCTTTTTATTATCAATTGCTCTTTTTATAATCGATTCTGATTTAAAACCATTAAACATATTAGGAAATAATGTTAAAATATCTATCTTCATCATAATAACCCTCTCACATAATTGACAATTACCTCTTTTTTTTCAAAGTCAATTTCTTTTATAAAAGCTTTAACATAAGGAATCATAACCTTGTCATTAACTACTAAAACCTCATTTGCTGGGGTATCTAAAACATCATTAATAACACCAATTAATTTACCATTTATTATAACATTAAATCCAATTAAATCAACTGCTAAATAAGTATTTTTATCAAGTTTTAAATCATCTTTATTTATGTATACAAAACTTCCCTTTAAATGTTCAACCAAATTAATGTCATAAAAACCTTTAAAAATTAACATATCAAAATTCTTATGTTTTCGGTACGATTCAATTACGTACTCTTTTTTTTGTTTACCAACGTAAATTTTAAAATTTGGAATAAAAATTTTATCCTTATGTTTAAAATTAGAAATTAATCTTACCTCACCTTTTATCCCGTGAGTATTAACTAGCTTACCAACGTACAAATAATTCATATTGTCACCACCATTAATATAAATATTTAAGTAACTATCTTAATTCATGCATTATTATTGACGCTGCTACCGCAACGTTTAGACTTTCACACTTCTCACTTATTTTTATGTATATATTATTTGAGATAAGTCCCTTTAAATCTTCTGAAATTCCGCTTCCTTCACTACCCATTACTACCGCAACTTTTGTTTTATTACTAACATCCTTAACGTCTATTCCAGAAGTTACATCAGTGCCATATACATAATAATTTTTCTTTTTCAAAGACTCTATTAGATTACTTATATTTTGGGTTACAACGTTCATTTTAAAGAACATTCCTTGGGTTGCTCTAATTACCTTATCATTATACTTTCTTACGCAATTAGGGCTTAAAACAACGCTTGTAAAATCAAAAGCACATGCACTTCTAATAATTGTTCCTAAGTTCCCGGGATCCTGAACCCCATCTAATATTATAATCTTATTTCCTAATTCTTTTTTTTCTTCAACGTACTTACAAATACCAATAACATTTGTAACACTAGAAAGGTTTGTAATGCTTTTTAGTACCCTACTTGTTACCATTATGTTTTCCACTCCATAATCCAAATCAAGCGTAGATAAAGTTAAGGTTAAAACTCCTGAGTTTTGTGCTTCCTTAACTAGGTGTTCTCCTTCAATTATAAAAAGCCTTTCTTGCTCTTTAAACTTTGTATTTCTAAGTTTTTTTATATACTTAATTCTTTCATTATTAACTGATGTTATAATCATTTTTTTAATTCCTTTCTTATTCTTTTATAATCTGGGCAATATTTCTCAACCGTTTTCCAAAAACTTTTACTATGATTAAAATGAACGAAGTGTGATAATTCATGTATAATTACATAATTTAAACATTCCTTATCCTTTTTTATCAATTCTAAGTTAAGGGTAATTGAGTTATTTTTACGATTGCAAACACCCCACCTTGTTTTCATTTGCATGATCTTAAGTTTTGGATAAGGAATATCTTCTTCAAATACGTAATAAACCTCATCTAAATGGCTTTTAAATATCTCTAAAGCCATTTTTTTATACCACTTTAATAACATTAAATCATTTTGCAAAATAATGTTTTTCCCGTCAAATAAAGGCTTTTTAACAGGTCTATAAATAACATTTAATGGTGTTCCTAAATAACTATAAGCCTCCTTTAACTTATTATTGTTTTTAAGTTTCTGCTTATCTATCATCTTATAAACACTACCTAAATTATCTTCTAATACCTTCCTAATCATTTTTTTTGTATATAAGTAAGGACAAGTAACTTTTATATTAAGTTTATCATCTACTCTTATATATAAGTTTTTATTATTTTTCTTTGTTATAAAAACAGGATATTCAAAATCTCCATATTTTAAATACATGTTACCACCTAATAAACATTTTACCATAAAAAAATAAGATAAAAAATCTTTTATCTTA